>CALWVE010000027.1 GCA_944384905.1 uncultured Clostridia bacterium
GCCTTATCAGCGGGTGCCCCGAAATGCTTTTTATGGCGATTTCTTATTTGCCGAAATATCTCTTCAGCAGGCCAGCGAAAGCCTTGCCGTGACGAGCCTCGTCGCGAGCCATTTCATGTACGGTGTCATGGATGGCATCCAGGTTCGCAGCCTTGGCGCGCTTGGCCAGGTCGAACTTACCGGCGGTAGCGCCGTTTTCAGCTTCTACACGCATCTGCAGGTTCTTTTCGGTGGAATCGGTTACCACTTCGCCCAGCAGTTCAGCGAACTTCGCAGCATGTTCGGCTTCTTCGAAAGCAGCCTTTTCCCAGTACAGGCCGATTTCCGGATAGCCTTCACGATGGGCAACACGGGCCATGGCCAGGTACATGCCAACTTCGGTGCATTCGCCGTTGAAGTTAGCGCGCAGATCAGCCAGGATGTCTTCGGAAACGCCCTGAGCTACGCCAACAACGTGCTCGGCAGCCCAAGTTCTGTCGCCCACCATTTCGGTGAACTTAGAAGCCGGAACGCCGCACTGAGGACATTTTTCCGGAGCTGCTTCGCCTTCATAGATGTAACCGCATACGCTGCAAACAAACTTTTTCATAATAAGTAACCTCCTGATTTTTGTTTTGAATCAATTGAATATTTAATGTTGAATTTTGTTTTCACCGCCAAGGCATTCTTGGCACATTCCGGTAAAAACGATTTCGCAGGTTTCAAACGAATACGCATAGCGCTCGCCCAGTTCCTGCATCCGCTGCTGCGGATAAGCTTCCTCGATGTCGTACACCCGGCCGCAACCCCGGCACACAAAATGGCTGTGAGGAGATGTGTCGGCGTCGAAACGCTCGTGACCATTGATGACACCCAAGCTGACAGCCGTACCATCCGCACAAAAATCGCGCAGGTTTCGATACACTGTAGCCAGGCTCAGGTCGGGATTTTCCGGCTTTAAAGCCGTGTAAATCATCTCCGCCGAGGGATGAGACCGTGTGGAGCACAACGCCGCATAGATGGTTTGCCGTTTACGGCTGAAGTTCTTTCTCACTTTGGTGCCTCCCTGTATCGGATGATTGTATTATAGCACAAGGTCCCGCGTTTGTAAATATAAAAATGATAATTTTTATTATTTTTATATTTTGTCCGATTCTCTTTTCCCTTTTTGATCAATTTGCACACATAATTGCTTGAAAAATGAGCGTAACGTGCGGTTGAATGGTACATTTCCATATGCTATACTGACAACAACCGAAATAATGGGAGGCGCAGCGCCATGCTCACAGACTCTGAATTTAAAGAAATAGGTATCCATCAATACGGGATCGTGTCCCCGGCAGAAATTGTATTCGACGAAGAAATTCGGAAAATTTGCGAAAACAATGTCTGTCGCTTATATGGAAAAACATGGGCCTGTCCTCCCGCTGTGGGAACGGTTTCGCAATGCAGAGAACGCTGTTTACAGTATGAAAACGCCATGGTTTTTAACTGCGTATACCCTTTAGAAGATTCTTTTGATTACGAAAGCATGCGAGAAGGACACGCACAGTTCAAAAAACTCTGCGACCGTTTGTATGAAGCGGTTCGGCCACGCTATGATTCGTTTATTCTTTTATCCAATGAAGGATGCAACCGTTGCGAGACTTGCACCTATCCAAATGTGGCCTGCAGAATGCCCGACAAGCTGTTTCCGTCGTTGGAAGGCTTCGGCATTCACGTAGCCAAACTCGCGGCAAGCGCCGGCATCCACTATATCAACGGCGCAAATACCGTGACGTATTTCGGCATGCTGCTCTACTGAATATTCAATTGACAAACAAAAACTCCTGCATGGAAATTCCATACAGGAGCTTTTTCGTTTTATTGCTGCGTCTGACGCGGATTATTTTTCTTCCTGCTCAGGTTCCTGCGGTTCAACCACGCGGATTTCGAGCAGACGGTTCTTTTCAACCTTGGTAACCGTAACGGTCAGGCCATCGGCTTCAAAGCTTTCGCCCTCCACCGGGATTTTGCCGCATTTGCCAAATACCCAGCCGCTTACGGTGGAGCTGTCGGTATCGTCTTTTACAGAGAAAATATCTTCAAAATCATTTACAGAAGCCGAACCGGCAACCAGCACGCTGCCGTCGGGCTGACGCTTAAACTGTTCCACAACCTCGTCGTGTTCATCCCAAATTTCGCCAACCAGCTCTTCCAGAATATCTTCCAGCGTAACCAGACCCTCGGTTCCGCCGTATTCATCCACGACAATCGCCATATGCGTTTTATCGCGCTGCAAGGTGCGCAGAAGGTCGGAAATCTTCACGGAATACGTGGTGTAAGTCGTCTTTTTCATAATCGTATCCAGGCCGGTTTCGCCGTGGAAACGAGAATTGTAGAAATCTTTTTCGTGGATGACGCCCACAATCGTATCCAGAGAATCGTGATACACCGGCAGACGGGAATAACCGCTTTCCGCAAAAGCCGCGGCGATTTCATCGTCGGTGGCGGTGTCTTCTACGGCGCAGATGTCCACACGGGGCACCAGAATTTCGGAAACTTCCAGATCGTTGAATTCAATGGCATTACGGATCAGATCGCCCTCTTCTTTTTCCAGCCCGCCTTCGCTTTCAACTTCGGAAACATAAGTAATCAGTTCTTCTTCGGTTACGCCTTCGTCCTCCCCGCTCGAGAAAATACGGGTCAAAAGCTTTTTCCACTGCATGAACAGGAAGTTCAGCGGATGGAAAATCGTGCGAATCATACGCATAAACGGAACCACGGCCATAGCAAACCGATCCGGGTTTTCCTTCGCCATACTCTTGGGGGAAATTTCGCCGAAAATCAGGATAATCACCGTCAAAACAACCGTAGAAATCGTAGGGCCATATTTGCCACAAAAATTAATAAACAAAACCGTACCCAGAGAAGATGCGGTGATATTCACAATGTTGTTGCCGATCAGAATGGTGGAAAGCAATTCGTCGTATCGTTCGGCAAAAGCCAGCGTTGCGGCTGCCTTGGCGTCGCCTGCATCCGCCCGGCTTTTGATCCGGATTTTATTCAGCGAAGAAAACGCCGTTTCGGACGCCGAGAAAAACGCCGAAAAACACACACAAATTACCAATGCTACGATCATTCCAATCGTACTGCCGTCCATAAAAAACAATCACTCCTGAAAATAAATAATTTTTCTTTGCAGCAAGCAGCTAAAAAAGCGCAAAAGACAGTCTCGAAACACACAAGGATGCTTCGAGGCTGTCTATTTTTTACACTTTATTTTATTGTTGGTACTACCGGGGTCAGGGCCTTCGTCCACGGAAACCAAACACCACTTTCTTTGCAAGATTATAAACAGTATACCAAATCCCGTCTAAAAACGCAAAGCAAAATCAGGGTAAAAATTGCGCAAATCCGGGCAAAATCAGCCGTTTGACCGCTTTATTTCAAACCACAGGGTTATTTCTTCTTTTTTTGAAGCGGTTCAAGGCTGCCGTCCGGGCGGCGAATCCGAATGTTAGAGAGCTCGCGGGTCAGGCTGCCGCGGAAAGCCTGAATATACTCCTGGCGCAGTTTCTGCTGCTCCGCTTTCTCTTCGGCGGTGAGTTCCCGCTTTTTCGATTCCCGGGCCAGCTCGTTAATACGGTCAATTTTAAACTGTTCCATGAACGTGATCCTTTCGTTTTTGTGCTTTCAGATTTTATTTTCGGCAAGGTATTTTTCGATCAGCCCCGAGAGCATCGCAAAGGCCACCGGATTTTTGCCGCCGCCCACCACGATGATGTCCGCATTCTTCTTGCTGGGTTCCACATACTGCTCGTGCATGGGCTTTACCGTGGCCAGATATTGTTCCTCCACGGACGCTAATGTACGCCCGCGCTCGGTGAGATCGCGGCTAATGCGCCGAAGCAGGCGCACGTCATTATCGGTATCGACAAACACCTTCACATCCAGCTCGCGGCACAGCTGCGGATTTTCAAAAATGAGAATGCCTTCCACCAGCACCACGCGGCGCGGCCAGATCGTATGGGTTTCTTTTTTGCGGTTGTGGATGCAGTAATCGTATTCGGGGCATTCCACGGCCTCGCCCTGGCGCAGCCGCCGCAAATGCTCGATCAAAAGATCGGTATCGAACGCGTTGGGGTGATCGTAATTGATGTGCTGGCGCTCTTCCAGCGTAAGATCGTCGTGCGCCTTATAGTAATCGTCGTGGCTGACAACGGAAATCAGCCCGGCAAATTGTTCCACCAAACGGGAGGAAAGCGTGGTTTTGCCGCTTCCGGAGCCGCCCGCAATTCCAATAAACAGTCTGTCTTCTGCCATCACAGCACCTGCTTATCCATCGCCACAGCCGTGCGCAGGGCGACTTCCATCATCTGGGTAAACGAAGTCTCGCGCTCGGCGGAAGTGGTGGCTTCCCCCGTGAGGATGTGGTCGGAAACCGTGCAGAGCGCCAGCGCACGCTTACCGCTGCGCGCCGCGTTCATATACAGGGCGGCCGATTCCATTTCCACAGCCAGAACGCCCAGCTTCATCCACTTTTCGTTGGCGTTCGGGTCGTCATCATAGAACGTATCGCTTGAAAGCAGGTTGCCCACATGATAGCGAGCACCCAGCGCTTCGGCCTGCGCTACGGCTTCTTTGAGCAGTGCATAGCTGGCCACAGGGGCAAAATTCCCGCGCAGACCAAACTGTTCGCCATAGGCAGAGTTGGTGCAGGCGCCCATGCCGAACACGATGTCGCGCAGCTGCACGTCTTTCTGCAGCGCTCCGGCCGAACCGATGCGCAGAATGTTTTCCACACCAAACACATTGAACAGTTCATAACTATAGATGCCCATCGACGGCATACCCATGCCGCTGGCCATCACGGAAACCCGACAGCCGTCATACAGGCCGGTATAGCCCTGTACGCCGCGCACATTGTTCACCAGTCGGGCATCGGTTAAAAAAGTTTCGGCGATAAACTTGGCCCGCAGCGGATCGCCGGGCATCAAAACGGTTTTTGCGAAATCTTCAGGTGCCGCGTGAATATGCGGCGTAGGGTACAATGCCATCTTTTTTCCTCCGTTATTCCAGAATATTGGTTGTGATCTGATCCACGCCCCAGGCGTCGAGCTGTTCGGCCGCGGCGGGATCGTCGCAGGTCCATACATTGATGACGATGCCGGCGTCATGAAGCTTCTTCACCAGCTCTTCATCAAGCAGTTTATACAAAGCATCCAGCCCCAGCTTATCGCTTACCAGGCGGGCGATCAGTTCGTCCCAGTCCTCTGCTTTCTCGGTCAGATACTGAGCGGGCTGATCGGGGCAGATCCGATGCAGTTTGACAAGATTATCGTAATCAAACGAAATGAAAATCACATGCTCCAGATACGAAAGCCCGCGGATGATCTCTACAATCGCGGCGATGTCTTCCTGCTCGAAGCTGTTTTTCAGCTCCAGCACGCAGGTTTTCTCGTATTTTTTGCAGATGGAAACATACTCCGCCAGCGTGGGAATCCGAAGATCACTGCGGCCGCGTTCGCCGTCTTTATCACGCAGACGCAGGGCACGCAAAGTCTCAAAGCTCGTTTCTTCAATCACCAGGCTATCCACGCCCACACGCGCCGTGTTATCGTCGTGGAACACCACGAAATGGCCGTCCGCCGTGCGGTGAACGTCCGTTTCGATACCGAAATAGCTGCGGTTTCCGGCCGCAACAAATGCGGCGCAGGTGTTTTCTGTTTCCAAGCCGCTCAGGCCGCGGTGCGCCACAACCTGTGCGTGCGTATGATGAAAACGAATGGTATCCATCATCCAATCCTCCTCTAAAAGTATATTGTATCGGTTTGCCGCGCGATTTGAGCCGTATATCTAAATCAAGTTTGCCACCGGCTCGCAGCTGTTGCATAGGTGCGAATCGTAAAAAGGGGAAACCCCTCCCAGCGCGTGGGTTTCCCCTCGAAAACAGTCCACCGGACTGTTTTCTCACCCCATCCTGCGCTTATGGAAGCAAAGGTGTTCCGCTCTCTGCGGAGAGCGGCCAAAGGCTCTGCCTTTGGAAACCGCAAACCTTTGAAAAGGTTTGATCGAAACTTTTAATGTTCCGATCACGAGCCTCTGCCGCGTGACTTTAGCTTTCAATTTTATTTAAGCTCACCCGTGGCGTATCCTGTGCCGGTTCGGCACCGACCCTCGACTCACCCGCGGAGGTTCTCCGCCCGCGGCGTATTACAGCGTCACGCCGTCTTTGAAAATCGCCAGCTCCGTTTTCGTCAGCGTTTCGGCGCGGACGGGTTCACCGCCGGCCACAGCCAGCACTTTTTCAATAAACGACTGCAAAACCGTTTCGGCCGGCGTATCGAGCAAACTTCCAGCGTCAAAATCAATCCAGCCCGGTTTATTTTCGGCCAGCCGGTGATTCGTCGCCACCTTCATCGTGGGCACCGGGCAGCCAAACGGCGTGCCGCGCCCCGTCGTGAACAAAATCAGCTGCGCACCGGCGGCCGCCATCGCTGTGGCGGAAACCAGGTCGTTTCCCGGCCCCTGCAAAAGCGTAAGCCCCGCTTCTTTTACCGTGTCGCCGTAGGCGATCACATCATGCACAGGCGCTGTTCCGCCCTTTTGCACACAGCCCAGCGACTTATCTTCCAGCGTGGTAATCCCGCCGGCTTTGTTGCCCGGCGACGGATTTTCGTCCACTTTTTCGCCGTGCCGCAGGAAATACGCCTTGAAATCGTTGATAAGATGCACCGCTTTTTCAAACAGCTCCGGCGAAACACAGCGGTTCATCAAAAGCGTTTCCGCGCCGAACATCTCGGGAACTTCGGTCAGCACGGCGCTGCCGCCGGAAGCGATCAACCAATCGGAAAAACGTCCCAAAAGCGGGTTGGCCGTGATGCCCGAAAAGCCGTCCGAGCCGCCGCACTTGAGCCCTGCCACCAGTTTGCTCACCGGGCAGGGCGTGCGCTGATAGGTACGGGCGCGTTCCACCAGCTCCAGCACCTGCTGGACACCGGCTTCAATTTCATCTTTATGTTCCTGCGCCGTGAGGAAGCGAACCCGATCGGGGTTCATTTTGCCCAACACCTTTTGCAGTTCGGGGATGTTGTTGTTTTCACATCCCAGCCCCAGCACCAGCACACCCGCGGCGTTGGGGTGGCGGATCAGGCCGCTTAAAGCCTTTTGCGTATACAATTGATCGTCGCCCAGCTGGGAACAGCCGTACGGATGGGTATACGCATAAATCTCCGAAAAACCGGAACGCGCCCGCGCCTGCGTTTCAATTTCGCGCGCCACGCTGTTGACACAGCCCACCGTGGGAATGATCCACACCTCGTTGCGCACGCCGACGCGTCCGTCCTCGCGCAGATAACCCGGGAACGTGAGCGGTTCAATCGGCTCGGGCTCACGGAAATCAGGTGTGTAGGTATAGGAAAGCTCACCCGAAAGGTTGGAGCGCACATTGTGCGTATGCAGATGACTGCCCGCCGGAACGTCCCGGCTGACATGGCCGATCGGGAAGCCGTATTTCACCACGTTTTCCCCTTCGGTAAGATCACGCAGGGCGATTTTATGCCCCTGCAAAATCGCATCGCGGCAGCAAACCGGCTGATCCCCGCAGAAAACGGTTTCCCCTGCGGCAAGATCGCGCAGCGCCACGGCGGCGTTATCCGATGGATGAATCCGAATCAAATCCGCCATACGCTCACACCTTCATCACAGCGTAGGCGCCGTCTTTTTGAATAGCTGTGAGCGCCTGCAATACGCCGTCTTCAAAGCCGGGAATCAGCGTAAGATCTTCGCCCCACATGGCGTCATTCGAAAGCACAGCATGTACCAGCGCTTCCGATGTATCGGCGGCGTGTTCGGCGTAAAATTTCAGCACAAATTCGTCGTCCTGCACCGTGTAGGTTTCCTCGCCCCGGCGGCAGGTCATCACGCCGTCGCGGTAGGTTCCGCCGCTGTAAAAAGCGATCAAAAACGCCAGACTCTTGGTAAGGCACGGCGGGATTTTCCCGAACTTTTCGACATAGCCCTTCACGCTGGGCAGCACGCGCGCCTTCCATTTGGAAGTGGAATTGAGCGCAATCGAGAGCAGCGCATGATCGATAAACGGGTTCTTAAAGCGGTCCTGCACGGAAGCCGCAAACGCTTCCAGCTCGTCTTTCGGCAGGGTCAGCGTGGGGATGATTTCATCAAAAATCGCGGTATTCATAAACGTGCGGATCACATCATCTTCCATGCACGCGCGCACGATGTTCTGCCCGGCCAGATAGGCGCCCAAGACCATCGACGTATGCGCACCGTTTAAAATCCGCACTTTGCGCATCTTATAGGGGGAATGATCGGGCGTGACGAGAATCGGCTCGCCGATTCCGCAGAACGGCAGTTCTTTTTCGAGCCATTCGGGGCCTTCGATCACCCACAGGCCGAACACTTCGGCCGTATCGAGCAGACGGTCTTCATAGCCGTTTTCGCGGTTCAGTTCTTCGGCCTCGTTTTTCGGGTAGCCCGTCACAATGCGGTCCACCAGCGTGGAACAGAACAGACAGGCTTTTTCCACCCACTGCATAAACGGCGCTTCCAGCTCCCAATATTCGGCATAGCGGCGCACGCATTTTTCCAGCTCGCGGCCGTTGTTATCGATCAGCTCACACGAAAGGATCACCAGACCCTTGCTTTCATCTGCGGCAAACGCCAGGTAGCGCTCATACAGAAACACCGTCAGCTTGGCCGGGAAAGACGACGGCGGATCGTCGTCGAATCCGCACATCGGGTCAAAAGCAATACCGGCTTCGGTGGTGTTGCTCACAACATAGCGCAGGTCGGGATTTTCGGCACAAGCCAGCACGGCGCCGAAATCCTCATACGGATCGATACAGCGGCTGATGGAGGAAATCACGCGGCGGCGGTTGATTTTTTCGCCGTTTTCGCTTCCGCGCAGATACAGCGTATACAGCCCCTGCTGTTCGTTGATCGTCTGGGTCAAGCCCTTGGCAATCGGCTGCACCACGGCAACTTTGCCCTGCCATTTGCCAGATTCATTCGCTTTATCGAAAAAATAATCCACAAAGCCGCGCAGGAAATTCCCTTCGCCAAACTGCAGCACGCGCTCGGGGGCGTTTTCCAGCACAAAATCGCGGCTTCCCAAATTTTTCAGCGTCTGATAATTCAGTCGTTCCATAGTTTTCCTTTCCGATGCCCGGCATCAAACGTCAAAACCAAAATAGCGGACGGTATTGTTATACGAAATATCCTTCACCATCTGCCCCACGCGGTCGATTTCGGCGTGGTATTCGCCGTTTTCGATCAGTTCGCCCAGGAAATTGCAGAGAATGCGGCGGAAATATTCGTGGCGGGTGTAGGAAAGGAAGCTGCGGGAGTCGGTGAGCATACCCACGAAATTGCCCAATACGCTCAGATTGGCGTAATCGCGCAGCTGCTTTTCCATGCCGGATTTCGTATCGTTGAACCACCAGGCGGAACCCAGCTGCAATTTATTGCGTGCCTCCGGCGACTGGAAGCATCCGGCGATCGAAAGGATCACTTCGTTGTCGTAAGGATTGAGCGAATACAAAATCGTGCGCGGCAGCGCGTCTTTTTCTTCCATGGCGTTGAGCAGTGCCGCCAGCTTGGGCGCGCCGTTCGAGTTATTGAGCGCGTCGTAGCCCGTATCGGGACCGAGCTGCTCGAACATACGGGTATTGTTGTTGCGGATGCAGCCGAAATGCAGCTGCATCACCCAGCCGCGGGCACTGTAGGCCTTAGCCAAAAACAGCAGCAAACCGGTGCGGAAAGCTTCGGCTTCCAGTTCGGTTACTTTGCTTTCCAGGCCCTTGCGCAGAATCTGTGTGAGACGCTGCGGCGTAGCGGCCGCATACAGCGGCGCGTCGAGAGCGTGGTCGCTGGCGCGGCAGCCCATACTGGCAAAGAAATCGATGCGTTTTTCCAGCGCGGCGCAAAGCGAGCCAAACGTATCGATCTTTTCTCCCGTTACATCGCACAGCTTCTGAATATAATCGGTAAAGCCGGGCTTGTCGATATTGAGCGCCTTATCGGGACGGAAAGCCGGCAGCACTTTGACAGTAAGCGTGGGGTCTTCGGCCATCTGTTTATGCCAGCGAAGATCATCCACCGGATCATCGGTGGTGCAGATCAGGCGCACATTCGACTGTTCGATGATGCCGCGCGCACCCATATTTTCCTGCTGCAAAACGCGGTTGCAGCGGTCGAAAATTTCATCGGCCGTTTCTTCACACAAAAAGTCCGTCACGCCGAAATACTGCTTGAGTTCAAGATACGTCCAGTGATACAAGGGGTTTCCGATACAGCGCGGCAAAGTAGCTGCCCAGGCGCGGAATTTTTCCCGCGGGGAAGCATCGCCGGTGATGTATTTTTCGTCCACGCCGTTGGCGCGCATCACGCGCCACTTATAGTGGTCGCCGCCCAGCCACACATCGGTGATCGTTTCATAGTGCTTGTCCTCCGCGATTTCCTTGGGAGAAATATGGCAGTGATAATCGATGATCGGCATTTTGGCGGCATACTGATGATACAGCGTGCGGGCCGTGTCGTTTTGAAGCAAAAAGTTGCTCCCCATAAATTTTTTCAATGCAGCTCTTCCTTTCTTACGCATGATTTCTGTTCGTTTTATACACCTGTGCAAGACCGCCGTCTGAATTGACAAACGCCCGCACAAACGCAAAGCCCTGACGGCTCAACATTCTTTTTGAATAGACATTTTCCGGGTCTACAATCCCAACAAGCTCGGCCCCCGGGTCTTGCTGCCGGGCTTTCTCCATCAGGAGAACAAGCAGTTCGGTTCCATACCCTTGATGCCAATAATCCGGAAGCAGCATATATTCAACTTCCAGCCCCTGTTCTTCTTCGTTTGGGTTCAGGGCGCCCATACCAATGTAAACGTCCGCATCTTCCGTTTCAAGAAACACTTTATAATAGCCAAACTCTGAATCGGCGCGGTTGATTTCCAGAATCATTCCGAAAAACCACCCGGCTTCTTCTTCGGTAAATGTTCTGCCCATATTGGCACGCATCACGGACTCGTTAAAAGCCAGTTTTGAAAAAAGCTCGCCGTCCGTTTCCAAAAATTTTTCGAGCTTCAGCAAAATCTTCTCCTCCGAAAAAAACTGCGGGCGGGCTCAATCCGACCCAACCCGCAGGCAAATTTCAATATAACCATAGGCTTCATGCGAAAGCAGCGTCACACTGCCGGTTTCTCCGGCGGCAAACGTTTCGTTCACGGAAGTACCGGCTACCGGCTCGGGGTTCTGCCCCGCATAGCGCATGGCACAGGTAATCAGATCGCGATACGCCTGCGTATCCATCAGCTGATCGCGCGCGCCTTCCGTCACACCCGGCGCAAGAAAGCTCAAAATATCCTGCGCCGCTTTCACCATTTGCAGATATTTCGTTTCGCCGCAGCCAAGCGGCTCGATCGTTACAGCCGCCGAAGTGAGCATACGTGCCTCGCCCTCTTCGGCCGGTTCGGCATACAGATACACTTTCAGAAGCGCGTCATCCGTCCAGATGGCTTCCTGTGTCAGTCCGTTGCCCGGATACAGGCCATACACATCCATATCCTGTGCATCGCCGTACAAGTCGTTGGCTTTGAGCATGGTATAGCCGGGCAGATGATAGGAAAGCAGCCAGGAATCGGCCTCTGCCCAAGGCGGGCATTCGAGTTCCGGAAGAATCAGTTCACTTGTTTCAGATACTTGCTGATCGGATTGTACCTCCGGTTCCATCACCGCATGGCGCGGCTGGCTGCCAATTCGAAACCCAAGCAGCACCAGAATCACAATGATACCAACCGATAAAACAGGCAGCAAAACGGCCCCAGATTTCTTCACGGCAAAACCTCCCGGCATTCCTGTCATCCTATACAAAAAACATGATAGCACAAGCCGCGATTTTTTGCAATCGCAAAAGCTGACTCAATCCAGATAGCTGACATCTTCCGCGGCCTCGTTTTCCACAAAATTCATATACGATTCCGTTTCGGAGGGCAGATGCTTTTTTTGCAGGCGGGAAGAAACCCAATCGCTGACCATGCTGTAGATAATGGCAAAAATCGGCATACCGAGGATCATGCCCAAAACGCCGAACAAGCCGCCGAAAAGCAAAATGGAGAACAACACCCAGAATCCGGAAAGGCCGGTGGATTTACCCATGATTTTCGGCCCGATGATGTTGCCATCGACCTGCTGCAAAATCACAATGAAAATCGTAAGATACAGCGCTTTAAGCGGATCGACGATCAGCGTGATGAAAATACAGGGAATCGCGCCGATGATCGGCCCGAAAAACGGGATAATATTGGTCAAGCCGATGACAACGCTGATCAGCACGGCATACGGCATTTTTAAGATATACGTTCCCACCATAGCGATGGCGCCGATAATCAAGGATTCCACAATTTTTCCGCTGATAAATTTTCCGAAAACACGGTCGGCAAAGCGGACGCGGCCCAAAACCATACCCGCCTGACGGGCAGGAAGCACCGCATACAGGAATTTAATTCCCTGCGCCGCAAAACGCCGGCGGGAAGCCAGCATATAAACGGCCACGATCATACCGATCGAAATGTTGTAGAGGAACACAATCGTCTGGCTGACGCCTGTGCTCAGGTTGGTAATCCAAACATCCACATTCGGCAGAATCTTCGTCTGGAAGAAGTTTGTGATGTAGCTTTCCGCGCTCTCCCAGAATTTAACCAGTGAACCCTCCAGCCAGGAATGTTCGGCGAAGAGATTCTTCGTCAGGGTGATGATGTTATCCGTATAAACAGAAATGGAATTAAACATCGAGACGATACTCTGCCAAAGCTGGGGCAGAATCATCACCAAAAACAGAACAATCACGGCGATCAGCGTCAGCATGGAACCGGTCACAGCCAGCGCCCCGCTCACTTTTTGCCGGGTAGTATCTTTTCTGAACATTTTCAGCCGCTTCATGCCGCTATACAGGCCGCGCTCATAAGCGTTGCAGATGGGCGCTACCAAATAAGCGATCACGGCGCCGCTGACAATAGGCGCAATGATATGCACCAGATGCCGCAGGCTCCCGAAAAGCGGGCCGATTTTCATAAAAACAAAAAACAGGGAAATTGCCCCGGCTGCAATCAAAAGTCCCGTCAAGATCTTGTCTCCATTTTCCTTCCAGAAATGATGCTTCATAGGAACATCCCCTCTCCTGTTTTTATTTTCTGACAAAAGGCAGATGTCCGGAGGATTTACACCCTCCGGACCTGCTTTGCATCAATCCATTTTCATCAGCGGTTGACAAAGTCGGATACATAGCCCGAAAGTGTGTCTGAACCTGTTGTCGTGATGTTATGCATAAACACCACATCCTGAATGTTGTATTTCTCCACGGTTTCTACCAGACCCTCATTGTAATAACGCGGGTCCACGACATAAACATATTCGTAATGATCCACCAGGAACGGCACAAACGCATTACCAAACGAATCTTTAATCACCATCACAGAGGAACCATCGGAAATCTGCTCGTTATGAATCGTTTCAAACGCCTGGTCGCTCGCGATAAAGCAATTGTATTTGGAGTTAGCCGCCCAATCGGATACGTCAGCGATAATCGGCCACTCAAATTCTTCGCCGTCTTCGCCCACAGCCGTCAGCGTGCTGGCCCCGCGCGGCAGATACGCCGTAACCACGTCGGGATTATCGGCCATGGCCTGCGGCGAGTTACAGGTGGCGTACATCGTACCCAGGAAGCCGTCAAACGTCATCGTATCAAAATACGAAAGCGGATGTGCTTCGATGCCCTTCACATTGCAGAACACTTCATAGGCACGATAGGCGCCCAGTGCTGTCCAATGGTGGTCCGTACGGAAATACAGATATTCGCTGGAATGCGCCGCCAGATTGCCATAAATCGAAACGGTTTTCACCTTTTCATTCATGTTGGAATAGATATACTTGATGACCTTGGCGTTGTCGGGTAGCCCCAGTTTTTCCTGTGTTGCCATATCCAGATTGATGGAATAAGAGATCGGCGCGATAATGGAATAAACCTGCGCTTTGCCGTCAAGCTTGTTGGCCGCCGTATTGACGATTTCGGCATAATTCTTCGAAACGCTTTCCGAGAAACCGTACAGACCGAAAGCGGTATCACCAAGCAAATACACCGAATTCACCTGTTCCGGAATCTGCCCATGGTTGTTGCCGGGCGAGACAATCTCCGATTCCGTTCCCGAAGACGAACCGGAAGACGAGCTGCCGGAGCTGGAGTTGCTTTCCGTCTGCGAGCTTTCGGAAGACTGAGAAGAACTGCCTTCATCCGGTGCGCTGGATTCCGAGATAAAATCGGACGTGGTCTCCGAAACTTCCGGCACTTCATCGCTTTGGATCTTACCGCCAATGAGCTGCTCTTTGTTAATGCCATACAAAGTGCCCACTTTCTGATTCAGCGAGATAAAGCCTTCGCGGAACGGGAACGTATCGGCGTACCAGGTTTCCACGCCTTTAAAGAATTCTCCGTTCCAGAATGAATCCCAGGTAATCGCCGGGAACTGCGTCAGCTTGCGGTTTTCAATCTGAGATTTTTCCGGCCGCAGCGGCAGCAGCAGACCGATGAAGAAAATCACGACCATCAGCGCCGCAAACAGCAGAATCTGCAAAACCTGGGCTTTGGCCACAATATGGCCGGCCCGGCGTCTTTTCATGGCAGCGCGGCGGGAGGCGGCGCTGTAGTGCGTACCCGTGCCGGTCCCCCGGTAACGGTCTGAATAATTATGAGAATCAATTTTCACGATTTATAATCTCCTTTTCCTGCCCCAAACTTAAAACTGCGAATACAAAAACGGATTATAGCTGTTTCCGATCAGGGAAATAAACGAGAAGAACAAAAGCACAATCGGAACAAGTGTAAGCAGCGTACCGTACACCGTTGCCATCGAACCAGAACTGGAAGCGCCTTTGCGCAGCCAGTTTCCAATTCGGCTTGCAAGCGGTGTGCAGGCCACAATCGCCACAATAATAAAGAAGCAGTAGTTCACCAGCGTCATCGTGGTCGAAGCATCCGCAAGCGGATTGCCGTTCATGCAGAACAGCCCGGCCAGCGCCGTTCCCAGCATACCCAGATCTTCAAACCGGAATAGATACCAGCCCAAAAGGGTAACAACCAACAGATAAACATGGCGCAGTGCACGAATGTACAACACCGGATTCTTTTCGAAACGGAAAACATATTTTTCCAGAACCAGCAGCACGAAATAATACAGTCCCCAAAGGATGTAGTTCCAACTGGCGCCGTGCCACATACCGGTCAGGCCCCAAACCACGAACATATTGAAAATATGCCGGCCAACCGAGCAGCGGTTGCCGCCCAGCGGGATGTACACATAATCCCGGAAGAACGTCCCCAGCGAAATATGCCAACGCCGCCAGAATTCCGTTACGGATGTAGACATATACGGGTAGTTGAAGTTTTCGCGATAGTGGAAGCCCACCATGCGGCCCATGCCGATGGCCATATCGGAATAAGCCGAAAAATCCAGATAAATTTGCAGCATATACATGATACCGCCGCACAGAATGGCCAGGGACGAAGCCCCATGCAGCGCAGCCTGTTCCGCGGGCAAGAATGTATCGGCCAAAACAGCACAGGTATTGGCCAGAAGTGCCTTTTTGGCAAAACCGACCGAGAAACGCATAATGCCATCGCTGATATCCTGCATGTTTACGCTGCGGTCCGTAATATCCTCGAAAATATCTTTATAACGTACAATCGGCCCGGCAATGCATTGGTGGAACAGAGAAGCATACAGCAGCAAAAGCCAGTATTTACGCTGCGCCGGAACTTCTCTTCGATACACATCCACCACATACGAAAGCAACTGGAACGTGTAGAACGAAATACCGATCGGCAGCACGATATTGGGCACGGCAATATCAAGCTGCGTAATGGCGGCAAAATTAGCCACCAGAAAATTCGCATATTTGTAGTAACCCAAAAGCCCCAGCACAATCACCGTTGTGACCGCCAATGCAGCTTTTCGAAGCCCGCCGTTCATTCGTTCAACAACCAGCGCACCCAGCCAACACACCAGCGTCATGCCGCACAGCAGGAACACCAGCTTCGGTCCGCCCCACGCATAAAAAATAAGGGAGGAAACCAGCATAACAATATTTTGTGTGCGAATGCTGCCGCAGAAAAGCAGGATCGTTAAATTCAGCACCAGAAACACAAAAACAAAAATCAAGCTCGAAAAAACCATAATCTCTCAATTCCAATCTAAAAACTTGCACGGATCACCTTATCATACACTCCCGTCCGTGCAATATGGGAGGAATTTTGTCATACCCGCTTTGTTTTTCCCAAAGGGCAGCGTTTTTTATAATACAACACCAGACAAAACAGGTCCAGCCCCCAGGAAATCGGATAACTGATATAAACGGCCAGGATATCGCTCCAGACAAACAGAATCAGCGAACACCAGATAATGCGGAAAACACAGAGGTTCATCATGGAAATCAGCATGGGATTGCGGGCATCTCCTGTTCCGCGGATCACCGCGCTCATTCCTGAAGACAACGCACACAGCATATAGAAAGTCGCCATCACCGACGCCATGCGCACGCCATAGGCGATCGCTCCGGCATCTGCGGTAAACATACGCAGAATCTGCGGTGCAAATGCAAAAATCGCGCCGCCGGAAACCAAAGCAAACACCGCGCAGAACCACAATCCAAACCGGATCCCTTTTCTCGCGCGCTGTTCATCCTGCGCGCCCAGGTTCTGGCTGATCAATGTTGTGGTTGTCATGCACATCGCGTCAATGGGAAGCGCCTGGAAACTATCCACACGCGTATAAGCCACCGTACCGGCCATGGCAAGCTCGCCGAAAAGATTGACCCTCGATTGAATCACGATTCTCGAAAGCCCGGCCACCACAGACTGCAAACCGGTGGGCACCCCAATCGATACAATTTCTTTCAGAATCTGCCTATCGATACCCAGTTTCTTTCCTTCCAGCCGATAACTTTCTCTGCTGCAAATCAAGGTGTAAATCACCAGCAGGCAGGCCACGGCCTGCGCCAATACGGTGGCAAGCGCCGCACCGGCCACGCCCCAGCGAAATACCACCACAAACAGCAGATCCAGCCCCACGTTGGCTGCACAAGTCGCCACCAGAAACAGCAGCGGCCTGAACGAATCGCCCACGCCGCGCAAAATTCCCGCGCCGATATTATACAGCAAAAGCGGCACAAGTCCTAAAAAGTACAGCCGCAGATACAAAACAGCTTCTCCAAACACGCCTTCGGGCGTATGGATGAGCCGCAACACGGGCGGAACCAGAATTTCACAGAGCATCGTAAGCGCTAAACTCCCCAGAAAACCCATCACAAAAGCCGTGTGAACGGTTTTTCCGATTTTTTCCGGGTTTCGCGCGCCGAAATACCGGGCTACTACCACACTGGCGCCTGTTGAAAATCCCACGGAAAAGCCAACCACTACCGAAACAAGCTGTCCTCCTGCCCCCACAGCCGCCAGCGCCGACGTACCAATGGCGTTACCGACAATCACCGCATCGGCTGTGTTATAAAACAATTGGAACAGGTTGCTTAAAAGCAGCGGAATGGCAAACCGAAGCATTTGTTTCCACAGAATTCCCTGTGTCAAATCAACCGAATGCGCCCGATGCATAACAGCCCCTTCTTCCCCCAAATCTCCGCTTTTCTATTGTAGGGCAGAGCCAATTTTCTGTCAACCGATTTACAATAATTTTTCCGATCTTTTCTTTATGGGATACTTGACAGTTTTACGGCTATATAGCTATACTGAACAAAAAGTATTCAATTGGCCAAAACGGTCTTTATTTCAGGAGGAGAAGCGATGCGTTACCTTACAGAAAGCTTTGAGGAAATCGAAGTAACACAGGATATTCCGTTCGCCCAGGCGAAGAATGTTTTGGGCGAAAGCGAAACGCTGCACATGGACATTTATGCCCCCAAAAACGATACGGAAACCAAGCGCCGCGTGCTCTTTTTGATCCACGGCGGCGGATTCCGCGTAGGGAACGACAAGCAGCAGTCGTACATCGTAAAATTTGCCCACTGGTTTGCGCAAAGAGGGTATGTTGTGGTTTCCCCCGATTACACTTTGTACCCCAGAGAAATGGAGCGCCCCAGCCACGACGCCTGCGCGCCCGAAGCCGCCCGTCAATGTGAACTTGCGCGTCAATATTTGCTTGGCCACGCGCAAGAATGGCGGATCGATCCGGAGAAAATGGCGGTAGGCGGCGGCTCGGCCGGCGGCATTACCGGCAACATCTGGTGCCGCATTCCCGGCGCATTCCGGGCGTTTATTGATTTTTGGGGTTCGCTGGCACACACAAGCGAAGCCGAAAGTTACCCGCCCACTTTTATCGTACACGGCACAAACGATGCGCTTGTCAATTACGATTACAGCGTACAGCTCAAAAAACAGCTGGACGAGGCCGGTGTTCCGTGTGAACTGTTCACCATCGAAGGCGCAGGACATACGCCCATCGCCGAGATGGAAAATTACCTGCCGCGCGTGCTGAACTTTTTGAATAACTGCTTTGAGTCTGATTTATAATCGATAAAGAAACCGCCTGCATGAAAGTCACGCAGGCGGTTTCTTTGATCCTCTTTATTCTTCTTTTGCCAAAACATCTTCATCCGACGCCGCTTCAAATTCCGACAAAGCCGGGTGATTGGTCAGACGCTTGATAATCTGCCAGCCTAACCTGCTTTCTTCGGCATTCTGCGGTACGGGACGGAACCCGAAATCCAGATAGATTTTACAAGCCAGCCAGGTGTTGGTCTGGGTGGGAATTTTGGCATGCGTATAGCCCAGCTGACGCAGGCGCTCCAGCGTGTGCGCAATCAGCGGCTTAGAAAGTCCTTTGCCCTGCTCTTCCCGACGGACGGCTACCCAATGCAGCCAGCCGTCCCCGGAGAGGTCTTCACCCATCACATCGTAAAACGCTGTCGCAGTGGCCACCTTTTCCCCAGCCCGGTTCACAACGAAAAACATCCGCTCGGGCAGTTCAGCTTCGTGCGCCGCGTAGTAACGTTCCCAGGCCGCGCACCCCTGTTCGTAGGTTTTAAATTCCCGGGCGCTTTTTTCGATTTCGATCCACGCGTCGCGATCGCCGTCTTGATAAAAGACAAACCGATAACCGTCCGGCAGCGGATAGGAAGGAAGCCCTTCCAGATCCCGCTCCAGCAGCAAATGAACATACCGAATGCGCTCGTCATGATTATCCAGCACAGGCAGACTCATGGTTTTCACCCTTTCTCAAACACCGTCGGATTTTTCTTTGCTTTTCTCCGCTTGTTCGGCAGATTCCGGCGGTACTTCTTTTCCCAGCGTATCATCGTCCGGCGGGATAAAATCGGGAGCAGGCGAACCCGGCGCCTGCGCGGGCGGAAGATCCGGCGGCAAATCGATCAGCGGCTCTTCCGAAAGCTGCACCGGCAGATCCGGCCAAGTTTCCTCTTCCCTTTGCGGATCATATAGCGCACGGGTAAACGTGCTGCCAGTCTCTTTTTCGTATTCTTCAAAATCACGGGCCCGGCGCGGCGTATTGCTAAAACGCATCGGTTCGACCGCCAGCGTCTTTCCATAGCGGCGAATCAGGAACTGCGCTGCGACAAACAGGATCAGGCTAAACAGCGAGAACAGAATCCCTTCGCTCAGCCACGGCGTCTTGTAGGTGAAGACGATCTTGCTTTCGCCGGCCGGAACTTCCACGGCCATAAAGCCTACATTCACTTTTTCTACATCAACGGGTTTCCCGTTCACGGTAGCGTTCCAGCCGCCTTCAAACGGCACGCTGAAAAAGACCAGCGTGGATTTTTCAGTAGAAATTTCAGCCTGGAAACCGGTACGGGTGTATTCAAATTCGGAGCAGGCTCCTTCTTTGCGCGCCGTGCAGTCGTTGAAATAGGCTTCCTCGGAATAGACATAGCTTGACGGGTCTCCGTGTTCATAAAGATAGCCGTATTTCTGCACCTGCTCATCCGAAAGTACAATCGCCTTGAGCATCAGCTGTTCCCGGCTCGATTTCGTGCATTCTTCGTATTCCTCTTCGGTGACGTACTGGTTATAGGTAAATCCCATAGGAATATAATACAGGTTTTCCCAGATATCGTAGCCGTTTTGGTTTCCGTAGTAAACCCAGCCCGGCATTTCGGGCTTGGCTTCTTCCGTTCCGCCAAAATACTTTTCGTCGCTGTCGTCGTCGAACAGCCAGCGCACGGAAGTCAGCCCGCGCAGTGCATAATGCGTTGAATCCGGGCGGGATGCCACGTTGCGCGTCACACCGATCGATTCATAAAATTCCATGATCGAGCCCGGCACCACGCTGTGGAACGCCTGAACCGACGGAATCTGCCAGAACATGGCCGCATTATCGATCGATTCGTAAAAATCGGAACGCACCGTATCCAGATCTTCAATCGTTACGTCTTCCCCGCCGTTGAGGTTGTAGGGAATCAGATGCTTCCAGGTATAATCCGCCTGTGTTTTGCCCAGCGCGATATTGTATGTGCCGGCCAGCACGCCGACCACGGCAACGGAAGCCAATACGGAACGGCGGAAACGGACGCTGCCGGGTTTAAACAGATGGAACAGCAGCGCAAGCAGCGCCAGACTGCCCAGCGCGAGCGCCACATACGACCAGAACCGGGCGGGATAACCCTCCACGCCGATGGTGATCCGCGTAATGTCGTATTCATCGGTGGTGATTTTCGGCATCAGGCCGATCGCAAGACCGATTCCCAGCGTGACCAGCGTTGTGCGGAAAATCGCTTTTTTCCAGTTGACAATTTTGAGATTATCCAGCGCCAAAATCGTGGCCAGCGCCATCACCAGCGTGAGCATATAGAACCAGCGGGCGTAATACGAGGCGTTGAACATCTGGAACGCCGCGTTTAAAAACGGCACAAACGCCATCAAAAACAGGATGCCCAGCAGTTTTTTCAGCCAGTGCTTTTTGCGGATACTCATCCATCCCAGTACACCCGTCATGCTGAACAGCGGCAGCCAGGCCGCCACGGAGCCCCATTTCGCGTTGGAATCGGGCGTGAAATTGGCCCGCGCCGGAATATCCGGCGGGAAGAAGAAGCATTCAAGGATATGCCAGTACCGCTGTTCGCTGGTATAAACCAAACCATCCCAGCCGTTGATCGGGTTATCCACCCGGTAGTTCTGCAAAACGGTGTAGATCGAGGGCATCAGCAAAAAGCACGACATGCCCAGTCCCAGCACAGCTTCCATGGCCATCCAGATAAAATCACGGAGATTGATCGTCCAGCTGCGGCAGAGCATGCGCAAACACCAATAAATGGCGCAGAAAACCACCATGCCCACAAAGAAGTAGTAGTTCACAATACAGCAGGCCGCAACCGCCAGGCCAAACACGCCGCGGCGGCGGTTGTACATATATTCATCCACAGCCGCCAGCAGAAGCGGGAAAAACACCATCGCTTCGTGGAAATGATTGAAAAAAATATTAAAGGTGGAATAGCCGGAAAATGCATACAGCAGCGCGCCCAGAATCGCATAATCCTTTTGCCGGACATAGCGCTGCAAATAGATATAGCCCGTCAGCGAACAGCAGCCGATTTTAAGAATCAGCAGCGGCCCCATCAAAAACTGCACCCATTCGCTCGGGAACGGAATCGTCAGCCAGAAAAACGGGCTGCCCAGCAGATAAAACGAATAGGAGCCGATAAAATTCGCGCCCAAATCCGTCAGGTGACTCCAGCCGATATTGCCGCTGCGGATGGCATCGTGTGCCAGGCGGTAAAACGTAACCTGCTGAACATTATAATCGCCGTAATACAGGAAGCGTCCGCCGTCCACCACAAGAAACGGAATGAACATGATAAAAGCCAGGCCAAGTCCCAAAAGGAAGGCCCGCAAATAATTATTTTCGCTGCGCCTGCCGCGGCGCGCCGAACGAATATCCGCCATACTGCATCTCCTTGTTCGAAAAAATCCATGCCGCAAAAAGCTTATACACGGTTAGTATAGCATATGCCCCGCCAAAACGAAAGCCCTCTATGCCAAAAAAAGGCGGCGGGCGGCGAACCGCCGCAAGATACGTCGCGGATAAGCTAAAATAAAATGAAAAGCTAAAGTCACGCGGTAGAAGCTTCATGTACAAACGTAAAAAGTTTCGATCAAACCTTTTCAAAGGTTTGCGGTTTCCAAAGGCGGCGCCTTTGGTCGTCCGCCGCAGCGGACGAAACTCTTGTGCCTCCATAAGCGCAGGATGGGGTGAGAAAACAGTCGGGGCGGCGAACCGCCGCACGATACGTCTCGGGGAAGTTTTACTGGATATGTAAGCTTAAGTCGCTCGACAGATGCTTAAATTTTGTTCAAATCCTTATCCGCGACTTGTCTGCGGGGACTCCCCGTCCTGTTGCATTTTCCGGGGCGAAAGTGCTATAATAAACTGAATTGTTATGCCCTTGGAGGACGCGCCATGACAAACGGATTTTTCGCTATGCTTTCCCGCATGAAATACATCAACCGCTGGGGTTTGATGCGCAACACCCGCAGCGAAAATATCGCCGAACACAGCCTGGAAACGGCCGTGCTCGCCCATGCGCTGTGCTGCATCGAAAATACCTACCTGGGCGGAAATCTCAATGCCGAGCGCGCCGCCGTTCTGGCGATGTTCCACGACGGCACCGAGATCATCACCGGCGACCTGCCCACGCCTGTGAAATACCACAGCACGCAGATCCGCTCGGCTTATGCCGAAGTCGAGACGCTGGCGGCGCAAAAACTCTGCGCCATGCTGCCAAAGGAACTTTCCGGAACCTACGCCGCGCTTTTTGAGGGAACGCAGCCCGGCGACGAACAATTGATTCCTTATGTCAAGGCCGCGGACAAGCTTTCGGCGATTATCAAATGTATGGAAGAAGCCAACACGGGCAACCGGGAATTCAAAAGCGCCGAAGCTACGCTGCGCCAATCGGTAGCAGATATGCATCTGCCCGCCGCCGATTACTTTGTGGAAAACTTTCTCCCCGCTTACGGGCTCGATCTCGACGAGCTCAACCGCTGATTATTTCAGAAAAATGCGGGACATTCCCTCGTTCAGGCTGGGCAAAATACACTGGATGCGCCGGTGTTTTAAAGCGCGTACCGCGTCTTTGAGCGCCGTGCCGCGCGTATAGCCGTGGATCACATGAATTTCTTTCACCTGCGGCGGCGATTGTTCAATTAAATGCAAAAGCCGAGCCTGTGCATCTTCTACGCGCAGGCCGTGCAAATCAATTTCCGTTATTGAACCTTTTCGGGTTACTTTCATAAAAAACACCTCTAATAAACTAAAATCATCCTTTAACCAAGAAAGGAATGGAGAATATTTGAAAATAGGCAATGTAGAACTCACCGGGCAGGTTTGTCTGGCGCCCATGGCCGGCGTAACAGACGGCATCTACCGCGCAATCTGCCGCCGGTTTGGCGCGGCACTGTGCACCACTGAAATGGTCAGCTCCCGCGCGATTGAATACAACTACAACAAAACATTTGAACTGATGCGCCTTGCCGATGACGATCACCCCGCCGCCGTACAGCTTTTCGGCAACGAACCGCTGATTCTGGCGCGTGCGGCCGCAAAAGCGCGGGAATTTTCCGGCGCGGAAATCATCGATATCAACATGGGCTGTCCGGTTCCCAAAGTGGCCGGAAACGGCTGCGGCAGCGCACTGATGCTCAATCCGTCGCTTTGCGGCGCGATTGTGCGTTCGGTTAAATCGGCCGTGGATGTTCCCGTCACGGTGAAGATCCGCAAAGGCTGGGACGACCAGCACGTCAACGCCGTGGAAGTGGCCAAAATCTGCGAAGAAGCCGGCGCCGACGCGATTTGCGTACACGGGCGCACCCGCGCGCAGATGTATCAGCCGTCCGCCGACTGGGACATCATCCGCGCCGTCAAACAAGCCGTACAGGTTCCGGTTATCGGCAACGGCGACGTGACCGACGCGCAGTCCGCCGCGCTGATGTTACAGCAAACCGGCTGCGATATGGTCATGGTAGGCCGGGGCGCTTTGGGCGATCCGTGGATCTTCCAGCAGATCAACGCCTATCTCACCGACGGTTGCCGGATTCTGCCGCCGCCCACGGCAGCGCAGCGGATCGTCGTGATCCGCAAGCACATCGGCGCGCTGTGTGAAGTAAAAGGCGAAGAACACGGCATGCGCGAAGCCCGCAAGCATGTCGGTTGGTATATGAAAGGGCTGCGCGGTGCGGCCGATTTCCGCCGCCGTGCGGGCAGTCTTTCTACTTTAAGCGAACTGGACGCGCTTCTGGCCGACGTTTATCGTGAAAACAGCGGCGAACCGCCGCAGGATACTTCACGGGTGGGCTGAAATCAAATTGAAAGTTCACTTCACGCGGCAGAAGCTTGTGATACAAACGTTAAAGTTTTCGTCCACCTTTTTCAAAAGGTGGTGGGGTCGAGGGGCAACGCCCCCGGCGCGCCTCGCAAGGCGCGAAACTCTTTTGCCTTCAAAAGCGCAGGATTGGGTGAGAAAACAGTCCGGTGGACTGTTTTCGAGGGGAAACCCACGCGCTTAGAGGGGTTTCCCCTACGGCAACCTGCCGCACTGTCATTCTATTATAAACGATTTTGCGCCCGCTGCAAACCGCCGGGCTGTTTTTCCACCATCTTAAACAACAGGAGGATGCATCCATGAAACTACTGGTACTCGACGGCAACAGCATCGTCAACCGCGCCTTTTACGGCATCAAGATGCTTTCCACCAAGGACGGCACCTTCACCAACGCCGTCTACGGTTTTCTCACCATGCTGCGCCGCCTGCTCGACGAAGTGCAGCCCGACCGCGTGGGCATCGCGTTCGACCTGAAAGCGCCCACGTTCCGCCACAAAATGTACGCCGGCTATAAAGCCGACCGCAAAGGCATGCCGCCCGAACTGGCCGGGCAGATGCAGCCGCTCAAAGACATCCTTTCCGCGCTGGGCTACACGCTCGTCACCTGTGAAGGCTTTGAGGCCGACGATATTCTGGGTACGCTGGCGGCCGCCTGTACTGCGCGCGGCGACGACTGCGTGATCGCCACCGGAGACCGCGACAGCTTGCAGCTGGTCAGCCCCACCGTGCATGTGCGTCTGGCTTCCACCCAAAAAGGCCAGCCGGTCGCCACCCTGTATGACGAAGCCAAAATCCGCGAAGAATACGGCGTTTCGCCCCATCAGCTGATCGACATCAAGGCGATTCAGGGCGATACGTCCGATAAAATCCCCGGCGTGGCCGGAATCGGCCCCAAAGGCGCCGGCACGCTGATCCAGACGTTCGGCTCGCTCGACGGCGTGTACGAACATCTCGACGACCCCTCCATCAAAGCCGGGATGCGCGCCAAGCTCACGGCCGACAAGGAAAACGCCTATTTAAGCTACACGCTTGGCACAATCCGCACCGACGCGCCCATCGAAACCGACCTGGACGCATACCGCGTGAAAGAACCCGACCGTCAGGCCGCCGCTTCCAAACTGGCCGCGCTTGAATTATTTAGCCTGATTGAAAAATTTGGCCTGAACGCTTCCGATGCCGTAACCGCGCCGGAAGAATCCGATCAGCCCGCGGCCACCATGCTCAACGGCCTTTCCGAAGCCGAATTGTGCGAAAAGCTCGAAAAAGAGCCCGTCTGCGTACTGGCGCTCAGCGACGAGCCGGGTAGTGTGCTGTCCGTCTGCTTTGCGGACGGCGCCGCCAGCTTAACCGCCACAAGCGAAGCGCTTTCCGCCTTGCAGAAAAACGTGGACGTGCGCGTTTACGACAGCAAAACGCTGTACCGGCTGTATGGCCGTGCCGGCATGACGCCGCCAGCCGTGCATTTTGACGCGCGTCTGGCCGCTTACCTGCTCAATCCTGCCGCATCCGATTACAGCATTCCGCGTCTCGGCTCGGAATACGGCGCGCCGGTTCCCGCCTGGGAAGACGAAACGCTGGCACAGGCCGCGGCGCTGCCGGTTCTGTTTGACAAGCTTCAAAAAGCCATCGACGAAAACAGCCAGCGCGAACTGCTCGAAACGATCGAGCTGCCGCTCGCCGAAGTTCTGGCCGAGATGGAACTCAGCGGCTTCGGCGTGGACCGCGCGGGCATCGAAGCCTACGGCAAGCAGATCGAAGTGCAGCTCAAGGAAATCGAGCAGCGCATCTACGAAGAAGCCGGCGAAACATTTAACATCAATTCGCCCAAACAGCTGGGCGATATCCTGTTCGGCAAGCTGGAACTGCCCCACGGCAAGAAAACGAAAAACGGTTATTCCACCAACGCCGACATTCTGGAATCCCTGCGGTATGAACATCCCATCGTGGGCGATGTGCTCGATTACCGCACCTATGCGAAGCTGAAATCCACCTACTGCGACGGCCTGCTCAAGGTGATCGAAGACGACGGGCGCATCCATTCCAGCTTTAACCAAACGGAAACGCGCACGGGACGCATCAGCTCCACCGAGCCGAACCTGCAGAACATTCCGGTGCGCACGCCGCTCGGACGCGAACTGCGCCGTTTCTTTACCGCCCGCCCCGGCTGGACGCTCGTGGACGCCGACTATTCCCAGATCGAACTGCGCGTGCTGGCACACATGGCCAACGACCCGGTGATGATCGAAACATTCAAAACCGGCGGCGATATTCACACCACCACGGCCGCGCGCGTGTTTGGCGTGCCGGTGGAACTGGTAACGCCCGCCATGCGCAGCAGCGCCAAGGCGGTCAACTTTGGTATCGTCTACGGCATCGGCGCGTTTTCGCTTTCGAAAGACCTCGGCATCACCCGCAAGGAAGCCGACCGCTATATCAAGGAATATCTGAACAACTACGCCGGTGTGCGCGATTATATGGAAAACGTGGTTGCCCGCGCCAAAGAGGACGGCTACGTCAGCACGCTGTTTGGGCGGCGGCGCTACCTGCCGGAACTCACCAGCTCAAATTTCAACACGCGCTCTTTCGGTGAACGTGTGGCGCGCAACATGCCCGTACAGGGCACGGCGGCGGATATCATCAAAATCGCCATGATCCGCGTTTCCCGCCGCCTGAAAGCCGAAAAATTGCAGGCCAAGCTGATTTTGCAGATCCACGACGAACTGATCGTGGAATGCCCGCTGGAAGAAACCGAAACCGTCAAAAAACTGCTGGAAGAAGAAATGTCCGGCGCGGTTTCGCTGGCTGTTCCCATGGTAGCCGAAGCCGGTGTGGGCGAAAACTGGTATCTGGCCAAGGGCTAAAGGAGGCTTGTGCGTGGAATTCAACTGCTTTATCTGCCCGCTGTGCGGCGAACCGCTCACCGATACCGGCTCGTCTCTGCGGTGTGCGGCAGACCACAGCTTCGACAAAGCGCGGCAGGGCTACGCCCACCTTTTGCCTGTACAGCAAAAACACGCGCTTCTGCCCGGGGATGACCGCGAAATGGTGGCCGCGCGCCGCCGTTTCCTCGAGGGCGGATGGTATGATCCATTCTGCCAAAAGTTATGTGAGCTTTCCGCATCTGCCCTTAGCGAAAAAGAAAATCCGCTCATTGCAGACGCGGGCTGCGGCGAAGGTTACTACACCGCCGCCGTAAAAGACACGTTGCTTAAAGCGGGCATCACGCCGCGTATCTGCGCGTTTGATATCTCGAAATTTGCCGTAAAAGCGGCCGCCGGTCAGCACAAAGGCATCGATTTTGCGGTGGCCAGCTCTTATGCCATCCCTCTGCCCGATGCCTGCGCCGATCTGGTGCTCAATATCTTTTCCCCCATGGCCGACCGCGAATTTGCCCGCATTTTAAAACCGGGCGGCACGCTGATTTTTGCCGTTCCGTCTGCGCGGCACTTATGGGGGCTTAAAGAAATTCTCTATGAAAAACCTTACGAAAACGAAGAAAAGGAAATCGAATATCCCGGCTTTTCCGAGATAGACCGCGTGCCGGTTCGCGCGCGTATCTCGCTGCCCGCACAGGCGGCGTGCGATCTATTTGCCATGACGCCCTACGCCTGGAAAACGGGCGCGGCCGGACGGGCGCGTTTGCAGGCGCTCGATCAGCTCGAAACCGAGATCGGCTTTGATTTCCTTGTGTTCCGGCGGGAAAACAGTCCCACCGGAGAAAGGAGTGACACGGTATGAAAATTCTGTTTATCTGCACCGGCAATACCTGCCGCAGTCCCATGGCGGAAGTGCTCTTTCGCGATCTTGTGAAAAAAAGCGGCCGCACCGGCCTTTTCTGCGCCAGCGCGGGCCTTTCCGCGCCCGACGGCGCCCCGGCCAGCGCCCATGCCGTGGAAGTTTGCGAAGAAATTGGGCTCGACCTTTCGCGCCACCGTGCGCACACACTCAGCCGTGACGAAGTAGACGCCGCCGACCTGTGCTTTGTGATGACGCCCAGCCACGGTTTTGTTCTGCGCCGCGCCGGCGTTCCGGAAGAAAAAATCCGCGTGGCCAATCCCGAAATTCCCGACCCGTACGGCGGCGATCTCGAAGCGTACCGCCGCTGCCGCGACGCGCTGAAAACCGCGCTGGAGGCTCTTTTGGAGGAACTTCCTCATGATTGAGCTGGTTCCATTTGCGCCGCGCCACGTGGTTTTTGCCGCCCGGCTCGAAGAAATCTGCTTTTCTTCCCCCTGGAGCGAAGCTGCCCTGGCCGAAGAAATCGAAAACCCCGACGCCTATTTTATCGCGGCGGAAGAAGACGGCGTATTTTTGGGCTATGCCGGGATGCACACTCCCTGCGGCGACTGCTATGTGGATAACATCGCCGTAGAGCCTGCCGCCCGGCGTCGCGGCGTGGGCGAAGCGCTTGTGCGCGGACTCATCGAGCACGCACAAACCATCGGCGGGACGTTTATCTCGCTGGAAGTCCGCCCATCTAATACTGCAGCGCTGCACCTATATGAAAAGCTGGGCTTTTCCCAGGCGGGGCGGCGCAAAAATTTTTACACGCACCCCACGGAAGACGGCCTGATCCTCACCAAAACGCTGGAAAGCGCCGTCTGATTTTTGATAAACGAGGTATGACACGATGAAAATTCTTGGTATCGAAAGTTCCTGCGACGAAACCGCCGCCGCCGTTGTGGAAGACGGCCGGCATGTGCTCTCGAATGTGGTTGCCACGCAGGTTGAAGAACATAAGCTCTACGGCGGCGTCGTGCCGGAAATCGCCTCCCGCCGCCATAGCGAAGCGATTGTTGGCGTGGTGCGCCAGGCGATGGAAGACGCGCACGTCGGCTACAGCGATCTGGATGCGATCGCCGTGACCTATGCGCCCGGCCTGATCGGCGCACTGTTGGTAGGCGTGAATTTTGCCAAAGGGCTTTCGTTTTCCACCGGCCTGCCGCTGGTGCCCGTCCATCACCTGCGCTCGCATATCGCGGCCAACTATCTCACCAATCCCGAGCTGAAACCGCCGTTTTTGTGCCTGGTTGTTTCCGGCGGACACACCCACATTGTGAATGTGGAAAGCTACACAAAACTTTCGGTCATCGGACAGACGCGCGACGATGCGGCCGGCGAAGCTTTTGACAAAGCCGCCCGTGCGATGGGCATGCCCTATCCCGGCGGCATTCACCTCGACAAGCTGGCCGAATCCGGCGATGAAAAAGCGTTCCGCCTGCCGCACCCCAGTGTGGAAGGCGCGCCGTATGATTTCAGCTTTTCGGGACTCAAAACGTTTGTGATCAACCTGCTGCACAACGCCGACCAAAAGGGCGAAGTCGTCAGCACCGCAGACTTGGCCGCCTCTTACCGCAAAGCGGTCGTCGATTGCCTTGTGCGCAACGTGATGAAAGCCGCCGACGACACCGGCGCCCAAACCATCGTCATTGCGGGCGGCGTCTCGGCCAATCGTCTGCTGCGCCGCCGCTTAGAACAGGAATGTGAGCGCACGGGCCGGCGTTTCTTCCGTCCGGAACTTTGCTATTGCGGCGACAACGCGGCCATGGTGGGCGCGCAGGGATACTATGAATTCCAGAGCGGCCACGTTGCCGGGCTGGATCTGAACGCCTGCGCGCAGATGGATATTCAGGAGGGCTGATATGGCAAAACAACCCCGAATCCTGATTATCGACGGCCAGGGCGGGCGGATCGGTTCACGTCTGGTCACGCTGCTCAAAGAGCAGTGCCCGCACGGCGTGCTCACAGCGGTGGGAACCAACAGCATGGCCACGGCCAGCATGATTAAAGCCGGGGCCGAAAGCGCCGCAACCGGAGAAAACGCCGTTGTGGTCAATGCGCGGCGCGCCGATGTGATCGTCGGCCCGATCGGAATCGTTATCGCCGACGCACTGCTGGGGGAAATCACCCCGGCCATGGCGGTGGCCGTTGGACAAAGTGCGGCGGAAAAAATCCTGATCCCCGTCAACCGCTGTGAAAATCAGGTGGTCGGCGTGGAAAATCTTCCCGTGAGCGATTTATTAAACCGCGCGGTGGAGATGATCCGCCAGCTGACAGAAAACACAAACAGCAGGGATTGACAAATTTTTCTCTTTTCGATATACTAAAATCCGTTACGGATCGGCTCAAGGCCGGTTAAAGCCGCCAAGCGGCTCTTTTATTGCCCGTTTACCGGATATTTACAGCCATACATAATACATATTTATTTATCTTGTCATGAAGGCAGCCTGTTCCCCAAGGGAACGACTGCCTTATTTTTTATTCTATTTTAAGGAGAGAGTTTCATGAAAAATCCCGTCCAAAAACTGGTGGCGGCCGCCCTGTGTCTGGCCTTGTGCCTGCTGCTGCCCTTTTTAACTGGTCAGATCCCCCAGATCGGCAGCGCCCTTTCGCCTATGCACATTCCGGTGCTGCTTTGCGGATTCATCTGCGGCTGGCCGTATGCGCTGGTTGTAGGCTTTGTAGCCCCGCTGCTGCGCCATCTGCTGTTCACCATGCCGCCTATGATGACCGCCATTCCCATGGCTTTTGAGCTGGCCACCTATGGTCTGGTCACCGGCATTCTGTATGCGCTGCTGCCGAAAAAAATTGGTTACATCTATGTTTCGCTGATCGGCGCCATGCTGGCAGGCCGTGTAGTCTGGGGCATTGTACGCTGGGGCATGATGGTCATGGGATTTTCGCCGTTCGGCTTCCAGGCTTTCCTGGCCGGTGCGTTCCTCACAGCCATTCCGGGCATTATCTGCCACATCATTCTGATTCCGATTCTGGTTATCGCGCTCAAAAAAGCCAAGCTGATTTTTGTAGAGTAAGCAAAAACACAACGAACGGACTGCATCGCCGGATGCAGTCCGTTTTTAGCTTAAGTAGGGGAACCCCCGGCGAGGGTTCCCTACGGCAGAAACGTCCCCCGGACGTTTCTGCCTACCCTCCTGCGCCTATGAAGGAAAAAGTATTTCGCGCCTTGCGAGGCGCGCCGGGGGCTTTGCCCCTCGACCCCACGATTTTTTGAAAAAAATCGAGTAAAATTTTTTACGCTTGTATCTCAAACTTCTGCCGCGCGACTTTAGCTTTTGATTTGATTTTAGCTCATTCGCGAAGTATCCTGTGCCGGTTCGGCACCGACCCGCGACTCACCTGTGCCGGTTCGGCATCCGCCGGCTTGAAAAAATCAGACGGCTTTGTTATAGTTAAAGTACTTGCCAAATCCGGGACACAAGGAGGCGCCACCCATGCAGCAATCACCCGAAACCCTGCTCAACCTTTTAAAAGAACACGCGCAGCGCTACCCGGCCATGGAACCCCGCGACGCCGTCAAACTGCTTTACCAGCAGACATTCGGCGGCGGTCACCTTGTCACCTATGAGGCCGCCTGCGCCGAATGGATAGAAAAAGAACGCACCCAGGCTCCCGCCGTTTCCCAGCCGTTTGAATCGATCGGCGGCGGGCTTTTGCGCATGCATTTGGGAAATCCTGCGATCGACGCCCTGCCGTCCGCCCTGCTTGCGCGCATTTTCTGCGTATCGTCCGCCCAGCCGCGCGACGGTATGCCGGCTTTTCTTGAAAAACTCGACACCCTGCGCGAAGCCGCCCGGCAGAATTTCTTTGCTTTTTCTCTGGAAACGCTGGACGTTTACCTGCAGGAATATCTGGCCGCAGGCTGCCCGATGGTTCGCCACAGCGAAGCATTTAACCGCGCCTATCGCCCAGCTTACCGCGTGATCGACAGCCGTTTCGCGGCGGTTTGGCCGCTGCTCGCCCCGCTTTGGGAAAAAGCACAGCAAAACGGACGCTTTACCCTCGCGCTCGACGGTATGGCCGCTTCGGGCAAGTCCACAGCCGCCGATCTGCTGCAGCTGCTCTTCGGGGGAAGCATCGTCCACCTGGATGATTTTTTCCTGCCGCCGAAAATGCGCACGGCCGAGCGTCTGGCCGCGCCCGGCGGAAATGTCCACTACGAGCGTTTCTGCGAAGAGGTGGTGGAGCCGCTGCGCCGCGGGGAGTCGTTTGTCTATCGTGTATTCGACTGCGGCCGCATGGCTTTTAACGGAACAAGCGACACGATCGATCCCACGGGGAACATCATCATCGAAGGCTCGTATGCCCTGCATCCGGCGTTTGGCGCTTTGCCGAACGAGCCTATGGGCAACGCCGGGCGCTACCCGATCGATCACGCAGCATTTCTGCGGGTTGATCCCGAATTGCAGCACAAGCGGATTCTCCGCCGCAACGGGGAAGCGATGCTGCGCATGTTTGAAACCCGCTGGATTCCGATGGAAAACGCCTACCGCGCGGCCTGGGAAACGCGGCTTGCGCCGTTTGATCTGCCGGTTGAGGAGGAAAACGCATGAGCGAAAAGAAAAAACAGCGGCCGCTTTCCAATTGCGAACTGTGCCGCAACTATGTGTATAACGAAGAAGAAGATTACTACGAATGTGAAATCAACCTGGATGAAGACGAATACGTGCGTTTCTTACAGGGCGACAGCTCCCGCTGCGCGTATTTCGACCCGGACGACGAATACAAGATCGTGCGCCATCAGATGTGAGGAAAATCATGTTTGATTTAGAAAACACGCTGTTTCTTTCCGATCTGGACGGCACCTTGCTGCGCCGCGACCAGAAAATTTCCGCGTATACCGCCAAGGTGATTCCCGCGCTGATCGAAAAGGGCATGCATTTTTCCTATGCAACGGCCCGTTCGCGCCATACGGCCAGCCGTGCGGCCGATCTGCCGCTGAGCCTGCCGATCATCGTCTACAACGGCGCGGCTGTGATGGATAGCCGCACCGGGGAACGTCTATTTTCGCGGCAGTTTGCGCCTCAAGACGCGCGGATGATTCTCGATGCCTTGCTTGCGGCGGGCGTACAGCCGATCGTCTACGCCTGGCGAGAAACCGGGGAAACGTTTTCGTATTGTCCGGATGCCGTCAATGCGCAAACCCGCGATTTCCTGCTTACGCGGCGCGGGGATGTCCGCGATCATCCGGTTCAAAGCGAAGCCGATTTGCTCGGCGGAGAGGTTTTCTATTTTACCTGCATCGACACCAAAGAAAAGCTGGAACCGCTGTACCGGCAGTTTGCCGATCGTTTTTCGTGCGTATACAGCCGCGACCCGTACACCGGCGAGCAATGGCTGGAACTGATGCCCGCCGATACCGGAAAAGCGCAGGCCGCCCGCAGGCTGTGCGAATATCTGGGCTGTAAATATCTGGTGGCGTTCGGCGACGGCGAAAATGACTGTTCCATTTTTGCGGCGGCCGATGCGGCCTATGCCGTGGCAAACGCCGTTCCCGAACTAAAAAAGCTCGCTACGGATATCATCGAAAGCAATGAAGCCGACGGTCCCGCTCGCTGGCTTTGGGAACACTACGGAGATTAAACCGACTGATTTCATCCGATTTTTTGCATAAAACGCCGCAAATGCGTAAACCCGGGCTTTGTTTGTGCATAAAATGCAGGATGCTTTTCAAAAAAATTCACTTTTCCCCGTTGACAACGCGTATGAATGCGCGTATACTTTATTCAATTAAATACTGCCGCAAATGCCATGAAGGAAAAAAGCCGCAGGCATCCGTTTACAGAGACCCGGTGTTTGGTGTAAACCGGGAGCGGAACTGATGGTTCAGTCATTCCGGAGCTGCGTTTTCGAACCGCTTTGGGCGCAGTAAAAAACGCCGTAAGCCCCGCGTTAGGGGGCAGGGGATGTTTGTCCCCGCTGAGCGGCCGCAGTTTTGCGGCAACAAGGGTGGTACCGCGATGAAGCATCGTCCCTGAAACCAAACTGGTTTCAGGGATTTTCTGCATTTCACGGCTTTTTCAGCAACAAACACGCACGTTGTGTATTTTTTAGCAGGAGGAAACGCAAAATGGAAATCAAGATTCAGAAAACCGCAGCGCCCAAACAGAAACCCACCGATGAAAACAATCTGGGCTTCGGAAAAATTTTTACCGATCACATGTTTGTCATGGATTATGACCCGGAATCCGGCTGGCACGATGCCCGTATCGTTCCCTACGGCGATATTTCTTTAAGCCCCGCCTGTGCCGTTTTCCATTACGGCGCTGAAATTTTTGAAGGCCTCAAAGCTTATCGCCGCGCCGACGGCGGCGTGCAGCTGTTCCGCCCGGACGCCAACATCGAACGCATGAACAATTCCGCCGAGCGTCTGTGCCTGCCGCAGCTCGACCCCGAATTCACGCTGAAAGCGCTGGAAACCTATGTAGAGCTTGAGCAGGATTGGGTTCCGCATACGCCGGGCGCTTCGCTGTATCTGCGTCCGTTCCTGATCGGCACCGATCCGTTTTTGGGCCTGCACACCATCCAGAAAGCCACATTCATGATCATCGCTTCTCCCTCCGGCAACTACTACGCCGAAGGCCTCAATCCCGTTAAGATCATGATCGAAGACGAAGACGTGCGCGCTGTGCGCGGCGGCACCGGTTATGCCAAGTGCGGCGGCAACTATGCGGCTTCCAACCGCGCGGGCGCCAAAGCCGAAGCCAAGGGCTTCTCGCAGGTTCTGTGGCTCGACGGTGTGGAACGCAAATATGTGGAAGAAGTCGGCAGCATGAACGTTATGTTCAAGATCGACGGCGAGGTTGTTACGCCTGTGCTGCTCGGTTCCGTTCTGCCGGGCGTTACCCGTCGCTCCTGCATCCAGCTGATGAAAGATTGGGGCATGAAAGTAACTGAACGCCTTATCAGCGTAGAAGAACTGTTCACCGCCGCCAAAGAAGGCCGCCTGGAAGAAGCCTGGGGCACCGGCACCGCCGCTGTTATCTCCCCCATCGGCATGCTTTCCTTCAAGGGCGAAAGCTTCGTGATCAACGACAACAAAATCGGCCCGACCGCTCAGAAGCTGTATGATGAGCTGACGGATATCCAGTGGGGCCGCAAAGACGATCCGTACAACTGGATTGTAAAGATCGACCGCAAATAATTGCAACACGCCGTTCCTTTTGGGGAGCGGCGTTTTTTGTAAAGATCCCACCGTCAAAAGAATCGCCCTTGCATTCCGCTGTGGAATCTGCTAAAATTTACATTGTATGGAGTTTATTTCTGTTGAATTGTTCCTTTGGGCTTTTGGGGAGGATCTTTGATGTTTTTCATATTTTTCAAAACGCTCCGTTTGGCTTCATGCAGAGACTGATACGCCCTGTATGAAGCGAACCAAACTGCGTATCCTGCCTCTGCTCCGAAATCAATGAATTTTAATGAAAAGGAGCAGAACCATGTTTTCAAAATCTTCGTCTTCTCTCCGGCCGTTTTATATTTTTCAGGCCGGACAGTTCGTTTCGCGTTTTGGCAGCAAAGCAACCGCCTACGGGCTGGTGCTGTGGGCCTATGCACAAAGCGGCTCGGTGCTTTCCACCACGCTGCTCACCGTGTGTACCATCGCCCCGCTGTTTCTGCTGAGCTTTGTGTTCGGCAGTCTGGGCGACAAATGGGACCGCAAAACTATGATTTTAGCCGCCGATACGGCCGCTGCCGCTTGTTCCGTATGCACACTTGTCCTGCTGCTTTTCGGGCAGCTGCAAGTTTGGCACCTGTATGCGATCAACTTGCTGCTCGGCATCAGCGATGCGTTTCAGGGTCCGGCGGTTTCTTCGGCGCTGTCGTCGCTGGTACCTGCAGAAAAATACGCCGCGACCAGCGGTTTCCGCTCGCTTTGCAACGCCGTGGTCGATATTTTCTGTCCGCTGCTGGCCACTTCGCTGTATGCGCTGTACGGGCTGTTTGTGCTGATCGTATTTGATCTGGCGACATTCCTGTTTGCCGGGCTTACCTTATTTTGGCTGATTGAAATCCCACCCGCCAAAGATGCGCCGCCCGAACATGAAAGCGCGCTCGAGCTCTGCTTGCAGGGAATTCGTTATCTTGCCGCGCATCGCGGCATGCTGTATTTGCTCTTGTATAAGGCCGTTATCAATTTTTCGGCGGCCTTAACCCGCACGTTGCTTGCGCCGATGGTGCTTTCGCGCGGGGGCGATGAATTTCAGCTCGGCATCGTTTCCGGTTTAGCCGGGGCGGCCGCCGTACTGGGCAGTATCATCACCACGCGTATGCGCGCGCCGAACCGACGTATCCCGCAGATGATGCTGATTATGATTTTTTGTTCCATCCCGGGCTTTTTCCTGGCTTTTGGCCGAAACGCCTGGTGGTGGGGGTTGGGTCAGCTGCTCGGCAGCATACCGATTCCGCTTTGGGTGGCACATATTGATGTCTTGATGCGCACGCGCACACCCGTTTCGATGCACAGCCGCCTGTTTGCCGCCGAAGAGACTCTTAAACAAGGCTCTCTGGTATTGGGCATGGTGCTTTCCGGCGTGTTGTGCGATTCTTTGCTTGAGCCGGCCGTTGCCGCACTGGCTCAAACGCCGCAAAGTATGCCCGCCAGGTTATTGGATACGCTTGTTGGACTTGCGCCCGGCGGCGGCATGGCTTTGCTGTTTGCGGTTTCGTCTCTGCTCTGTATCGGGTTCAGCGTACTGTTTTGGCGCATCCCGTCCCTGCAAAAGCTGGACGAACTCGATTTGTCCCAATAAATTCACAAGGAGTTTCTATGCATATTGTCGTTTTGGACGGTTACACCACCAATCCCGGAGACCTTTCGTGGGAACCGCTCGCCCGGCTTGGGGAACTAACCGTCTATGAAGATACCCCGCTCGACCAGGTTGTTGACCGCGCAAAAGACGCCGACGCACTGCTGTATAACCGCGTGCCTGTCACCGCCGAGTTGCTTCAAAAACTGCCCCGGCTGCGCTATCTGGGTACGTTTTCAACCGGCGTAAACACAACGGATCTTAGAGCCGCCGCCCGGCGCGGTATTCCTGTATGCAACATTCCGTCTTACTGTGAAGATACCGTGGCGCAATTTACCTTTTCCCTGCTGCTGGCGCTGTGCAATCATATAGAAAGCCACCACGGCCTGCTGATGCAGGAGGGCTGGCACGAAAGTGTAGAAGCCGGTATCCGGCAGATGCCTTTTATAGAACTGGCGGGCAAAACACTGGGGCTTTTCGGCTACGGCAATATTGCCCGGCGCGTGGCGAAAATCGGCGCGGCTTTCGGCATGAATGTACTGGCTTTTCGCAGAAGCGGCGAAACTCCCGGCGCGCGGCGCGTATCGTGGGAAGAATTGCTGGCCGAAAGCGACGTGCTTTCTCTGCACTGCCCGCTCACGCCGGAAACACGCCACAAAATCGATTCCGACGCACTGGCTCATATGAAGCCCGGTGCGCTGCTGATTAACACGGCACGCGGCGCGATTATCGACGAAGCCGCCGTAGCGCAGGCTTTGCACGCCGGCAAACTGGGCGGATACGCCGCCGATGTGTTCGAAACGGAGCCCGATCTTTCGGGCAGTCCGCTTTGCCGCGCACCGCGGGTCATCTGTACACCGCACATCGCCTGGTCATCCCGCGAAGCCCGTCAGCGGCTGATTGCGGCGGCGGCCGATAATCTCTCTGCCTGGCAGAAAGGTTCTGTGCAAAATCAGGTAAATTCATGAATTATCCATGTTTCCCCATGGGGTTGGGGTTATAATACAAACAGGCAGAGCTTTTTCTGCCGCATCCGAAAAGGAGGATTAGAATGAAACGATATATTGACAATGGATACATTGCCCAAACAGCTTGCGGCCTGGTGCAGGGCCGTGCCGGTGCGCCCGGCATTACGGAATTCCGCGGCATTCGTTACGCCACGGCTGAACGTTTTGCCCGCCCCGAACTGGTTACGCACTGGGACGGCATTTACAACGCCACCGAATTCGGCAGCGCCTGCTTGCAGCCGCGCACGTTCTTCCCGGAAAACAGCTTCTATGCGCATGAATTCCGCGAAGGCAGCGTGTTTACCTACAGCGAAGACTGCCTGTTTTTGAATATCTGGGTGCCGGACGGTGCCGAATGCGCCCCGGTTCTGTTTTATATTCACGGCGGCGCCTTCACCAGCGGCTGCGGCCATGAAAAGCATTTTGATCCCGCCGCCTGGTGCCGCAAGGGCGTCATTGCCGTGACTTGCAACTACCGTCTGGGCGTACTGGGCTTCTCCAATTTTGAACAGGCCCGCACGGCCGACACCTGCGGCAACTACGGTCTGTTCGATCAGATTGCGGCCCTTACCTGGGTAAAAGACAACATCGCGAACTTCGGCGGTGACCCCAACCGCGTAACCATTATGGGCCAGTCTGCGGGCGCTATGAGCGTGCAGCAACTTTCGCTCTCTCCTTTGGCCTGCGATCTGTTTGCCGGCGCGGTGATGCTCAGCGGCGGCGGTCTGACCCCGGCGTTTGCCCCTGTCCCGGCGCAGGATACGTTTGCCGAATGGAACGCGTTTGCGGCTTCGCTGGGTGCAACTTCGCTGGAAGACCTGCGCGCCATTCCAGCCGAGGAACTGGTAAAAGCCTATACGCAGGCCTCACAGGAAAAACGTGCGCCGCAGAGCCGCCCGATCATCGACGGTGAACTGGTGACGACTTCCAATCAGGAAACCGCCCACGCCGACGGCGCACACCCCATTCCGTATATCATCGGTTCCACCAGCGAAGATATGGTACGAGCTAACCTGCAAAAAGCCGTGGACGAATGGGCCGCCATTCAGCACGAGCAGAGCATGCCGCCCGTATACGGCTATTTCTTCAGCCGTCAGCTGCCCGGCGACGACAACGGCGCATGGCATTCTTCCGATCTGTGGTATTTCTTCGGTTCGCTGCACAACAGCTGGCGCCCGATGGAAGCCTGGGACGATACGCTTTCTGAAGCCATGGTGACGTACCTCACCGATTTTGCCTGGAGCGGCGACCCGAACCACAGCGGCACACAAAAACCCTGGCTGCCGCTGACCCCCGGACAGAACCAGCGCATGCATTTCGGCAACTCCAGCTACGGCATGGAAACCGTGGATATGAGCAAACTGGAAATAGCGCAAGCGGCTGTATCTGATTTTCTCTTCTAAAACCACAAAAGTCCCGCCGGAATTCCTGGCGGGACTTTTGTGATTCTACTTTTTTAAAAATTTTTTATTATCCTGCAATAAAACAACGCCCTCGTGTATTTATAGGGTGAAAGGATCATCGATCATGCTTTTCTTATGTTTGACGTCAGCACTGGAAAACACGCAAAGGGAAAGACCTTCGGCTCCGGAACTGAAGGATCTGATCCGGCGGATCGGTCTTGGAGAGGAAGCCGCTTTGGCTGAATTTTACCAAAAGACCTCGTCTGCCGTGTTCGGCTTTGCCCTTTCAATCTGTAAAAACCACGCAGATGCGGAAGAAATCATGCAGGATACGTATTTGGCTGTCGATGCAAACGCCGGGCAGTATCAGCCCACCGGCAGCCCTATGGCCTGGCTCCTGACAATCGCCAAAAATCTGGCTTTGGGGCGGCTGCGGAGAAGTGACCGCGAAACAGCGGTTGAAACGCTTCCCGAACAGGCGCACCCGAATGACACCGCGGAGCGAACCGAAAACAAAATGATTTTGGAAACAGCGATGACGATTCTGAGCGAAGAGGAACGGCAGATCTTGATTCTTCACGCCGTATCGGGACTGAAACACCGAGAAATCGCCGCCGTACTGGGGCTTACGCTTTCGGGTACGCTTTCCAAATATCATCGGGCGCTCAAAAAGCTTCAGAAGCAGTTAGGAGGAATGGCCGTATGACAGACAAACGAACCGATCTGGAAAAAAAGCTGGCTCAAGCCATTGATGACGAAACGCCGGATCTCCTGCCTCAGATTCTTTCCGCCAGACAAAACGGGAAAGGAAAGATCATCACCATGACGCAGAACACAACGATTCAAAAGAAACACACCTTCCGGAACTGGGCTATCGGGGCCGCCGCCGCACTGGTCGTCCTCACAGCCTGTGTATTCGGCTATCGCTATCAGTTTGCGGTTGTAGACACCGCCGTCAGCATCGACGTAAACCCCAGCATCCAGCTGGAAGTCAACCGCGCAGAAAAAGTTTTGGCCGCCAATCCCCTCAATGAAGACGCCGCCGTTTTGCTCGACGGCATGGATCTGAAAGGAACCAATCTGAAAACGGCCGTGAACGCCGTGATCGGTTCCATGGTGCAGAACGGTTATCTCACCGACGACCTCAATTCCATTCTGCTCACCGTAGAAAACGACGACCCCGCCCGCCAGGCGCAGCTTCAGGAAGAGCTGACCAGCGACATTCAAAACAGCCTCCAGCAGCTCTCCGTTTCGGGTTCAGTCTTTAGCCAGTCCCTCACACAGAATCAGGATCTGGAAACCATCGCCTCCCAGTACGGCATCTCTCAGGGCAAAGCCTATTGGGTTCAGCAGCTGATCAAAGCCGACAGCACGCTTTCGGCCGAAACGCTGGCCAAACTTTCGATCAACGATCTGGCCCTGCTCGCGGAAGCCCGCGGCATCGGTCAGGACAACTATACGGGCACAGCGGATGAAAGCGCTTATATCGGAACAGAAAAAGCCTCGCAGATCGCAACCGAAAAAGCCGGCGGCGGAGAAATCCGCAAGATCGAGCTGGATGTTGAAGACGGCGTCATGGTGTACGAAGGCGAACTGGTAAAGGACGGTGTGGAATATGATTTTGATATTCACGCCACAACGGGCGAAATCCTGAAATGGGAAAAAGACACCGACGATGACCGCGACGACGATCATACCGGCAGCAGTTCGCAGACAACATCCGGTAATGGTTCCAGCACGTCTCAGGCTCCCTCCAGCAGCTCCCAGACCACTTCCGCTCAGGATATCGGTGAAGAAAAAGCCCGTCAGATCGTTCTGAATAAAATCCCCGGCGCTACGATCATGTCCTTTAAGCGTGATACCGATGACGGACGCACGGTGTATGAAGGTGAAGCCCGTCTGGACAACGTAGAATATGATTTCGAAATCAACGCCGCAGACGGCAGCATCCTGAAATGGGAAGAAGACCGTTACGACGACTACGACGATGATCACGACGACTACGACGATGACGATATTGTATCTTCTCAGACTGCAATCGGTGTAGACAAAGCGCGACAGGTCGTTTTGCAGAAACTCCCGGGCGCCACCATCACTTCCATCGAACTGGATGAAGACGACGGTCTGGCCGTTTATGAGGGTGAAGCCGTAAAAAACGGCGCAGAATATGACTTTAAAGTCAACGCGCAGACCGGCTCACTGATCTCTTGGGAAAAAGAAGACTAAAGCACAAATACAACAAACGCCCCGTCAATCCAATGGATTGACGGGGCGTTCAGCTTATAAAAGTATCTATTCAGCGGGCCGTAAAAAGCTTCAGAGGCCCCCTTCTAAGCGCGTGGGCGGAAAATCTCCGCTCATACGTTGCGAATAAAGCCTTGATCAAAGTTTTAGCTTCTGCCGCGCGACTTAAGCATATGCTCAGCGCAGGTTTGTTCGCGATGTATCCGGCAGCAGTCTGCCGCCGCGGCCGCTGGTTTGCAATTTTAAAAAGCGAAGCGAGGGTACCGAGCGACCCGCGATTCGGGGGCGGCAACTTGCCGCCGGCAACTTGCCGCTTACCAGCCCAGGCTCTTCAGATAGTCGCGGCTCTTCTTAACGGCTTCCATGGGCGGGCAGTCGTTGGACTGATCCTGCTCTACAATCACCCACTGTGCGCCGGCATCGATCGAGGCTTCGAGAATTTCGGGAAAATTCTGCATGCCGCTGCCAACCGGACGGAATTCAAAGAAACCGGCTTCTTTTTCTTCCTTCTTTTCGGTTTCAATGCCGATCAGTTCATACATGTTGGCCGTATGGCCTTCTTTATAGAAGTCCTTCAGATGGACAATCGGGGCGCGGCCGGTGTATTTACGCACATAAGCGGCCGGATTTTCGCCTCCCACATTCACCCAGCAGGTATCCAGCTCGGTTTCCAGCAGATCGGCGCTGATGTTGGCATACATGTAATCGAGGGCGTACATGCCGTCCACCTTGGCGGTGAATTCAAAATCGTGGTTGTGGTACAGCATCTTTACGCCGTGCTTGCGACAGGCTTCGCCGATGGTCACGAGATCGGCCATCGTCTTTTCAAAGCCGGGCGTGCCGGGACGGTCTTCTTCCATCAGATAGGGTACGGCAATCCATTTGCAGCCGATGCTCACATACTTGGCAACCGTGCCGTCCGGATCGCTGCGCAGTTCGGCAAAGGGAACGTGCGCGCTGATCGCAGGAATACCGACTTCGTCGAGAATCTTGCGGATTTCATCGGCTTCCATGCCATACAGGCCGGCCAATTCCACACCATCGTAACCCATGTCTTTGAGTTTCTGCATGGTGCCCTTAAAACCTTTCGCGGCATCATCGCGTACGGAATAAACCTGTACGCCTACGGGCAATGTTTTCATACTTTTTTCCTCCTTACAACTGTTCCGCCTGGGGTTTTACCGTCCTTGCAGAGCGCGGTAAATATCGCCTTTTTTAAGCCCGGAAGCAGCGGCGGCCTGCCGGGCGGCGTCAGACGCGGAAACACCCTGTGCCATCCGGGCGCGGGCGTCTTCCACGGCTTGTTCCAATGTAACGGGGGCTGCTTCTTCCTCGGGCGCTCCGCCCACAACCAGCACAAATTCCCCCTTGGGCGGCTTGTCCTCAAAATACGCCAGCGCGCCCGAAAGCGTGGTACGCATCGTTTCTTCGTGCAGTTTTGTCAGTTCGCGCACCAACGCAATAGGCCGGTCGCCAAAAGCTTCCAGCATATCCGAAAGCGTCTGCACCAGCTTATGCGGCGCTTCATAAAACACCATGGTGCGGCGTTCGTTTTTCACTTCGTCGAGGTGATCCCGGCGGCTTTTCTTATTGACGCTCAAAAACCCCTCAAACGTAAACCGCCCTGTAGGCAAGCCGGAAACAGCCAGCGCCGAAACAACCGCGCTGGGACCGGGCACCACATAGACCTCAATTCCCCGCTCGGCGCACTGGCGTACCAGCAGTTCCCCCGGATCGGAAATCGCGGGCATACCGGCATCGGAAACGAGCGCGCAGGTTTCCCCCATCTCAATCCGGCGGCAGATAATTTCCCCGCGCTCAAATTTATTATGTTCGAAATAGCTGACCATCGGTTTATGGATGCCGAAATGATTCAGCAGCTTGAGGGTAACGCGGGTATCTTCGGCGGCGATGAAATCGGCCTTTTCCAGGGTTTCACGGGCACGCGGGGAAAAATCGGAAAGATTTCCGATCGGCGTACCGACCACATATAAAATACCGCGTGGAGTTTGGTTCATAACGCTCTCCTATCAGCAAGAAAGGCGAAGCCATCGGCCTCGCCTTTGATTGCGCAATTGTGTTGATTAGGCCTGCTGAGGAGCTTCCACCGGGCAAACACCAGCGCAAGCGCCGCATTCGATGCACTTGTCAGCATCGATCACATAGGTTTCATCGCCCTCGGAAATAGCCTCTACCGGACATTCGGCAGCGCAGGCACCGCACTTGATGCAGGCATCCGTAATCTTATAAGCCATGGTTACACCTCCTTGCTTTGTGTACCTCTTGATGGCTCAGAGAGCCTCAAAATTCCTGAATACGAAGACATACACCTTCGTTCCCCTCTATTGTAGCAATACATGCGTAAAAATGCAACCGTTTTTTTGTCGCTTTTCGTGTATATACACAAGAAAAGCGCCGGGTTAAGAAAAATCTTTTCATTGGGGGTATCAGCGTATGGAAAGCAATAAAAAACATGTGGTTCGCTGCCAGGGAACCCCCGGCGAGGCGGGGAGTCCCCGCTGACAATTCACGAACCTGGCATAAAGCAACTGGGAAGCATCTGCCGCGCGACTTGAGCTATCTATTCAGAAAAAGCTTATTCGCGACGTATCCCGCGGCGGTTCGCCGCCTGCGGAGAGCGGCCAAAGGGTGTTGCTTGCCAGTGGCAAGCGTTGAACACCGACCGAGCCGGCAGGCGAGAATCTGCCTTTGGAATCCGCAAACCTTTGAAAAGGGCGCCGTGTGCCAGTGGCACACAAACAAGGCGCCGACCGTAGCGGCAGCGAAGACTTGATCGAAACTTTACTCGTTTGTACAGCGGGTTTCTGCTTCACAACTCTAGTTTTCCATGCTGTTTTGCATCTCTAGAGAATATCTCAACAGATACTAATAGCCTGCCCTCTATCCGCTCTTTTATAACAGAAAAATCCTGTCGAAAAGCAAAGTTTCCGACAGGATGAAATAAACATATCCTTATTCTTTTTCGGCAGGCGCGGTTTCTTCGGCTTCCTTACGATTGCGGTTGCCGTCGCGCACGGGGCGCACATCTTTTACGTTGAAAATCTGCGGCGCCGCTTCGGGGTCTTTATCCATGCGAACGGTAAGCATACCGGTCAGCAGGTTCTGATCAATCACCACACCGCGGCCTTCCGGCGTATTCACAACGGAATTCAAACGCGGCGTGCGGCGGATGAGATCCAGATAAGCTTCCTGCTCGTATTTCAAACAGCACATCAAACGGCCGCAGGTTCCCGAAATTTTAACGGGATTGAGCGAAAGGCCCTGTTCCTTGGCCATTTTGATTGAAACCGGCTGGAATCCGCCCAAAAACGAATTGCAGCAGAACGGACGTCCGCAAATACCGATGCCACCCAACATTTTGGCTTCATCGCGCACGCCGATCTGGCGAAGCTCGATGCGCGTACGGAATACGCCGGCCAGATCCTTGACGAGATCGCGGAAATCCACACGGCCTTCCGCCGTAAAATAGAACATGATCTTGGTATTATCGAAAGAATATTCCACGTCCACCAGTTTCATATCCAGCTTGTGTTCGGCAATTTTCTTTGCGCAAACCTGGAACGCTTCTTTTTCTTTCTGGCGGTTGACCTCAACTTTTTTCAGGTCGTCTTTATTGGCGCGGCGCACCATGGCACGAAACGGCTGTACAATTTCTTCATCGGGCACTTCGCGGTTTGTAAGCGCCACTTCTCCACATTCCAGGCCGCGGGCCGTTTCAACAATTACCATCTCGCCCTGTTCGAGCTTCTGACCCTTGGGGTCAAAATAATAAACTTCGCCCACGTTTTTAAAGCGGACGCCGATTACTTCTGTCATAGTGTCTGTCCTTTCTGTGTATCCGCATCATCGGCCCGCTGCCGTGCGCATGGCCGCACCACAGGCCGTAACAAGCAAAACCATGTTCGCATTTCGCTGCGCCGCGTCCGCCATCCTGTGGCAGACTTCGATCAGCCGGATCAGCTGTTTCTGAGGAAGCTGCTGCGCTAACTTGGCCGCCGTTTCCTCTTCTCCACCGATCGTCCCCTGCGCACCCACGCGCACTGCACACGCATCCCGCAAAAGCAAGACGCTCCGGTTCATCACAGCGGCAAACTCGTTTCGATCTTTTGAAAAAGCCGCAAGAGTCTCAAGCAGCGGATTTTCATCCGGTTCAAGCAGCGCATTCAAAAGCGCAACAGATGCCGCAAGCGAGGGTTCGTCCGTTTCTTGATCCAGTGTTTCCAATACCTGCCCGATATTTCCGCCGAACTGCCGGGCAAGCGACTGCACCCGCGCGGCATCAGCCTGCGGCCGTTCCCGCATGATCCAGCCGATGCAATCCTCCACATCGGGCGCGCGCAACCGGAAAACCTGCACACGCGACAGAATCGTCGGCAGCAGTTTATCCTGAGCCGGTGCCGTCAGCACAAAACGGATGCCAGCGGGCGGCTCTTCCAATATTTTTAAAAGTGAGTTTTGAGCCTGTTCGGTCATTTTATGGGCATCCGGCAAAATATACACTTTAACCGGCGCTTCCAGCGGCGGGCGAACGGCATCCTGACGCAGCTCGCGGATCTGTTCGATCTTGAGCGCGCCGCCCGCGCCCGTTCCCACAAGCATGCGTACATCGGGATGGTTATCTTCCAGCACACGCAGACAAGCCCGGCAGACCCCGCAAGGTCTCCGGGCACTGTCTGTACATACAGCCGCCGCGGCAATCCACCGCGCCAGTGTTCGCTTACCGCAGCCTTTTTCCCCAAGCAATAGTACGGCATGGGGAAAACGTTCCGGCCCGCCGCTTAAGCGGGCTTTCACTTCATCGGCACCGAGAAAATCGCGAAACTGCATCAGACCTTCTCAAACCGCTCGATGTTCAGCACAAATACGGTGGAACCGCCTACGCTGACTTCCACGGGATAGGCGGTATACGTACCGGCTTCCATAGCGGAAGTATAGGGAACCACCTGTGTGCGGCGGCGGCTATGCTTGCCGATGATCTGAATGGCTTCATCCACGCGTGCGTCTTCTACGCCCGAAATGAAAGTCGTATTGCCGGCCATCAAAAAGCCGCCGGTCGTAGCCAGCTTGGTGATAGAAAAGCCTGCATGCGTCATAGCCGAAGAAACGGCACTGCTGTCGTCATTGTTTACGATTGCCATAATCAGTTTCATACCCAAAACCTCCTAAGTCCGGATGATATATTGTTATTTTATCACAAACCGGAGCATTTGACCACTCTAAATTGATAAATTTTGCAGAAAAAGTTTTTTTCGATTCCCAAGTACAAACCCAACCGCTTTGTTACCAGCGCCGCGGCGTATCAGCACAGCGCGAAATCCGTTTGGCCGCGCGGACTTCCACAAAGCATCCGCACAGCGCGCACATTCCGTTTATAAGATGATCGCAGGCGCAGCAATAGCCCAGCCGCTGCCCGTAAAGTTCTTCGGGCGCGCGCTCGTCTTCGCTTAATGAGGCAATGTATTCGTAAACGTTGCTGAAATACGCGTCGGCGTCCATTTCTTTGAGCAGACACCGGCGGCAGAATCGCTGTTCCAAGCCCAAGCCCCCTTTTTCTTTCATTATACGCCCTGTCGTCTGTTCTGAAAAGGTCTTGTCATCTTTTTCGCCGCATAGGGATAAACAGAAAGAAAATGACAGGAGGGACGCAGGATGCCCCAAATTTGGCAAGGTACCCTGGCAGCGCTGTTGCTTGCGTTGGGCATAAAACTAGGGTTTTCGCTTCGTTTTCGGCCGCTTTCCGCGCCGGTCGATTCCATTCACCTGCTGTGTCAGGCTATGAAAACAAAAGGAGACGGCATGACACCCCGCCGCGCGCTTGCAACCGGGCTGGCCGGTTCCGTAGGGGTCGGCAACCTTTCGGGCGTGGCGTGCGCACTGGTAGCGGGCGGACCGGGCGCGGTTTTCTGGATGTGGATCGCCGCACTGCTGGGCATGGTCACCGCATTTGCGGAAGGCGCACTGGCCGCCCGTTGGCCGGGACGCGGAGCTGAAGGCTACATCCGCGCCGCAGGATTTTCCAAAGGAAGCGTGCTGTTCTGCTGGGCTTGTGTGCTTTCCGCGCTGGGAATGGGCGGCATGGCGCAGGCAAACGCAGCCGCCGATGCGCTGTGTATCTGGGGAATGCCGCGTTGGCTCTGCGCTGTTTTGCTCACAGGAACGGCTTTACTGTTTACCGGACGCAGCCTGCACACCGTAGGCAAACTGACCGAACGGTTGGTTCCAGCGATGACAGTTCTGTTTTTACTGCTCTGCGCCGGTGTATTGATCCGCTTCCCAAACCGCATTCTTCCGGCGTTTGAAAGTATCGTGCGCGGCGCGTTCGGCCTGCGCCCGTGTTTGGGCGGCGCCGCCGGTTATGGCATTGCCCGCGCGCTGTCGCAAGGCGTAGTACGCGGTGCGTTTACCAACGAAGCCGGGCTGGGAACCGGCCCGTTTGCTTACGGCAGCTGCAAAGGAGAGAAACCGGCCGTCATGGGCGTGCTGGCTTCGGTTCAGGTTTTGATCGATACGCCGATTTTGTGTACGCTGACGGCGGTATGTCTGCTTTGCGCGGGCTGGGCACCGGGCACGGACGGCGCGGCGCTATGCCTTTCCTCATTTTCCAACGCCTGGGGAACGCCCGGAGAAGTCTTGCTGGCTGTATGCGTGGTGTTGTTCGCGGTGGCCTCCATGATCTCCTGGAGCGCCTATGGCCGCGAAGCGCTTTCGGCATTCTGCAAGCCCGGCCGATTTTTTACCGGGCTGTTTGCGGCGGCTGTTGCAGCCGGAGTTTGTTTTGAAGCTGGCGGCGTGCTGGCCGTATGCGATTTGTTCAACCTGCTCATGGCAATTCCCAATGCGGCCGCCCTGTGCCGGCTGACGAAAAGCGGCGAACCGCCGGCGGCAAGTTGCCGCTCATAAGTTGCAGATAAAGCTTCCATCAAAGCCCAAGCTTCTGCCGCGTGACTTAAGTTATATCTATACTAAATAAAATTACCCGCGACGTATCGTGCGGCAGTTTGCCGCCAGGGAACCCCCGGCGAGGGTTCCCTACGCCGAAACCGTCCCCCGGACGCTTTCGGCTACCCTCCTGCGCTTTGTAACTCAAAAAAATTTCGCGCCTTGCGAGGCGCGCCGGGGGCGTTGCCCCTCGACCCCACGTTTTTTTGAAAAAAATCGAGTAAAACTTTTTCCGTTTGTACACTAAGCTTCTGCCTCTGTTTTGAGAAAAAATTAAACCGCTGAAAAGCATCTGCTTTCCAGCGGTTTTGCTGTTTTTGAAAATAATAAAATACCCACCCGGCCGTAATGCGCATATGATAACCTGCCTACAAAAAAGCAGGTGGGTGCTGACCCTGCGGTTTCTCGCTCCCTTCGTCCAATCCGGCGCAAAGCCGGACCGGGAGGTCTGCAGTCCCCCGCCGGAGTACCGCTCCCGTTAAAAGGGTTGTAGGGTTATAGATGCGCTGTCCGCGAACCGGGCAGGAAATTTTCGTGTTTACAAACCGGGATTACTCTTCCTCGGCTTCTTCGTCTTCATCCTCGAAGCTGTCGGCATACCGTTCTTCGAACACATCAGCCAAACGGTTCCAGAGTTCGTCGTCTTCCACTTCGGCCAGCTGTTCCTCACCGTCTTCTTCTACGACTTCAAAAATGTAGTACGTATCGGAAGAAATCTCTTTTTCGGGATCGTCGCCGGTGGGCATCAGCGCCATATAGTGGCCGTCTTCAAAATCGATTTCGTCAATGATTTCGAACTCGTGTTCGTTGCCTTCATCGTCTACCAGGGTGATCAGGTCCGCTTCGTATTCTTCATTCATCATCGGTCCAGCTCCTCTCTGTATCTGCTACTATTGTAACCGCACAGGGGCTTTTCGTCAATAGCTTTTTTCCGGGAGTATGGTTTTTGTGCTTTGTGCCACAAAAGAAGCAATCCGGGCATCAAAACCGGGAACAGCGAAGCCGCCCAAAGCCCGGCCGAAAGTCCGGCCGTTTCGGAAATGAATCCCGCTGCGGCAGGTCCCACGGCGCTGCCGACGTCTCCGCAGATCTCGAGTATCCCGAATAAAGCCGTACCCGCACCGGGAAAACGCGCGCAAGCCAGGTTCAGTACGCCGGGCCACAAAATTCCCGCACCCAACCCGCACACGGCACACGCCGAAAGCGAAAGCCACGGCCACGGCGAAAACGCTGTGAGCATGTAACAGATTCCGCATAAAACAGCGCCGGTGATCAGGATTCGTCCACCCTGTTCTTCGCGGAAAGAGAGACCCTGCCATACACGCCCGGCTCCCATACAGGCCGCAAACAGGCAGGGGCCGAATAAATCGCCCATCAGCTTGGGCAAACCAAGTCCTTGTTCGGCAAACAGAGACGACCATTGCGACATCGCTGTTTCGGCCGCGCCCGCGCAGAACATCAGCACCAGAATAACCGCAAACGACCGCGCACGAAGCAAGGAAGAAACCGACCCGGCATTTTGCTGCAAATCAACACCTTCCAGCTGTACTTTGGAAAAGCAGATCATATTGTACAGCGGCAGAATACTCCAAAGCAGAGGCAAAACAAACCAGTTTTCGTTCCCCAAAAAGCGGAGCAGCAAGGTGGAAAGCGCAATCACCGCCACCTGTCCCCAACAATAAAAGGAGTGCAGCAAACTGAGCACCGCGCCGCCGGACGGATGCGGCAGAGCATCCGTTAAAGCACCCACGGTTACACCGATCAGGCCGCAGCCCGTACTGTAAACAACTGCCGCCAGCACCATGCCCAAAAACGGGCTGGACATCCTAAGCGGCAGTACGCCCAGTAAAATAAGCCCCGCCGCACAGCAGGCATGGGCGACCACAACTGTACATCGGCATTCCAGCCGGTTTGAAAAACACACAGCCAACAGATCGGTGACAATTTGTACGCCGAAACTGATAAACACCAAGGCCGAAAGCATTCCGTAGGACAGGCCGAACCGCTGCTGAAACACACCGAACAGCAGCGGCATCAGGTTCACGGCCGCCGCCTGCACAACATATCCCCTGTAACACGCACGCAGCGCCGCCGATGTTTCTCCACGTCTTTTTGTTTTCTTCAAGGCAGCACCTCCTCTACCGGTCTTTTACCAGTATATCGGCCGCCCTGTCCATCTGTTCCGTGGCGTGAATGTCAAAAAAGGACACGCTTTTTCATCAGCTTTGCCGATTGAAAAAACAAGGAAATCCGCTATAATGAGAATATTCCATATCCTATAGGTTTGGCGCTGTGTGACATCCCTCTTCACATGGCGCCGTTTGTCGTTTCAGGTGCGGATGCGCAAGTGAATCAGGTGAGAAATGCCCGGAATCGACTCGCTTTGCTGCGACGAAGTCGTCGACATCAGCGCGCCCGTGGCTGCAAGCAAAATATTTTGAAGCCGCCCGGCTTCCATCTCCTGTAAAATATGCCCGCACAAAACCGAAGCCGCACAGCCGCAGCCGGAACCGCCCGCGTGTACATCCTGTTTTTCGGTGTCATACAGCAGCAGGCCGCAGTCCCGATGACGTTTGGAAAGATCCAGCCCGTTTTTTTCGAGCAGCTGCAAAAGCAGGGCGGAACCGACTTTCCCCAGGTCTCCGGTGAAGATGGCGTCATAATCTTCGGGTTTTGTTTGCGTATCGCTGAAAAAAGCCGTCAGCGTAGAGGCTGCCGCGGGCGCCATCGCCGCGCCCATATTGGCCGCGTCTTTAATCCCGAAATCGGTAATGCGCCCGAACGTAACGTGTTCGGCGCAGACTTCACCCCCGCTTTTTCCAAAAATCAGCGCGCCGGCTGCCGTTGCCGTCCACTGTGCCGTGGGCGTGCGCTGGCCGCCGTATTCCAGCGGCAGGCGGAACTGCCGCTCAGCCGTACAAAAATGCGAGCTGGTCACGGCCGCCGCTGTCTCACACACGCCGCTGTCAACGAACAACGCCGCCATTGAAGCGGACTGCGCCATCGTAGAACACGCGCCGTATTGCCCGATAAACGGGATATTCAGTTCCCGCAGGCCAAACGTGGACGAAATACACTGGTTGAGCAAATCGCCCGCAAAAATAGCCTGCACATCCCCGGGGGCCAACGCGGCTTTATCCAGCGCGAGATGAATCGCCTCTGTCTGCAATTTGGATTCCGCCTGTTCCCAGGTTTTCATGCCCAACCGCGTATCGTCAAACGTTTGGTCAAAACAAGCCGAAAGCGGCCCCTGCGCTTCCTTTTTGCCGCCCAGCGCGGCATGTCCCAAAACGCGCGGCCTCGAGGGCAAGAAAATCGTATCTTTTCCTATGCGCTGCGGCATGTTACATTCCTCCCAGCACGAAACGAATCAAATAATAAACAATCCCATACAAAAACGACGCTGTGATACCGAAGGTCAGTACCGGCCCGGCAATCGTGAATAGTTTAGCGCCCATGCCCATGACAAATCCTTCGCTTTTAAATTCCATCGCCGGCGAAACCATAGAATTGGCAAAGCCCGTAATCGGCACCAGCGTACCGGCGCCCGCGTGGCGCGCAATATCATCATAGACCCCGTAGGCCGTCAGCAGCGCCGAAAGGAAAATCAAGCTGATGGAAACAGCCGTTCGGGCATCGGCCTCCGCTAAATCAAACGAAAGATACAAATTAAACAGAATCTGCCCCATGGTACAGATCAGACCGCCCACCAAAAACGCAAAAATACAGTTTTTGACAGCCGGTGATTTGGGCGATGCCTGCTTCGTCATGGCTGCATACTCTTCATTCGTTACGCGAATCATGCTGCACACTCCTTTCTTTTGGCTAGTGTGCGCGGACAAGGCTTTATTTATGATATTTTCTCGTTAGAAAATGATGATTGCCGTGCCTTTTGATGCCTAAAGTGTCCATCTTCTGTGGATAGCGCACAAAATCTGTCCGTATATTGCCGCTGTCAATGTAAACAAATTGAAAATTCCGCCTGTATTTTGTTGACGTATGGTTCGTTTTTTGTTATAATGCTAACTAAAGACATATATTCTTATTTATGTATGATTGAATGATTTCGCCCGTGCACTTGCATGGGGCCAAAATTTTATTGAAGAGGAGGTCCTGTTATGGAACATAGTGTATTAACCGTAACCCCCAAAATCGAGGCTTTATCCGATCTTTGTCTCACACGAAATCGCATCGATCCTTCCCTGTTTGCCGCTTACGATGTGAAACGCGGTCTGCGTGATATCAACGGCAACGGTGTCCGTGCAGGACTGACCAATATTTCCAGTATTATTTCGTTTAAAGAAGAAAACGGCGAACGCGTTCCCTGCGACGGTATTCTGCGTTATCGCGGTTATGATATTCGCGAACTGGTCAAGGGCTTTTTGAGCAACGGCCGCTATGGTTTTGAAGAAATTGCCTATCTGCTGTTGTTCGGCGCCCTGCCGAATGCCGATGAAATCAAAGATTTTAAGCAGCTGCTGGCGCGCGGACGCACATTGCCCACCAACTTTGTGCGCGACGTTGTGATGAAAGCGCCCACGAAAGATATTATGAACGCCCTTTCGCGCAGTGTGCTGACGCTTGCTTCTTATGATGACCGCTGCGACGATCTGAGCCTGCCCAATGTACTGCGGCAGTGCCTGATGCTGATTTCCGTATTCCCCATGCTCTCGGTGTATTCTTACCATGCCTACAGCCATTATGAGCTGGGTCAGAGCATGTATATCCATTACCCGGATGAAAAGCTTTCCACAGCCGAAAACCTGCTGCAGATGCTGCGTCCGGATCGTTCCTTTACGCCGCTTGAAGCGATGGTGCTGGATCTGGCGCTGGTTCTGCATATGGAACACGGCGGCGGCAACAACTCCAGCTTCACCACGCACGTGGTCACTTCTTCGGGAACCGACACCTATTCCACCATTGCGGCCGCATTGGGCAGCCTGAAAGGCCCCAAGCACGGCGGCGCCAACATCAAAGTGGTGCAGATGTTCGACGACATGAAGCGCCATGTCACCGATCCGGGTGACGACGAAGCGGTAACGGCTTATCTGGAAAAACTGCTCGACCGCAAAGCCTTCGACCAGAAGGGCCTGATCTACGGCATGGGTCATGCGGTGTATTCAATCTCCGACCCGCGTGCGTTGATTTTCCGCGACTTTGTGGAACGGCTCGCCAAGGAAAAGGGCCGCGACGAAGATTACCGCCTGTATGCGGCTGTGGAAAGACTCGCGCCGCAGGTCATCGGCGACAAACGCCGCATCTACAAAGGTGTCAGCGCCAACGTCGACTTCTACAGCGGATTTGTTTATTCCATGCTGGATATTCCGCTGGAGCTCTATACGCCGATTTTTGCTATCGCGCGTATTGTGGGTTGGAGCGCCCATCGTCTGGAAGAACTGATCAATGTAGACAAGATCATTCGTCCGGCTTACCTGAGCATTGCGCCCGAACAGGACTATATCCCGCTCGATCAGCGCGGTTAAAACAAAAAACAGCAAAACCGGCCGCAGCCAATCGGTTGCAGCCGGTTTTTTATTTTATCGGAAATTAAGCCATGCCATGCATCCACAAACTCAAATAGCCGAGCTTCGGGATATTGAAAACAACCTTGCCCAAAATCTGTTCGGGCAAAACAGGATCGGCGTCCGGGGTATTGTTGCTGTCGCCCTGCGTGATAAAAGCAACTTCGCCGTTTTCATCCTGTGTACAGTCCACAATCCGATGAATAACAGTGGTTCCGTTTTTCGTATAGCGAATGATATCCCCTTCGCTCAGATTTTCCGCAGCCGAAGGGCAGGTTACCACCACGTCGCCTACGGCTATGGTGGGCTCCATACTGCCCGTGGCAACCGCTACGGGACGCAGCGGCAGCCATCCGGCGAAAAAGACAACCAGCAAAACAGGCAGCAAGATCCATGCATTGCCGCAAATCATCCGGACAATTTTGTTTTCACTTTTCCGAACACGACGAGCCATTAAAGTGCCTCCGATGCATGTTTTTTACGATTCCAGAAATATACACAGGCGAGTGCAGCGACTACAGCAGCGCCTGCAGCGGCAACCGGGAAACTGTCGCCCGTCTGCGGGGACTCTTCATCTGTGCCGTCGCCGGATTCCGTTCCCGATTCCGTGCCGCCCTCTTCTTCGTCCGCATCATAAATGAGCGTGAGCGAAAAGCTTCCGCTTTCATCAAAAGATTCCGTTTCTTCCGGATCGGCTTCCACTACCACGGAAACCTCACATTGTTCCCCCGGCCCAAGCGTTTCGCCTGCGTCCGTATCGGAAACACCAAAAGAAACGCTGACATTTTCCGGCATATCCTGATGCTGGAGCACCTGGGACAAACGTGCTTCCTGCTGTCCGCGGTTTTGGGCAACGATGGTAAATTCAGCCCAGGAACCGGGCAAAGTCAAATCGGCCTGCAAAGTAGCCTGATTTTTTTCTTGAATCGATGCCTGTGCGGATGCGCCGGTGCTGCTCTGTGTGAGAACCTCGCTGAGGATTACATCGGCACTGCCGCCCACCTGTGTGGTTTGCGCGGCCTGCGCCGGCACAGCGGGAAAAGCAAGTCCGGCGCACAGCAGCAAGCCCAAAGCCGCCCGGGATGCAATTTTTGTGACGGAATAGCTGGATGTTTTCATAGATTCCTCATTTCATCGCAGGGCCTGTTTCCCCGCCGGATAGACGCGCAGGAAAACAACTGCTTGGCGCAATTGTTTTCCTGTTTGTTTTGGATGAATAGACTTTAATTAGTGGCTGTGACCAGCTTCGGGAGCAGCTTCCACACTGTCCTGTGCATAGGGCAGCGAGATCACCAGTGTACCGGCAGCGTCCAGCGTGCCGCTTCCGTTATCCAGCGCCTTTACAACCGCGGTCAGGGTACAGGATTCGCCGGGAGCCAGAATTTCATCAGAAAGATCGGGGGCTTCCAAGACGAGCTGGTCGGTGTCTTCGGTATCCAGACGGATTTCGGCGTTGGCCAGATTGGCATTTACCGTTCCGTTATTGGTAACCGTCACGCTGTAAGAAGCCCAGGCATTCGGCACAGCAAAGCTGACATCGGCAAACGTGACATTGGTATCGGTAAAGGAAACCAGGTCATCCTCATCAACAGGCTGCTTGGCCATTTCGGCGATTTCGTAGCTGTCGTATTTGCTCATATAAACCAGCACATAGTTTTCGTATGTATCGGGATACATCTCTTTCAGATCAGCGGTTACATCGCGCAGCAGGCCATCCACAACTTTTTTGGCGCTGGCCTCGGTACCTTCGGGCGTACCCATGGTCGGGTCGCCGTTAACGTAGCGATAGTACATCTTCAAATGGTCAGACACGACATAGGTGGATTCAGCTGTGGAAACAGCTTCAAAATTTCCGCCAGCAAGGATGCTGTCCAGCGAAAATTCGGTGGTATCTACAGCGTAATAATACGTATACTCGCTCATCGCTTCATCGGACTGCGTGCCCTGCAGGCTTGCGTCATCCACCCAGGTAGAAGCGGAAATAACCGAAGCGATCAGGGGATCGCCTTTTTCACCCGCGCGCTCCATGGCAATATTTTCAACATCAACAGAAGCGCCTGTGGAATATTCCATGCCTGCATCCGTAATAGCCACATCCCAGCTGCCGGAAGCCGACACACCGCCGTTGGCGTTAATTTCGGTGCGCCAGGAAGCAAAGCCGATGCTCATGGCGGAAACAGCCACCGAAGCTGCCAGCACAACCGCGCAAACAACATTTCTTTTCTTCATTGTTTTTCCCTCTTTCCTTGTTTTTCACAGTTGTTATTATCGTATTTTTATGTTAAATCCGTTATCAAACAAATTTTAATTTCCCGTAAAACTTCCATTGACTTTTCTATTTTGCATAGCTATAATAAATCAAAAAGCAACCAATATTATTTTGAAAGAAGGCCAGCCTATGCTTTGCACGCGCTTTGAACATGCTCCGCTCATTACACCGGCTTCTTCTCCTTCGATCGGGAAGAACATCAACGGGCCTACGCTGCTGCGCGTCCCGGATTTTGTTGAAAAGCCGCTCGGGAAATACTATCTCTACTTTGCCCATCACAGCGGCGATTCCATTCGGCTGGCCTATGCCGATTCACCCGCCGGGCCGTTTACGGTTTATGAGCCGGGCGCTTTGCAGCTTGCAGACGTTCAGCGCCCGAACGGCTTTTTCGGGCATATCGCTTCCCCTGATATTCACGTAGAAGAAAATGAGCAGCGCATCTATCTGTTTTTCCACGCGCTGTATCCCAGCGCGTTCGGTCAGCGAACCGGTGTAGCCGTATCGGAAGACGGTGTTCACTTTACGCTGGTGCGTCCCGACGAAATCGGTTCGTTTTACCTGCGTGTTTTCCCGTGGGACGGGCGCTATTACGGCATTTCCAAAAACGGCAACACCTCCGGTCTTTTCTCCGTTTCAGATACCCTGACGGGCGTCCAGCGCACGCTGGGCGAAATCATCCCGAATATGCGCCATTGCGCCGTTTGGCTGGAAGGCGATCAGCTCTATCTGTTTTACACCGTGGTGGGCGACGCGCCGGAACGCATTCTCGCCACACGCATGACACTTACACCCGGCCTGGATACGCCGCCCGAAATCGGCAAAAGCATTGTGGTGGCCGAACCCGCTACAGACGAAGAGGGTATGCAGTTTGAAAACAAGTCTTCAAAATTTGGCTATGAAAACGATGTGCGCCAACTGCGCGATCCCTTTGTTTATGAAGAAAACGGCAGATTTTATCTGTATTTCTCTTACGCCGGAGAAAACGGAATTTCCGGCGGCGAGCTGGATATGGACGCAATTCGTGCGGCGCTTATCTAATCAATTAAAATTAAAGGAGAACTCAAAATGACGGATTTCGGTATGCAGGAGATGCAGGAAATGCAGCAAGCGCTGCAAGCGCGCTACAAAGGCAAATGGGAACCGATCGACCCGGAAACGGGCAAAAACAAGCTGCTCTGGATGGTCGGCGAAATCGGTGAAGTGATCGACATTGTGAAAAAACACGGCGGCACCCAGGCCTGCACCGATCCCGATTTAAGAAAAGACCTGATCGAAGAACTCGCCGATGTGCTGATGTATTACAACGACATTCTGCTGTGCTACAATATCACGCCGGACGAACTCGGACAAAGCTACCGCGAAAAATTCAAGAGAAATATGAATCGCTGGTAAAAACAAAACCATACACAAAAAGCCTCCCGTTCGCACAAAAGCGAGCAGGAGGCTTTGATTTTACCGTTTCTTACAGCATTTTCTTGGTTTTGGCAGGATGCAGCATCTCTTCGGTATATTGAATGTTGCACAGCATGCCGTTTTCGGGCAGATAATTCGGTCCGCGGCGCAGCGCCAGGAGCTGTTTGCGGCCTCTGTGTTCCGACTCAATCGCGTCGTCTTCGCGGCGCAGAATCTTATCGCAAAGCTCAATCGCCTGCGAAATGATGATTTTATCAACGGCGTGCGTACCGTGGCCGCCATACATTACGTCAAACGCATCCAGATGGCGGGTGAAACGTTCCAGCGCACCGCGGTATTCTTCGATGCTGGTGGAACCCGGCAGGCCGACCAATGTATTCAGATTGCAGGCGTCGCCCGAGAATACAATCCTGCGGGCACGATCCAGAAACACCACGGTCCCCGCCGTATGGCCGGGCAATTCCAAAACTTCAATCTGCGTGTCGCCCAAATCAAACACATCGCCTTCGCCGATCGGAAGTGTGGCGATCGGGCATGCTTTTACGACATCGTCGATCGTAATGCCGTGCGCATCACCTTTTAAAATGCGCCCGTTGACGACAAAATCAAGCTTAGCGGCCGGGTCGGTGTGGCGGGAAAGCGCCAGCGCGCCGGTATCCGCTTCCGGAGCCGGATACAGCATACACAGATCGGCCGGATGAACATAGCATTTTCCGTATTCAAACGCGGCGCCGTTGTGGTCGATGTGTCCATGTGTAAGCGCCAGTGTCACAGGTTTATCAGTCAGTTCACGAACAAATGCTTTCAGGCTGCCCACACCGGTCAGACCGTCGATCAGCAGCGCACGCTTAGTCCCTTCCACCAGGTAAGCGTTTTCTCCGCCCAGGCCCGCAATGGCAGTGATACCGGGCATCAGCTGCGTAGATTCAAAAAACTTGCTTTTCATCTTCATGCCTCCTGTCCTTCTTTTAAATCGATAAGCAGATATCAAAAACCGGGGACTCCTGTCCCCGGCCCAACTTGTTAAAATACGTAACAATCAGACAGAGGTTTATAAAGGGAACCCCCGGCGAGGGTTCCCTACGCCGAAACCATCCCCCGGACGCTTTCGGCTACCCTCCTGCGCTTAATGACGCAAAAGAATTTCGTCCGCTGCGGCGGACGACCAAGGGCGCTGCCCTCTGGACACCCGCAAACCTTTGAAAATGTTTGATCGAAACTTTTTACGTTTATTATGTTTCGGAAGCCGGTTTTTCCTCCAAACGGAATTTCGTCTTCCATTTTCCTCTTGCATAGAAAATAGCGGAAAGCACCGCGCCCAGCACCCACGAAACCAGCATGGAAATAAACAGCGATTCCGGCGCGCCGGCGGGAGAAGCCTCGCTTTTGGTGAGCGCTGCCAGCAGATAAGCAACCGGAACGCGCACTATAACCGTCGTTACAATCGAAATTACCATCGGGGTAACGGTATCGCCCGCGCCGCGCATAATGCCGCTGAGCACCTGGGTAACGGCTACAGCCATATAGCCCACCGCCAGCAGGCGCAGCATCCGCACGCCGAGATCGATGACAACTTCCGTAGAAGTAAACGCACGCATGAGGTATTCGCCCAAAAACAGCAGGCAGAAAACCAGAATACCGCAGGTAATCAGCGCAATCATAAGGCCGTAGCGGGCGCTTTCGTGCACACGCTTATGCTCGCCCGCGCCGATATTCTGGCCAACATATGTTGTCATGGCGTTGCCGAACGAGAAGTTCGGCATCATCGCAAAGCCATCTACACGCATAATAACCGTGTTGGCCGCAATAACCGCTTCGCCGAACGTATTGGTCAGCGACTGTACTACCAGCGCTGCGCAGGAGAAAACCGCCTGCGTAAGCCCCGCGGGCATACCGATGCGGATCACGCGCCAGCAAAGATGCTTTTCCGGGCGGAGCAAGCGCAGATTCACATCCAGCACATCCCGCATACGCGCCAGACGAACCATGCACAGCACAGCAGAAATCATCTGCGCAATCACCGTTGCCAGGGAAGCGCCGGCCACACCCATTTTGAATCCGGCCACAAATGCAATATCAAGCACAATATTGACGCCGCAGCAGACGATCAGATAAATCAGCGGCATAACGGAATCGCCCAGACCGCGCAGAATACCAGAACCCATGTTATAGAACGCACAGCCCAGGAAGCCGGCCATAAAAATCACCAGATAAGCCGAAGCGTCGCTGAGAATCGAATCCGGCGTTTGGAGCAGCACAAGAAACGGATGGGCAGCCACAACGCCCACTACGCTGACAAACACGCTGGTAACAATCGTAAGAAACAGGATATTCCCCACCGAAGCAGAGAGCATTTTTCGGTCTTTAGCGCCGAAATACTGCGCGACCACAATTCCCGCACCGGTTGCCACACCCATAAACAGCGAAAGCAACAGATTAAGAATCGGGTTAGCCGCGCCAACTGCCGCCAGTGCATTGTCCCCGATGTAATAGCCAACGACAATCGCATCCACGGTATTATACAGCTGCTGTACAAAATTCCCCAACAGCAGCGGTAAAGAAAATTTAAGCAAAACCGTGGTGGGATTGCCCACCGTCATATCCTGTGCGCCGAAAAATGCTTTCAGCCCACGCTTCTTTTCCATAGACTCCCTCCGTTCAAACTCTCAACAAATTGATAAATTACTTTTATTATTATAACACAAGCCCGTTTATTCAGCTATTGTGTGACACAACAAAAAGCAACGGCACCTATATATGAAAATAGCTAAAAATCATCCGGGAAACCGCTATTTTGCCTAGCAATAAAACCCGCATTATAACTTTTTGCAAAAACAAATAATTCGGTTTGCTTCCCGGAAGCCCGTATGCAGATGGAAATGCAGGCTCTCGGTGTTGGTCAATTCACAATCACTTGCAAATTCCCGGCAGCCTTGCCCGCGGGCCCAATCTTCACAAAAATGCAGCAGTTCCCGAGCCACACCTTTGCCTCGAAAGGCGGGGTCAACATAGATGCCCTCAAGATACCCCACCGGGCTGCTTTCGGTACCTTCCACATAATCGTGCCGGAGCTGACACTGGGCAAAAGCGACCGGCAAGCCATCCGGCGTACCATACAGCGCAAACAGCGCGCCTTTTTGCAGCAAATCCGCGCATTCTTCGTGAAGTTCTTCCGGCTTATGCCCTGGCCACAAGCAAAGCGCCAGCCGCACGACGTCAGGAAGATCTTTTTGACAAGCCGCCCGAATCATCCCGTTCACCTTCTTTTAGCAGGGAAGCACCGATGCGTCGATGTCTTCGCACGGGCAATCGCGCACAAAGGCCACAAATTTCGCAAGAATCTTCTCCACGCCGCCGGCCACATCGCTTTCCACATTCAGCGGCAGAATCGGATCGTGTACGCTCAGGCGCAGCAGGAACCAGCCGCGCAGTTCCGGTTCGGTAAACGAAACGCGGATACCCTCGCGGTTATCGGGGGCAATTGCCCAGCCCTGTTGTTTGGCATAAGCTTCGAGCGCTTCAATCCAGGCGCCGCCGCAGGCACGGAAATCTTCCGCCTTGATCTTCAGACGATACTCGGCCGCTTCCACCGGCTCGCGCAGATCGGCCAGCAGCGTATCGATCGTTTTACCCTCGCGGCGCAGCACGGCGGCCTTGATGATAATCCGCGTGCAAAGATACGCGCCGTCGTCGAGGAAATAATTTTCACGCAAAGCGGCATGGCCGCTCGTTTCAATCGCCAGCGGGCAGTCAATGCCTTCCTGATTCAGGCGGATGGCCTCGTTGATGACGTTTTTATAGCCGCGCTTAAAGCGGTGATGACGGCCGCCGAGCGTTTCTTCGATAAAAATTTTCAGTCCGTCGCTGGTGATCGAGTCGGTTACAATCGTACCGCCGGGCGCATTTTCAAGCGCAATGGCCGAGGCCAGCGCTACCAACCGGTTGCGGTTGATTTCTTCGCCGCGTGCATCCACCGCGCCGCCGCGGTCCACGTCGGTATCGAAAATCACGCCCAGATCGCTGCCGCTTTCGCGCACGGCTTCGCAGATGCTGCGCATGGCCGTTTCATCTTCCGGGTTCGGGATATGGTTGGGGAAGCGGCCGTCCGGTTCGAGATAGCGGCTGCCCGAAACATCGGCGCCAAGAGGCCTAAGCACTTCGGTGGCGTAAAATCCGCCCGCGCCGTTGCCGGCGTCCACAGCAATTTTAAAGCCCTTGAGCGGATGTTCGTAATCTTCGGCGTTTACCCCGCGGCAGATGATGTCGCGCAGGTGAGCCGCATAGGTTGTCATATGATCGCTAGGAACACGGCTGCCGCCTTCGGCGTCGGCCGGAGCGCGTTCTTCCTGCGCCGCCGTCAGGATTTCTTCAATATCGGGGGCATCCAGACCGCCGTCTTTGGTGAAAAATTTCAGCCCGTTGCGGTGCCACGGATGGTGGCTCGCCGTAATCTGCACAGCCGCATCGCAGGGCAGATCGAGCACCGCCATAAACATGGAGGGCGTACTGGCCAGGCCGCAGTCGTAAACGGTAACGCCTTTTTTGACAAACACGTCCGCCAGCGCATCGGCGATCCGCTCGCCCGACAGGCGGGAATCATGTCCCAGCGCAATTTTTGCCCCGGCAGCAAGACCCAGATGCTCCTGCATCCAGCACAAAAAGCCGCCGGCCATGCGGCGAACAGCCTCATCGGTAAGGCGAACCGGTTCGCCCAGATCGTTTTCCATAGCGGCGCCGCGGATATCCGTGCCGCTTTTAAGCGATTTCCAGAAAGCTTCCAGCATATAGATCATCCTTTGTTGCATAGAAATAGATTTTGCTGCCCATATTATACAGGAAAACGAAGCAAAAGGGAAGCCGCCGAACAAAAAACACATCCAGAAAACGCCTTGTGCGGTAAACGTTTTATTTTACAGAGATTTTGCGGCTTTCCGGCCTTTTTGTCATATTGACAAATTTGCTTGTCCGTTGCTATAATTTAATGGAGCAGAGAAAGGAGGTCATCCCCATGAATGAAGTCTTGCAATTGCACGATATCGACGTGCCCAGCTTTTTAGAACTTCTGGAAAGCTGTGAAGGGAATGTTTATTTGATGACGCCCGAGGGTGACAAGCTCAATTTGAAGAGCAAGCTTTGCCAGCTCGTGGGTCTCACCCGCTTGATCGAAGGCGGAAAAATCGCAGAAGCATTTGTACAGTGTGAAAACCAGGAAGATACATCCAAATTGTTCCGGTATAATCTGTACCACAGCGAACACCAGGAATAAGCCGGAAAACCGGCGGACCGGCCAATGTGCCGGTTCTATTTTTTATAAGCCAAAATACGGGAAGGGAATGATCCGAAATGCCCCGCAGAAAAAAGAAAAACCAGGCTCTAAGCTTACTGTCCCGAATCCCGCTGCGCCTTACGCTGGGCGGGCTGATCTCGATTGTACTGCTGTGTCTGGCCGCGTTTTCGCTGGCTTCAAACGGCGATCTGCGGGTTGTTTTGGGGTTGCCAAAAGCGGCTGCGCCCACGCCCCTGCCGGAAGGCCGCCTCGCCGTATACTATTTGGATGTCGGGCAGGCCGATTGCGAACTGATCCGTATTCCCCGGGAAGACGGAAGCACCTACACCGTTCTGATCGATGCGGGCAACAACGGCGACGAAGAAGAACTTCTGCAAACGCTTGACAAGCTGGATGTGGAAAAAATCGATCTGGCTGTATTTACCCACCCGCATGCCGATCATATCGGCGGAGCCGCGGAAGTGCTTTCCGCCGTGGAAACCGAGCGAGTCTGCATGCCGCCTGTCCCCGAAAGCCAAACGCCCACAACCGCAACGTATGAAAATATGCTCGATGTGATGATCGAAAAAGAGATTCCCGCTACATATGCCGAGCCCGGTTTGGTGTTGTATGAAGACAAAGGCGTTTCGCTCACCGTGCTTTCGCCCGGGGAACAAGACAGCTGGGATAATCTGAATGACTGGTCGGTCGTTTTAAAGCTGGTTTACGGGGAAAACAGCTTTTTGTTTATGGGCGACGCGGAAACGCCGGTGGAAAAGCAGCTGCTTGATTCCGGCACGGATCTTACCTGTGACGTGCTGAAAGTCGGGCATCATGGCTCCGATACATCCACAAGCCCCTCGTTTTTGAAAACGGCAGCCCCCAATTTTGCTGTGATTTCCTGTGGAAAAGACAATACATACGGACACCCGCACGCCGAAACGCTCAAAAAGCTGGAAGATCAGGGCGTGACGGTACTGAGAACCGACGAAGACGGCACCATTCTGGCCGTCAGCGACGGCAAAAATGTAACGGCAGCGCCGCTGAGTCCTGCCGCCTAATAAAAAAGCCGTCGGAAAAATCCGACGGCTTTTCTTCGTGATTTTACGGCATATAAATACCGCCGTTGGGCGAAACATACTGGCCGGTCATATACTCATCTTTAATCAGGAATTCCATGGCATTGGCGATGTCTTCAACATTACCGATCTTGCCCATCGGAATAGCCTGAGCCAGTGCTGCAACCTCATCCTGATTAACGCCGCGCAGCATATCCGTCCAGATCATACCGGGGCAAATGCAGTTGAATCGAATATTCTGCTTGCCGAATTCCATAGCAAGCGCGCGGGTCATGCCGATCAAGCCTGCCTTGGATGCGCAGTAGTCTGCCTGGTTGGCAACACCCATCAGGCCGCCGATGGACGAAGTACTGATTACGCAGCCACCGTTGGCTTTCACCATATACGGCACGACAAAATGGCACATATGGAACGCGCTGATCAGGTTGGTTTCAAGCACAGCCATATACTTTTCGCGTGGAAGATCGCAGAACGCCGCATTATTGGTGATACCTGCGTTGTTGATGAGCACATCAATTTTCTCCCCAAACGCTTCTACAGCAGCCTTTACCAGCTTTTCGCAGTCTTCATAGCGCGAAACATCGGCCTGTACAGCCACGCCTTCCACGCCATATTCCTCTTTGAGCTTAGCGATCAAAGCTTCCGTCAGCGCCTTGGAACTGTCGGAACGATAATTAATGACCACATTGTAGCCCATTTTGCCCAAACGCATCGTCATGGCTTCCCCGATCCCGCGGGAACCGCCGGTAATAATTGCGGTTTTCATTATAAAAACACTCCTCTACTAAAATTCTTTTGAGAATTGCTTCCCTGTTTGATAAAATAGTAACATATTCTATCCACAATGTCCTGTTGCACTTTTGCAAAAGTGTCAACGCAATAAAGGAGGCTTTGATTTTTATGGCAGAAACCACCCGTACACGCTTGGAGCAAGGACTGATTTCCCTACTTCAAAAGAAACCTCTTCGTCATATAAATGTACAGGACATTGCCCGGGAAAGCGGGCTGACCCGCCAGGTTTTTTATCGCTATTTTCATACCCGCGACGATCTGATCTATTGGATCTACATGAAAGATTTCACAACGGCTTTTACAGGGAAGAACATGGTTTCTTGGCATGAAATGATTTTGATTATGATGCAGACGCTCAAAAACCGGGCCTATTTTTATCAGCGACTTGTCCGCCACCACGACGATAATACCCTGTATCGCATTATGCGTGCTTACACAGAAAATTTATACCGCCGCATTATTTTATATCATACCGGCAGCAAACCGGATCCCCGTACAGATTTCTTTTTAAGGCTTTACACAAGCGGCGGTGTTGAAATGTCGATCGACTGGGTACGCGGCGGTATGAATCAGTCTTCGGAAGAATTTTTGGAATGGATTTTGCAAGCTATCCCCGCTTCTTTGCGGGAACAGCTTGTTGGTTTTCCTTTTCCAGCCGCTTTGATTCCGGACCCAAAAGAAGAATAAGTTTTCTCAAAAAAGCGGCCTGTGCAGAAAGCACAGGTCGCCTTTTTCATAGATCCGGTTTACGGCATGTAATTTCCGCCGTTGGGGGAAATATACTGGCCGGTCATGTATTGATTATGAATCAAAAACTCCATGGCATCGGCAATATCCTCTACGCTGCCGACTCTTCCCAGCGGAACTGCTTCCACCTGCTCCGCAATGGCTTTCGGGTCTCCGCCGCGCAGCATATCGGTAGCAATCATACCGGGGCAGATGCAGTTGAAACGGATATTCTGCTTGGCAAATTCCAGCGCAAGCGCGCGGGTCATGCCGATCAGCCCCGCTTTGGAAGCGCAGTAATCCGCCTGCTGCGCAGACCCCATCAGGCCGCGCACAGAGGACGTATTGATCACGCAGCCGCCGTTGGCTTTCACCATATACGGCACAACAAAATGGCACATATGAAAAGCGCTGAGCAAATTGGTTTCCAATACAGCCGTGTATTTTTCGCGTGCAAGTTCACAAAACGGAGATCGACTATTCATGCCCGCGTTGTTGACGAGTACATCAATCTTTTCTCCGAATGCATCTACGGCGGCCTGAACCAGCTTTTCGCAGTCCGCATAGCGCGAAACATCGGCCTGTACCGCGATCGCTTCCACACCATGCTCTTCTTTGAGTCTGGCAGCCAGGGTTTCTGCCAATTCCCTGGAACTGTTGGAACGATAATTAACCACGACGTTATAGCCCATTTGTCCCAGACGCAGTGCCATCGCCTCTCCAATTCCGCGAGAAGCACCTGTAATAATGGCATTTTTCACAGCTTCCACCTCTTTACATATAATTTACAAATAATTTTATCATAGAAAATGGAAACTGTCTATTCCTAATCCGCGCGCGAAAGCAGCCGCCGGTAAGTCAGATCGATACAAAACGCACCCAGCGGCGCGGTGATCAAAATCGAAAGTACGGCTACCGTCAGCACGATATTTCCGCAGGAAAGCCCCATCGCAAGCGGAATACCGCCGATAGCCGCCTGCACCGTGGCTTTGGGCGTGTAGGCGATCATGCAGAACAGTCGCTCTTTCAGCTTCAGTTTGGTTTTGATCAAACAGCAGAATACGCCCAGCATACGGAACGCCAGCACGGCGAAAATAAGCGCCACAGCCGCACCGCCCGCCGAAACGGCATAGCGCAGATCAACCGTTGCCCCCACCAGCACAAACAGCAGCACTTCCGCCACCACCCACAGTTTGGCATAGCGTGCCGAAAGCCGCAGCGAAACTTCCGGGCATACTTTTTGCAGCGCAACACCTACGCACATCACGGCGATGAGCGCAGAAAACGGAATCCAGGCCGCGTCCTCAAACGCCACCATCAAAAACGAGAGACACAGCAGGAAAACGAGCTTTACAGTGTCGCGGATATGCGCTTTGGCAAACAAAAAGCCCAGCGCCGCGCCGAAAAGCAGTCCGGCCGCAATACCCAGAACAATCGAAATCGGAATCGTGGCAAACACCGCCGGCGAAAGTTCGCCCGACTGCGCCAGCCCCGTAAACGCCGAAAACAGCACGATGACAAACACATCGTCTACCGAAGCGCCCGCCAGAATCAGCTGCGGGATGCTTTCGCGCACGCCCCAGCCCTCTTCCATCAGATGCAGCATTTTGGGCACGATCACCGCCGGGGAAACAGCCCCCACCACGGCGCCCATCACGGCCGCTTCCAAAACAGAAATGCCCAAAAGTCTTGGCGCCAGCAAGACCATCCCCACGATCTCGAAACAGGCCGGCACAAAACACATCAAAATTGCCGGGCGTCCCACGCGCTTGAGATCTTCGATATTCAGCGAAAGCCCCGCGCGCGCCAAAATGATAATCAGCGCGATTTTCCGCAGCTCGGCGGAAATATTCAGAATCGAAGCGTCGATGAGACCAAGCGCATACGGCCCGATGAGCATACCTACCAGCAGCATACCCAAAAGCGCGGGCAGGCGCAGTTTTCGGCACACCCATCCCGCAAGCATCCCCAAAAGCAGGATCACGGCCAAACTGAAAAACATCAAAAGTCCCCCTTATACGCAGAAAAGCCGATGACTTTCCTGCACAAAATCATGCAGAAGTCATCAGCTTTCAAATTCAAAAGCGGTTCGGGCTGTTGCCCCGGGAGAACTTCATTCCCGTTTTTTACGCGGCTTAGTATAGCAGAAACCAAGCCCTTTGTCAACCGGCCATCGCGTCCAAAATCAACACGACGGCTACGCAGACGAGCGCTGTCACAAAAACCAGCGCCGTTTCCCAGCGGGCATAGCGCGCGGCTTTTTCGCGCGTACAGGCAAAATGCCGAAGCAAAAACAGCTCAATGCCGTACACAAGCGTAAAATACACGGCCGCGGCCAAAGCGGGTACCGCTGCCATCCACACCACCGAGCCTACGGCAAATTTAAGCATACCATAAGCCATGCAGTACAGAATCAAAAATCCGCCGCCCACACCGGCCGCCACACTGCTCACGCCCAATAAAGCCAGCGCAATGCGCCGGTGAACGCGCTCTTTTTCCTGCTGAATCCGCGTCCGCTCCGCCTGTTCGGCCAGACGGCGGCGCTGTTCGGCGCGCGTCATGCCTTTTTGGAGAAGTCCGGCACATCACCGGCTTCATGTGCGCCGTCTTCAAAATAGATGTTGTACCACACCAGGAAAATGAACACCGTCCAGATCCGTCTGGAATGATCGGCCTTGCCGTTAAAATGCTCGTCGAGGTATTTCAGCAAAATATCGGTGTTGAAGAATTTTTGGGCCGTTTCCCCCGTGAAGGCATCTTTGACGATGTTGTAATATTTTTCTTCCTTCAGCCAAACGCGGGTCGGCACCGGGAAGCCCAGCTTGCGCTTCTGCGCAGTAGCTTCCGGCAGATGACGCCGGGCGGCCTGACGCATGGCGTATTTGGTCTGCCCATCGCGTACACGCAGGTGAGCCGGGATTTTCGACGCCACAGCGAACACTTCCTTATCGAGGAACGGCACGCGCAGTTCCAGGGAGTTCGCCATACTCATGCGGTCGGCTTTAAGCAAAATATCGCCCACCATCCACAGGTTGATGTCGAGATACTGGCGGCGGGTGATGTCATCCTGTCCCTGGGTATGCTCGTAATAAGCATGGGTAATCGTCTTCGGATGGGTGGCCAGACTGCTGTCTTTGAGCAGGCGGCGCTTTTCGTCCACAGAGAACATACGGGCGTTGCCGTAGAACAGCTCTTCTTCGTTATACGAGCCGCGGATCAGGAAGTTCTTGCCCTTAACCGCAAACGGAATAGCCTGTACCATTTTGCGGATGACCGTACGCAGGCCGCGCGGCAGTTTGCGGTAGCCGCGCAGGGAATTCGGCTCGTTGTAGATCGTGTAGCCGCCGAACAGCTCGTCCGCGCCTTCGCCGGAAAGCACAACCTTTACATATTCACTGGCAATTTTTGAAACAAAATACAGCGCGATACAGGAAGGATCGGCCAACGGCTGGTCCATATGATACTGCACCTTTTTGATGTTGCCCCAGAATTCGTCGGAAGAAATCACCTTATAGTGGTGCTCCACGTTAATTTTTTCGGAAAGGTTTTTGGCCCAGCTGATTTCGTTGTATTTTTCGCCGTAGTCAAAGCCCACGGTAAACGTTTTCTGTCCTGAAAAATAGGTGGAAACATAGCTGGAATCCACGCCGGAAGACAAAAAGCAGCCTACTTCCACGTCACTGCTCGTTTTATGCAGGTTGATCGATTCCTCGAACACCTTTTCGATGGCATCGACGGCGTCTTCTTCCTTCATGTCTTCGTCGGGCGCAAACATCGGGTCCCAATAGCGCTTCGTTTCGATCTTACCGTCTTTAAAGCGCAGGAAATGCGCAGGCGGCAGGCAATACAGCCCCTCGAAGAACGTCTGGGGCGGCACGGCATACTGGAACGACAGGTAATTGTTGAGCGTGTCAAGGTTGAGCTTCTTTTCAAAGCCCGGGAACTCAAGGATACTCTTGATTTCGCTGCCATAAACGAAGTGGCCGTTCACGGTGGTGTAATGCATGGGCTTGATGCCGAAGAAATCGCGCGCGATAAACAGACTGTGGTCGCGCGTATCATAGATGGCAAAGCCGAACATACCGCGCAGGCGGTTCAAAAGCTCTTCGCCCCACTGCTCATAGCCGTGGATCAAAACTTCGGAGTCGGTGTTGGTCGCAAAAACGTGCCCGTACTGCTTGAGTTCCTCGCGCAGCGGACGGTAGTTGTAGATTTCGCCGTTGAATGTGAGCACCAGCGTTTTGTCTTCGTTATAGATCGGCTGGTCGCCCGTACTGGAAATATCGATGATGCTCAGCCGGCGAAAGCCCATGGCAATCTGATCGTCGATATAAAAACCGCTGCTGTCGGGGCCGCGGTGGGTGATCTTTTCGGCCATCACCCGCACAACGCTTTCACCCTGGGCGATCTGCCCGGTAAAGCCGCAAATTCCGCACATAAATTATTTCCTCCTCAGGACTTCTGGTATTCGTCAAACAGCCGCGCCGCAAACGAGAGATCGACTGTAATAAAGCCGCTGGTATCAAATTCAAATTCCCGGGTAATGCCCAGGCATTGCTCATAAATCTTGCGGCTGGCCGATTCATAAGACGGTTCCTGCTGGCCGGGCTGGAACACAGCGAAGGTAAGCCGGTCGTCGAGCAAATCGCAGAAACACAGCCGAAGCTTGTCCGCGCTGTATTTTTTACGCAGCGGCCCCATGATGAGCAGCTTGGTCAGTTCCAAAGCCATATCGTCGAGGCCGGCTTCGAAAATCAAGACTTTCTCTTTCAGTTCGGCGGGCAGGCGCACCACACGTTTGGCAAGGCCGTCTGCCAGCGGCGGAGATTCCAGACGCTTGGCGTCGGGATCGGGATTTAAAGCCACCATAAAGCGGCGTTCGGTATCGTGATACAAAAAAGGATAGACAATCAGCGCCTGATAGCCGCATTTGGTGCAGCGCCAGTTAAAAAGCGTTTCGCGCAGAACCTGCTCGCGCAGTTCCGGATTCTGCAAAACCGTTGCACTCGGCCAGGCCTGAATTTTCTGTTTGGCGCCGCAATGGGCGCACACAATTTCTTTACTGATACAAGTAGACACGGTGGATTCCTCCGTTTATTGTATCGTTCCGCCGCCAAGCACCAAGTCACCGCTGTAAAAAACAACGGCCTGTCCCGGTGTAACGGAACGCTGCGGTGTATCAAACACAACGCGGACGCTGCCGTCCGCCTGTGGGAAAAGCGAAGCTTCGGCCGGCAGCGCCTGATAGCGCACCTTGGCCTGTACGCGCAGACCTTCTTCCGGCATCGTAAAGGGAATAAAATTGCAGTCCGCCGCGATCAGCTCCCCGCGGTACTGCGAGCCTTCCGGCCCCAGCACAACGGCGTTTCTTGCGGCGTCGATGGCCGTGACATAGCGCGGCGCACCAAACGCGCCCAGCCCTTTGCGCTGGCCGATCGTATAGCGGAAAATGCCCTTGTGGCGGCCGATCACCGTTCCGTCCGCATCGAGAAAATCGCCCGGGGTGTCGCTGACCCCGGCATACGCCGCCAAAAAGCCGACGTAATCCCCGTTTTCCACAAAGCAGATGTCCTGACTGTCGGGTTTCTGCGCCACAGGCAGCCCCGCCTGCTGTGCCAGTTCGCGCGCGGCGGATTTTTCGATATCCGCCATCGGGAACAGCACATGCTCCAGCTGGAACGGCGTGAGATTATACAGCACATAACTCTGATCTTTGGCAGAGGGCGCGCGGTACAAAAGCGTTTTGCCCGCTTCATTTTGGCGCAAAACGGCATAGTGCCCGGTCGCTACGGCGTCAAACCCCAGCTCCAGCGCGCGGTCGAGCGCCGCGCCGAATTTCAGACGGCGGTTGCAGGCCACGCAGGGGTTCGGCGTGCGTCCGTTTTGATATTCGCGCACAAAATAATCCATTACATCGCGCGCAAAACGCTCGGTAAAATCAAACGTGAGATGTTCGATGCCCAGTTTTTCGCATACGCGGCGGGCGTCTTCCACATCTCCGGACTGTTCGCTGCCCGGGCGCAGCAGCATCGTCATGCCCGTTACTTCATAGCCCTGATCGCGCAAAAGCAGGGCAGCGACGGAGCTGTCCACTCCGCCGCTCATACCAACCAATACTTTTTTAATCATCTTATCACATAAAGGGGATGCCGTCGTTTTCATCTTCGGCGGCTTCTTCGGGGTCTTCTTCGGCAACAGGTTCAGCCGTCGGCTCTACAGTCGCTTCAACAGCTTCTGCCGCGGCCTCTTCGGCGGGTTCTTCCACCGGGCATTCAGCCTGCGTTTGAGGCACAACAACCGGATCGCACACCGGCGCATCGGCCACAGGTTCCGCTGCGGGTTCCTCTTCCTTTTTCGGCTCGGCTGCGGGTTTGACCGGCATCGGCACGCCCGTTCCCTTGAGCGCTTCGATATGTTTGCGGGCCAGCGCGGCGTGTTCTTCCGCCTTGCGGGCAGCTGCGCCAAGCGCGCGGATTTCTTCCGGCGCATCTTCCGGCAGATGTTCGGCCAGATAGCGGCCCATCTTTTCATAAGCCGCATGAGATTTTGAATTTTCGGCCCGTTCAATGGCCTTCAGGCGATTCATCAAAGCCAAGCGGCGGCTGACATCAGAAAAAGCGTCCGCCACATCCGTTACGGCGGCGCCAACACGTTTCAAGAAGTCCATAGGTCACATTCCTTTCTCCTGTTTCATCAGAGCGGGCCTGCTGTTTCCCATCCGGCCGCCCCATTTTATTTATTATACCGCATCCGCACGCGAAAGAACAGATTTTTTTCAGATTTTCCTTTTCCGATTCCCACTTCTTCTCTCAAGCGTCGCAGCTGTCCGTTATTTCGGTCTGTAAAGGCAAAAAATGGAAAATATCGGAAAAAGGGCTTGCGCTTTTTAAAAAAGAATGCTAGTCTTAAACATAGAAAACGAACAAACGTTCGATTGCAAAAGGAGGGGAAGCGTATGGCAACGATTGATTTGGCCGCATTGGCCAGCCAATATCTGGAAGAAGCAGACAAGCTGCACGAAAAATACGGCTGCATGCAAAAGCAGGTAGCCGCCATGCGGGGCGAAGAAGCGCTTCGGAATCGCCGGCGCATGCTGATGGTTTATGATATGTATCTGGAATGCCGCGCAACGGGACAGTACCTGCAAAAGTGTTTAAGAAAGGAGAACGGATATGCGCGCACTGAGCTTTGATTTACTGGAAAACCTGATCGCCGCGCCGCAGGACGAGCCCGAAGAACGGGACGCGTCGCGTCTGCGTCTGGCCAAAATCGCCGGCCGCGTATACGAAGAAGAACTGACCCCGCGCCAGAAAAACTGCGTGTATCTCTGCGTGATCTGCGGAGAAAGCACGGTAGAAGCCGGACGTGCTCTGGGCATTTCCCCGCAGGCCGTTTCTGTCCATGTAAAAAAGGGGATGGACCGCATGGGTCGCATTCTGCGCTACTGCATTCTGTAAAGCATCATTGTTTTTTCATCTGCGGTATGATACGATAAGGGCATGACTGCGAAAGGATGAAAATACCATGACAGACCGCCAAAAAGCCGAACGCCTGCGCGCCGTAAAATGCTTTGTGCTGGATATGGACGGCACGATTTATCTGGGCGACTCGCTGTTTGATTTTACGCAGGAATTCCTGCATACCGTGGAAGCCCTCGGCAAAACCTTCTGCTTCTTTACAAACAACAGCTCCAAAAACCGCGAAGCCTATCTTCAAAAACTCGCCCGGATGGGCATTTCCGTTCCGCCGGAGCGCATGATGATCGCCAACGACGTGATTCTGCGCTGGCTGCACGAAAACCGCCCCGGTGAAAGCGCCTATGTGGTGGGCACACCACTGCTGGAAGAAGCTTTCCGCGAAAGCGGCATCCGTCTTGCCGGGCAAGACGCGGATTATGTCGTGCTGGGCTTCGACACCACGCTGACCTATGAAAAACTGGCCGCCGCGTGCCATATGGTGCGGGCAGGCAAAACGATTTACGGTGTAAATCCTGACTGGAACTGCCCGGTCGAAGACGGGTTTATCCCGGACTGCGGTTCCATGGCGGCGCTGGTGCGCGCTTCCACGGGCGTGCAGTGTGAATTTTTCGGCAAGCCTTCCCGCCATACACTCGCGTATATGCTGGAACACACGGGCTGCAAGCCGGAGGAACTGGCCGTGGTGGGCGACCGGCTGTATACGGATATCGCCGTAGCCGATGGCAGCGGCGTCACGTCGATTCTGGTGCTTTCGGGCGAAACCCAGCCGGAAGATCTCCCCAAAAGCGAAGTGAAGCCCGATCTGGTCTGTGACTCCCTCAAAGAGCTGACCCGGCTGCTCAAACTTTTATAAATACAACAAATCTTCAAAATCTTGCAACAAATCGCTCTGGATTTTCTCGTCTCCTGCGTGTAGGATAAAAGCAGAAACGTCGCCTGCCCGAAAACAGGCAGGACAAATAAACTGTTCCACAAACCGCTCGAAAGCGGCCCTACAAAGGAGTTGTTTTGTTATGAAAATCACGTTTATCGGCGCAGGCAGCACCGTGTTTGCGCGCAACGTCATCGGCGACTGCATCTTAACGCCCGAACTTGGCGCTTTTGATGTATGCCTGTTTGACATCGATCCCGTTCGCCTGGAAGAATCGTATCAGATTCTCAGCAACATGAACGCAACTGCGAACGGCAAGGCCACCATCACCCGTACGCTCGACCGCACCGAAGCCTTTACCGGCGCCGATTTTGTGGTCAACGCGATTCAGGTAGGCGGCTACGATCCCTGCACCATCACCGACTTTGAAGTGCCGAAAAAATACCGTCTGCGCCAGACGATTGCCGACACACTGGGCATCGGCGGCATTTTCCGCGCGCTGCGCACAATTCCGGTTATGGAATCGTATGCCCGCGATATGGAACGTCTGTGCCCGCGCGCACTGTTCCTCAACTACACCAACCCCATGTCGATCCTGACAGGTTACATGCAGCGCTATACCGACATTCAGACGGTCGGTCTGTGCCATTCCGTACAGGGCTGCGTACCGGGCCTTCTGGGCGAACTGGGCATGGAAGACAAAAAAGACGAAGCCCGCTGGGAAATCGCCGGTATCAACCATCAGGCCTGGCTGCTCAAGATTGAAGACGCCGCCGGCAACGACCTGTATCCCGAAATCAAGCGCCGCGCCTCTGATCCGGCTTACAACACCGAAGGCAAAGACCTTGTGCGTCTCGAGCTGATGAAGCGCTTCGGCTATTATGTCACCGAATCGAGCGAACATTCCTCTGAATACACCCCGTGGTTTATTAAGGAACGCTATCCCGAACTGATCGAGCGCTACAAGATTCCGCTGGATGAATATCCGCGCCGCTGCGTCAACCAGATCAAAGGCTGGAACGAAATGCGCGACAGCCTGCTCAAAGATTCTCATATCGAGCACAAACTCTCCAACGAATTTGCCGCGCGCATCATCTCCGCGGTACTCACCGACAAGCCGTACCGTATTCACGGCAACGTGATGAACAACGGCCTGATCACGAACCTGCCCCGGAACGCCTGCGTGGAAGTGCCGGTCATGGTGGACCGCAACGGCCTGAACCCCTGCGTGGTCGGCGATCTGCCCGAACAGTGCGCGGCCATCAACCGCACCAATATCAATGTGCAGCTGCTCACCATCCAGGCGGCACGCTCCCTCAAGAAGGAAGATGTTTACATGGCGGCCTATATGGATCCGCATACCGCAGCCGAACTTTCGCTCGACGACATCCGCTCGCTCTGCGACGATCTGTTCGAAGCTCACAAAGACTGGCTGCCCACTTACCGCTAAAACACCATAAAAACAGCAACCGCCCTCTCTCCGTTTGGAGAGAGGGCGGTTTTCGCTTTATTTATACCTGTTCAAAAACAAATTCCGCCTGCGCTTCTTTTCCGGTTTTTGCCGAAACAACCGTGCGGTACAGGCATTTCCCCCAGTTTTCTTCCAGCGTCGGGTCACCCTGTGTTCCGACTTCCTGCACGTCAACCGTTAGGCTGTCGGGTACTGCCATCAGCACGTCGCGGCCGTTTTCTGCGCGGAACAACACGCCTTCCGCAGTTACAATCGGGCATACCGGCGAAAGGAACATCCATTCCACGCGGTTTTCGTCCTGTGCAAACGCACCCTTGTCTTCCAACTGCACACAGTTTTGTGCACGATCAAACGTAAAGGTGCGCTGCCAATCCGTCACACCGGCCGAAGCAGGATAGCAGCGGGCAATGTCCGCGGAAAAGACGGTTACGCCGTCATTCTTTTCATAAGAAACACCGCGGGTCTCTTTTTCGATGCAAACTTTCTGATCCACACCGTTGAACACCGGCAGGTTATGGTAGGCGCCGGTCGTCCAGAAAATCTCATACCGGCTGTCGCTGAATGTTTTAGACGTATACTGTCCCGAACCAATATCCACCAGCACCGGACTGCCGTCGGAAAACAGCATAAAGCTGCCGATGTCGTTGTGGTTATGGCTGATATTGTTGCGTCCGGCCTTGGCCGAAAGATACAGTCCCTGCGTGCTGCCGCCGGTCTGCCGCTCGGCAATCATTTCAAGCTGAGGCAGGAAGACGGATTCTTCCAGCGGGAACGCGCCTTCTCCGGCCGCATCCAGCTCGGCAAAACTGCACAGCTGGCTCATATAGCGGTAATGCGCGTGCGTATTCGGCGTCGTCTTCAAAGTTCCACCGTCTTTTTCGGTATACAGGCGATACAGCGCCACGCCGAACTGTTCCATCATGCGGCTCTTGATCTTTTTGCCGAAGCGGTAAACCAGATCATACGAAACACGGGCATGGAAACGCGCGTCTTCGTAGTTAGCAAAATATTCCCCGCCGATATGGGCGTGGCAGATGTATTCCGCCAGATTGCGCACCAGCGGTTCATCAAACAGATTATCGAATGCGCCACGAGTCAGATCGCTGAGGATGCACAGGCAGTCAAACAGAGACGCCGCCGCGTGTCCCCAATAGCCGGGGCCTTCGTCGCAGCCGCCGTCTTCGCCATACAGCTTGATAAACTGATCGAGCTGCAGACAGGCGAACGAAACCGCTGCATTCCGGCGCGCTTCATCCTTACAAAACACACCAAATACCGTGAGCACATTGGAAAGAATCCACGGCCCCCAGTTGCAGGTATCCCGTCCGGCCAAACCCGACCACCAATACAGATTCTGCATAAACGGCGCCATGATCCGCTCTTCCATCAAGCGCTCCATGCGGCGCAGTACCAGCGGCGATACGGCGTCGATCGGCTCTTTAAACAGATTGTACGCATCAGCAAGCAGGCCGGCCGTTCCTGCCGAAAAAAGATCGATAAACCACGGCTTATCGAAATCGGGCAGCTCGTCTCCGTTATGCGCGGGCACCACCCAGGTTGCTTCATCCATAATGGCCCATACGCCGTCGATGATCGCGGGGATAAAACGTCCCTGCTGTTCGGCGTATTCGGCGTCCATCAGGCAGCTGAGCGCGTTTCTTCGAAAAGTATAGTTTTTGCCTTCATACGGTCCACGGTCGCCGCATGTTTTGAACTTCATGTAATCCGTGGCACGGGCAACCGGCCAATCGTAGGAAAGATACGCTTCACCGCAAGAAATCATCTGCTTTTTCTGTTCGGGTGTGAGGGGATTCTTCTCTCCGTAACGGGGAAACGGACGGTACTCTCCCCACGGAACCACCTTTCCCCGAAGGGATTCCGGGGCGTAATACGCCTGCAGCAGTTTCATAGACTCCTCCATTCTCCGCGCCATGCGGCACGGATTTGCTTTTCCTTTATTGTAGCCAAAACCCGGCCCGCGTCAAGCCCTTCTCCAAAAATTACAGCGCATATTCGCAGAAATAGAAATCTTCATCCCAAAGGTGCGCTTCGCCCAGGCACACAAAACCGATTTTTTTATAAAGCGCCAGCGCCTGCTCATGACAGGTCGTCACCAAAATATGTGCGGCATCGTAACCACGGGCACGTGCATGAGAAAAAGCCGCCTCCAAAACCGGACGCGCCAGGCCTTTTCCCTGTTTATCCGCAGCCAGACAAAATCGGGAAAACTCGCTGGCGTGATGAGCCGGATGCTGCCAGGGCAGGCCGACCAGTTCTTCCTCTTCTTCCCCCATGCAGATGATTCCGGCGCATTCGCCGTCTGCATAAATTTCAAACAGCTGTCCCTCATCGATATCCCGCGACAAAATCTCGGAATTGGGATACTCGTCGTTCCAGCTGCTGCCGTTTGAAGCGCGGCCGGCCGCCCGGCAAAGATCCAGCAGCGCGGGAATTTTGTTTTTATCCTTAACCTGTTCAAATATAATTTCCATGGTGTCTCCTTTCTTTTCTCTGTCCTCATCGAAGGATGGCATCACAAAACGAAAATCGCTGGTGCAATTTCCGGTTTTTATGGTATACTAATGAACACACCCCTCATACAAAGAAGAACGACTTATCATAACATAAAAAAGAGAAAAAAGCACCTTGTTTTCCCGGTGTATGATTCAGAAAGGCAGGTTTGAAATGGAAAATAAACTGTATGACATCGTAATTGTCGGCGGCGGCCCTGCGGGTTTTACGGCCGCGCTGTATGGCGCACGCGCCGGACATTCCGTTTTGGTACTTGAAAAAATGGTTCCCGGCGGCCAGATGGCCATGACCGAAAACATCGAAAACTACCCCGGCTTTGAGCGCATCGACGGCTTTACGCTGGCCGAAAAGATGAAAAGCGCGGCCGAAGCTGCCGGCGCACAGACTCATATGGCCGAAGTAACCGCCATGTCGCTTAATGGCAAAGAAAAAACGATCACCACCACGGAAGGCGAAGTAAAGGCCCGCGCCGTTGTGTTGGCGATGGGCGCCGTTCCGCGCACGATGGGCGTTGCCGAAGAAGAGGAAATGCGCGGCCGCGGCGTGAGCTACTGCGCCACTTGCGACGGCAATTTCTTCCGCGGGAAAACCGTAGCCGTTGTAGGCGGCGGCAATTCGGCAGCCGAAGACGCGCTGTATCTCTCTAAGCTGTGCAAGCAGGTTTATGTGATCCATCGCCGCGATACGCTGCGCGCCACGCGCACGGAAGCTTCCCGTTTGGAGCAGGCCGAAAACGTCACGTTTTTGTGGAACAAACAAGTCATCGCTTTGCAGCATGATTTCAAGCTGACCGGCGCTTCGCTGCGCGACACGCAGACCGGCGAAACCAGTGAAATTGCCTGCGACGGCCTGTTTGTAGCGATCGGCCGCAAGCCCGACACCGCTTTGGTTCAGGATCAGCTCGAATGCACGCCGGAAGGCTATTTGGTAGCGGACGAAACCACCCGCACGTCCGTTCCGGGCGTTTTTGCCGCCGGCGACGTTCGCCAGAAGCCTCTGCGCCAGATTGTAACGGCCGCCGCAGACGGCGCCGTAGCCGCTCATTTTGCCCAGCAGTATTTGGAAGAAACAGCAGAAGCCTAAAACCTAAAACAAAAAAGCTTTCGTCCCAAAAGGCGGCGAAAGCTTTTCTTTTTTTATTGGCGTTTATCGGCTCGTAGCTATTGCGCAGGTGCGAAACACAAGAAGGGGAACCCCCTCCCAGCGCGTGGGTTTCCTACGAATCAAACATCCCCCGGACTGTTTTCTCACCCCATCCTGCGCTTTATGACGCAAAAGAGTTTCGCGCCCTGCGGGGCGCGCCGGGGGCCTTGCCCCTCGACCCCACCACCTTTTGAAAAAGGGCGCCGTGTGCCAGTGGCACACAAACAAGGCGCCGACCGTAGCGGCAGCGAAGACCTGGACGAAAACTTTAACGTTTATATATCAAGCTTCTGTCGCGGCCGCTTGATTGCAATTTTTATGAGAGTGAAGCGAGGGTACCGAGCGACCCGCGACTTACCCGCGGGGGTTCCCCGCCCGCGACGTATCCTGTGCCGGTTCGGCACCGCCGCTGACTTGGCGATGCAAGTTTTCTGCGGCGTGCTGCATCAATCTTTCCAGCTGAGCAAGCTCCTCGGGCGTAAATCCATCAAAAAGTTTTCCGAAAAATGCGGCCTGACAGGCGCGCAGTTCTTCTATAACCGGCTCGGCCTTAGCCGTTGGGAACAGCCTGCGCACCCGTCGGTTCTTTTCATCTTCGCACACTTCCAAAAGCTCTTTTTGGCGCAGCATCTCCACCGCTGTGGAAATATTCGATTTAGCCAGTCCGCGGCGGCTGGCGATATCCCGCGCCGTGTTATACTGGGGCTGATTGGCAACAAACAACAGCACGTCGATCTCCGGCTGAGAAAGGTTATGCCGCTGCCCGGCCTGTGTAAACGATTGTGTATAAAGCAGCCGCATTTCCTTGATATTGGCCAGCAATTCAAATTCCATCCTGCAATCTCCTCTAAGCCATACAATTTGTTCTGATTATAACAAATTGACCCCATCCTGTCAACCGGCAAGGAGATCTTCCGCCGGGCTCAGCGTGGTTCCCGGATAATACCAGTCGAGGATTTCCTGCCAGGTAAATCCCGTCTGCGCCAGATAATCCGCCCCGGCCTGGCTCATCCCCACACCATGTCCCCAGCCTTTCACGGTAAACACAATTTTTTCGCCATCCCATGCGGTGGAAAAATTCGCCGAACGCAGCCCCAACGCCGTACGTACTTCTCCGCCGTCGTATTCATTTTCGCCGATACGCACACGGGTTACGCTTCCGCTCGCCGTGCGTTCCAAAATTTCCACCATCTGCGAACCTTCGCCTTCTGTGCATCCCAGCGCCTGCGCCAGTTCTTGCGGCGTAAACGAAGCAGATGTCTGATACCCGCCGGCAAGGGAATCGCCGGGGCTGGCCACTGCGGTGAGATATGGAATCTCTCCGCCCCAAACGTCTTCGCTGTTTTCGGTCTGTCCCGAAGAAATGGCAAAATACGACGTGCAGGCGGCCTCGCCGTTATACGTCAGCACCTGCCCGTAAACCGCATCCACCACGCGGTCGAGAATCGCCATGTAATCCTCATAGGCATCTCCCCATTTTTCCTTCATCACTTCCCGCGGCACATATACCAGCCAGTTGGCGGTGTCACAGGTGAAATCATACTCGTCCTGCGTATGCTGGGCGCGCGTCCAGCTGTAAAAGGAATAACAGGCCGCCGCCTGCGCTTTCAACGCTTCTTCGTGCATATAAAGCGTCATTTCCGTAACCACCGCGCCATACAGGAACTCCCGGCCGCTGACTTGCAGAATTTCCCCGGTTGCGGCGTCGAGAATGCGGAAAACATCCGATTCTTCCATCGATTGTTTGGATGGAGCCGGCGAATCTTGTGAATCAGCCTGCGGCGAGGCCGTGGGCGCAGGCGACAAAGCTTCCTCTTGATAAGATGTAAGGCCGCTCGAACTATTTTCGGTGCCGCTTGTATTCTCAGCGGAAAGCAGCCGCCAGCCGCCCCAGGCCACGGCAAGTACACCCACACACAGCCAGACGGCGATTCGCCTGCGCATTCGGGGGCTTTTTCTTCTTCCACATACAAAAATCATCTTTTTCCTTCCTTTCGTTCTCTTGCGGGCGGCCTGCGGATACGCTATAATAGAAAAATACACATCGATCTTTCTTGTGCCCGGCTTGTCTCTTCTATTGTATGGATACGGGCGCCAATTTATGACGGGCAACCCCTTGCCCCGGAGGAATTCTGCATGAAAATCAGGTTTTTAGCTCCGTTCATCTGGCTGGCGGCGCTGGCGGGCATTGCCCTGCGAACCGCACAGCTCTATTTCTTTTTTGACAGCACAACCGGCTTTCTGCACGACAGCGGTCTGTTTTCGATTCTGCTGGTCGTTTTGGCTATTGCCTCGGCTCTGATTCCCGCGCTGTACATGCGCCGGCATGAACTTATCTACACCGAACCGCAGCCCCAGCCCGGGACCGGTTCCGGCGCCATTCTGGCCGCTGCCGGAACTTTGGCCGCCGCACTGCTCGACATCCGTCAACTGCTGGCTTCCGGTTCTTTGGCTTCTTTTGCAGCCGTTTTGGTGGCCGATGGCCTGATGCTGATTCCGCTGTGCGCCTTGGCCGCCGGACATTTCCGCGGGGAATCCCTGTTTAACGGTCACACCGCTTTGGGTCTGCTGCCGATTCTTGCCCTGGGAATCCGCGCCGTTTATCTGTTTGCCGTTTACACGCCCACCAATTCTTCTTTTGTGAACCTGCTGAATCTTTGTGCGCTAGCCTGCCAAACCGCCTTTTTCTGTTCGCTGGCCTATCTTGCCACAGACGGAGAAGAGCCCCCGCGGCTGAGTCTGCTTCTTTGCGGCAGCGCTGCGGCTGTAATCGGGTTGGCAGCTTCCGTTCCCCAGCTTATTTGCCCGGCTCTCGCTCAGCCGTGTCCCGCTTCGGCCGACCCGTCTCATTTGCTCCAAACGGCCGCGCTTTCCGTTTACGCGCTGTTCTTTTTGCCATCCCTGCGCGTCAAGCAGCCGAATTTCGGGCGGCGCTTCCGCGTCTGAGTTTTCACTACAAGGAAACATGTCCGCGGTTTGCGTACATATCGGCCATTTTGATGCGATCCTGTCCAAAAAAATTCTGTGAAATTCGTAACAGGCTCTTGTAAATTGGCGCGAAATGGATTAGAATAACAATAAGGCATAAATTGCAAATCATCTCAATATTCTGTAGGAGGTAGTTTTATGTCCGTCAAAGTTGCTATTAACGGTTTTGGTCGCATTGGCCGTCTGGCTTTCCGTCAGATGTTCGAGGCCGAAGGTTATGAAGTCGTTGCCATCAACGACCTGACCAGCCCTGCCATGCTGGCTCACCTGCTCAAGTATGATACCGCTCAGGGTTCCTTCCTGGGTGCCATCGGCGAAAACAAGCACACTGTTGAAGCCGGTGAAGACAACATCGTTGTTGATGGCAAGAAGATCACCATCTATGCTATCAAAGACGCTGCCGAATGCCCCTGGGGCGAACTGGGCGTAGACGTTGTGCTCGAATGCACCGGTTTCTACACCAGCAAAGAAAAGGCTTCCGCCCACCTGAAGGCTGGCGCCAAGAAGGTTGTTATCTCTGCTCCTGCCGGTAACGACCTGCCCACCATCGTTTACTCCGTAAACGAAAAGACCCTGACCAAGGAAGACACCGTTATCTCCGCTGCTTCCTGCACCACCAACTGCCTGGCTCCGATGGCTGATACCCTGAACAAGGCTTATCCGATCGTTTCCGGTATCATGACCACCGTTCATGCTTACACTGGCGACCAGATGATCCTGGACGGCCCGCAGCGCAAGGGCGACCTCCGTCGTGCCCGTGCCGGCGCTCAGAACATTGTTCCGAACTCCACCGGTGCTGCTAAGGCTATCGGCCTGGTTATCCCGGAACTCAACGGCAAGCTGATCGGTTCCGCTCAGCGTGTTCCGGTTCCGACCGGTTCCACCACCATCCTCGTTGCTGTTGTTAAGGGCAAGGATGTAACCAAGGAATCCATCAACGCTGCTATGAAGGCTGCTACTTCCGAATCCTTCGGCTACACCGAAGATCAGATCGTGTCCTCCGACGTGATCGGCATGAAGTATGGTTCCCTGTTCGATGCCACCCAGACCATGGTTACCAAGATCGACGACGATACCTATCAGGTACAGGTTGTTTCCTGGTATGACAACGAGAACAGCTACACCAGCCAGATGGTTCGTACCATTAAGTACTTTGCTGAACTCGCCTAATCGAAAAACAGCATAACATGACCGGCTGTCCAAATGGACAGCCGGTTTTTTGTTGCTTAAAATTAAAAGCCTGTTTCAGATAAAACAGGCTTTTAAAAATTTCTTTTACTTTTCATCAAATGTAATTTCGCCATGCTTTTCTTCGTACTTTTCAATCGCATCGCGAATCAAAATTAGAATTTCACTATTTGCACTACGCCCCTCATAATCGGCAACAACATGCAGTTTATTGAGCATTTTATCATCAATTCGAATCGATAAACTTTTAATAGCCATAAAATTCCTCTTAACGTGTCTAATTTGCATTTATTCTATATTCATTTTGTGCTAAAATGGACGTATTAGGCACAAAACATGTTTAAAATATATCTATCAAAAGAAGGATTCATCATGAAAGTTGCTATTGTTGGATCGCGAAGCTTAAATATTGAAAATCTTGAACCTTATTTGCCTGAAGGAACCACCGAAATCGTGTCCGGAGGAGCAAAAGGAATAGACGCTTGCGCCAGAGAATATGCTAACGCCAAAAATTTAAAACTAACTGAATTTTATCCAGACTATGCAAAATACGGACGAAGCGCGCCTCTGAAAAGAAATTTGCAGATTATTGCTTATGCAGATATTCTACTCATTTTTTGGGACGGAATTTCAAACGGCACACGATTTGTTATTGAAAACAGCAAAAAACAAAACAAAAAAATTATCTTGTGGAAACTTTCTACAGGAAAAGATGACCAACTGTAAGTGGCGAATAAAAGATCTAATTAAAAATTAGGCCTCTGCCGCGCGACACACGCTATCTATTCAGCAAAAGCTTAACCGCGACTTGGAAGCGGCAACTTGCCGCCGTCTTCATGCAAAGTATTTCTTTATTCAACTTGCAAACTTTTGGACATAATGTTATCATGTTTCTATACACATCATTTTGACTATTCCAGGAGGTATTTCTTATGAAAAAGGAACCGATTCTTGTTATTATGGCCGCCGGTATGGGCAGCCGTTACGGCGGCATCAAGCAGATCGACCCCATCGGTGCCAACGGCGAAATCATCATCGACTATTCCCTCTATGACGCTCGCCGCGCCGGTTTTAAAAAAGTTGTTTTCATCATCCGCGAAGAGATTAAAAATGACTTTATGGAAATAATCGGCAACCGCGCTGAAAAATATTTTGACTGCGCCTATGCCATGCAGGATCTCAACGACATTCCCGAAGGCTTTACGGTTCCCGAAGGCCGCTCCAAGCCCTGGGGTACCGGTCATGCCATCTATGCCGCTCGCCATCTGATCGACGCACCGTTCGCCGTCATCAACGCCGACGACTTCTACGGCCGCGAAGCTTTCCAGCTTATCTATGACAAACTGGCTAATCTGGATGACAGCACAGATGTGCTTCCCTGCACCATGGTCGGCTATATCCTGAAAAACACCCTGACCGACAACGGTTTCGTTTCCCGCGGAGAATGCACCGTAAACGAACAGGGCTACCTCACCGATATCACCGAACGCGTCCACATTGAAAAGCGCGGCGACGGTGCAGCTTATACCGAAGACGGCGGCAAAACCTGGGTAGACATCTCCCCCGAAACCACCGTTTCCATGAACCTGTTCGGTTTCCCGCAGGAAATGATTCATGCTTTTGAAAACGGCATCGCCGATTTCCTCACGGATGCGCTGAAAACCAACCCGCTCAAGGGCGAGTATTTCCTGCCGTTTGTGGTAAACGACCTGCTCAAGGCCGGAAAAGCTACGGTAGAAGTGATGCGCAGCGGCGACAAGTGGTACGGTGTAACGTATCAGGAAGATAAGCCGGTTGTTCAGGCCGCCGTGCGCAAGCTTACAGAAGACGGCGTTTATCCCAAAGAAAAGCTGCTGGGCTGATAAACCCTTAATTTAACGGGAAGGGTGAGGAGGATGTTTTCCAGGCAAGATCTGTGTAAATTGATTGTTCCGCTGATTATCGAGCAGGTGCTCGCCGTTTCAATCGGCATTGCCGATACCGTCATGGTTTCTTCGGCGGGTGAAGCGGCTGTTTCGGGTATCGCGCTGATCGATTCGATCAACGTGCTGCTCATCAACTTTTTTACAGCCATTGCCACCGGTGGTGCGGTGATTACCACACAGTATATCGGCAGCCGCAAGCCGGAACAGGCGCGCTCTTCGGCGCAGCAGCTGGAAGTAGCTGTAACGATTTCGGCGCTGTTTTTGATGGTATTCTGTATCGTGCTGCGCCGGCCGTTGATTCGCTTGATTTTCGGCAGCATTGAAGCCGACGTTATGGCCAATGCGGATATTTACTTCCTGATTTCGGCTATTTCTTATCCGTTTTTGGCAATTTACAACGCAGGCGCCGCCCTTTTCCGCTCCATGAGCAATTCCAAAACCCCCATGCTCATTTCCACACTGATGAATGTGCTGAATGTGATCGGAAACGCGATTTTGATCTATGGCTTTGTCATGGGCGCGGCCGGCGCGGCTTTGGCCACTTTGGCCTCCCGTGTGATCGGCGCGGTTATCATCACGGCCATGCTGTTCAATCGCAAACGCGGCATTTATCTGGAATCCTTCCTCCGTTACCGCCCGAATAAAGATATGATCGGGCGGATTCTGGGGCTTGGTCTCCCCAACGGATTTGAAAACAGTATGTTCCAGCTGGGTAAACTGCTGGTAGCGAGCATCGTTTCCACATTCGGCACAACCGCCATCACCGCCAACGCTGTGGCGAACAACATCGTTTCGCTTCAGGTCATCCCGGCGGCAGCCATCGGCACCGCCATGATGACGGTCGTTGGCACCTGCAAAGGCGCCGGGTTAAACGACGAAGTAAAGCGCTACACCAAAAAGCTGATGATCTACGGCTACATAGCAATCGAAGTGATGATTGTTTTCACGCTGATTATCGGTCAGCCGGTCATTTCGTTCTATGAGCTTTCGGAAGAAACCGCCTCGCTGGCGTGGGTCATGTTCTTTATCCACAGTATCGCAGCCGTGCTGGTATGGCCGCCGGCATTCGTCATGCCGAACGCATTGCGCGCCGCCGGCGACGTGAAATACACGATGATCGTTTCGATTATTTTCGTGTTTATCTTCCGCGTTGGGTTCAGCTGGCTTTTAGCCGTCTATCTGGGATACGGCGCAGTGGCGATCTGGGTTGCCATGGCGATCGACTGGGTCTTCCGCGGCCTGTTTTTCACCGTGCGTTTCCTGCGCGGGAAGTGGCAAAAGATTCAGGTTATCTAATAGAATACGTGTTCAAAAGCCGTGCAGCAAATTGCTGCACGGCTTTTTGCGGCGGCAAGTTGCCGCTCCCAAGTCGCGGGTCGCTCGGTACCCTCGCTTCGCTTTCATGAAAATTGCAATCAAGCGGCCGCGGTGCCGAGCCGACACAGGATACGTCACGGGCGGCGAATCGCCGCGGGATACTTCACAGGTTAAGCTTTTCCTTTACTTTAGCATCTGTCGCGCGGCAGAAGCTTAAATTTTAATCAAAACTTTATTCGCGGCTTGTCAGCGGGGACTCCCCGCCTCGCCTCTTTTTCTCTATTTCTATACCCAAATTGCCTCTTAACAAATTCACGCTTTCCGTGTCACAAATCGTTTACAAATAAAAGATTGACATTCTTCCCAAAGAGTGGTACAGTAATAACTGTAAGTTAGCACTCGTACACGATGAGTGCTAACACCTTAAAAGAGGCGATGATATGGAACTGAGCACAAGAAAAGAAAACGTCTTGTCTTCCATCATCGGCGCATATATTCAAACCGGCGAGCCTGTCGGTTCTAAAGGTATTGCAGCGCAGCTTGGCGTATCTTCCGCCACCATCCGAAATGAAATGGCAGATCTTACCGCATTGGGGCTGCTGGAACAGCCGCACACATCGGCCGGGCGGGTTCCTTCCCGGGCGGGTTATCGGGTTTATCTCGACCGCCTGATGGAAAGAAAACCGCTTTCCCAGCAGGATGCCCATTGGATTGACGCCCGGCTGTATGCCGGCTCTTACGATCCGGAAAAACTGCTGCATGCCGCTTCCCGCCTGTTGGCGGAGCGTTCCCGCTGTTTGGCTGTGGCCACCACGCCCAGCGGACGCCGCGCTTATGTAAAAGCCCTGCAATTTGTGCAGACCAGCCGCCGCTCGGCGATGGTAATTATGATCTCTTCGGCAGGTACGATGAAAAGCCGCGTGTTTAAATGCGACTTTGATCTTTCCGGTGAGATTATGCGGATCTTCTTCCGCGTAATCAATGAAAAACTGGTTCATAAACCGGTGGCGGACATTACCCCGGCGATGATCCAGTCGGCGGCAGCCGCCATGGGCGACATGGCGATCCTGATGTCCGCGCCCTTGATGGCCGTTTATGAGGTTGCACAAGACACCATGCGCACAGATCTTTGCCTGCACGGGCAAATGAATCTGCTGCTATATCCCGAATTTTCCGGAGGCGGTCTCCGCCGGGTAATGAACCTGTTGGAGCGCCGCGCCGCATTTGCCGATCTGCTGCACCGGGCAACCGGTGAAACACAGGTTCAGCTCGGAAACGAAACCGAGTGTCCCGAGCTGGAAAACGCCAGTCTGGTAACCGCCCGCTATCAGGTTTCGGGCAGCGACGCCGGAACGTTGGCGCTGATCGGCCCCCTTCGCATGAATTATCCCGCTGTCCTTGCGGATATGGAATACACCGCCCAAACGGTGGGAAAAATCCTTACCGCATGGATGAAGGAAGAATAACACCAGAAAGGAAGTTGTATGGTGGAAAACGAAAAGAAAACCCCCGATCCCGAACAGGAAAATCCCGCCGAAGAGCAGCCTGTAGCAGAATCGGAAACCACGGCTCCCAAGGCGGAGGAACCTTCCAAGAAAGATAAGAAGGCCGCGAAAAAAGAGGCAAAAGAAGCCAAAAACGCCGCCGTGGAAGAACTCAAAAAAGTAAAAGAAGAATTCGAAACGCACAAGCAGCAGTATCTGCGCGTGCTGGCGGAATATGATAACTACCGCAAGCGCACCGAACGCGAGAAAGACGCCATTTACAGCACGGCTACGGCCGACGCCGTAAAAGAAATCCTTCCCGTAGCCGATAACCTCGACCGTGCCCTGTCGCAGGAAAACTGCACACTGGAACAGCTTCAGGACGGCCTGAAAATGGTAAACCGTCAGTTCGGCGAAATGCTTGCAAAGCTGGGCGTAAAAGAAATGGGCAGTGTGGGCGAACAGTTTGATCCCACTCGCCACAACGCCGTTTCTCATATTGACAGCGAAGATTTCGGCGAAAACGAAATCAGCGCCGTTTACCAGAAAGGCTATATTCTCGGCGACAAAGTTGTTCGCCACGCCATGGTTCAGGTAGCCAACTAAAACCGGGCCTTTGGTTCGATTTTATTTCCATAAATTCAGCAAACAAAATCCTATACTCAAATGATTTGGAGGAATAAATATGTCTAAAACAATTGGTATCGACCTCGGTACAACTAACTCCTGTGTTGCCGTTATTGAAGGCGGCGAACCCGTTGTTATCGCCAACGCCGAAGGCGCCCGCACCACCCCGTCTGTTGTAGCTTTTGCTAAAAACGGCGAACGTATGGTAGGCCAGGTTGCTAAGCGTCAGGCTATTTCCAACCCCGACCGCACGATCTCTTCCATCAAGCGTCGGATGGGTTCCGATTATAAAGTGAACATCGACGGCAAGAGCTACACGCCCCAGGAAATTTCCGCTATGATCCTTTCCAAGCTGAAGGCAGACGCCGAAGCTTATCTGGGTGAAACCGTCAGCAGCGCCGTTATCACCGTTCCGGCCTACTTCACGGACGCTCAGCGTCAGGCCACCAAGGATGCCGGTAAAATTGCCGGTCTGGATGTAAAGCGTATCATCAACGAGCCTACCGCTGCCGCTCTTTCCTACGGCATCGATAAGGGCGAAGAACAGAACATCATGGTTTACGACCTGGGCGGCGGTACGTTCGACGTTTCCATCATCGAAATGGGCGACGGCGTACAGGAAGTTCTGGCTACCGCTGGTAACAACCGTCTGGGCGGCGACGACTTCGACCAGAAGATCGTCGATTGGATGCTGGCTTCCTTCAAGGCCGAAACCGGTATTGATCTGAGCCAGGATAAGATGGCTATGCAGCGTTTGAAGGAAGCTGCCGAAAAAGCCAAGATTGAGCTTTCCGGTATGACCACTGCTTCCATTAACCTGCCCTTCATCACGGCAGACGCTACCGGCCCCAAGCATTTGGATATGACGCTTTCCCGCGCCAAGTTTGACGACCTGACCAAAGACCTCGTTGAAATGACGATGGGCCCGGTTCGCCAGGCGCTTTCCGACGCTGATCTTTCGATCAACGATATCAGCAAGGTTCTGATGGTAGGCGGTTCTTCCCGTATTCCCGCTGTTCAGGAAGCCGTTAAGAAGTTTATCGGCAAAGAACCCTTCAAGGGCATCAACCCCGACGAATGCGTTGCCATCGGTGCTGCGCTGCAGGCCGGTGTTCTGGGCGGCGAAGTTCAGGGTCTGCTGCTGCTCGACGTTACGCCCCTTTCGCTGGGTGTTGAAACCATGGGCGGTATCATGACCAAGGTTATCGAACGCAACACCACCATTCCGAAGAAACAGAGCCAGATCTTCTCCACCGCAGCCGACGGTCAGACGCAGGTTCAGATCAACGTGCTGCAGGGTGAACGTGAATTTGCCCGCGACAACAAGCAGCTCGGTCTGTTCACGCTCGACGGCATTGCTCCCGCTCCGCGTGGTATTCCTCAGATCGAAGTTACGTTCGATATCGACGCCAACGGCATCGTGAACGTATCCGCTAAAGACCTGGGCACCGGCAAGGAACAGCACATCACCATTTCCTCTTCTTCCAACATGAGCAAGGAAGACATCGACGCCGCTGTAAAAGCTGCCGAACAGTATGCAGCCGAAGACAAGAAGCGCCGTGAAGAAGTAGAAGCCAAGAACACGGCTGAAAATATGTGCTATCAGGCCGAAAAACTGATCAAAGACAACGGCGACAAGCTGGATGAAGCCGACAAGTCCAATGTCAACGCCAAGATCGCTGCTTTGAAAGATGCCATGAACAAGGGCACCGACGCCATGAAGACGGCTCAGACCGAACTGGAGCAAGCCGTTTACAGCGTAAGCGAAAAGCTGTATAAAAATGCAGCCCCGCAGGGTGACCCGAACGCCGCAGCCGGCGGTCAGCCGGGTGGCCAGCCGTCTGGTGATAATGGCAACAACGGCAACGTCTACGACGCAGATTTCAAAGACGTAGACTAATGATGGATTCTACAGAAACAGGGGCCGCGCACATCGTGCGCCCCTGTCTTTCTGATGTTTAGGAGTGATCGGCATTGGCACAGGAAAAAAGGGATTATTATGAGGTATTAGGCGTCGCGAAAGGCGCCAGCGATGACGAGCTGAAAAAAGCCTATCGCCGTTTGGCCAAACAGTACCACCCCGACCTTCACCCCAACGACAAAGAGGCGGAGGAAAAGTTTAAAGAAATCAACGAAGCCTATGATGTTTTGAAAGACCCCGACAAACGCGCGCGGTATGATCAGTTCGGTTTTTCCGGTGTGGACCCGAACTTTGGCGGCGGCGCGGGCGGCGATCCGTTCGGCGGATCCGGGTTCGATGTCAGCGATATTTTCGATAGCTTTTTTGGCGGATTTGGCGGCGGACGTCGCAGCAATCCCAATGCGCCCCGGCGCGGCAGCGACATCGAAACTACCGTGGTCATTTCGTTTGAGGAAGCAGCCAAGGGTTGCCGCAAAGAAGTGACATTCCAGCAGATTGAAACCTGCGATGAATGCCACGGCAGCGGCGCCGCAGCAGGCAGCTCTCCCACCACTTGTCCGCAGTGTCACGGAACCGGGCAGATCCATATCAATCAGCGTACTCCGTTCGGCATGATGCAAACGGCCCGTACCTGCGACCGCTGCGGCGGCAAAGGGAAAATCATTGAAAATCCCTGCAAAAAGTGCGGCGGAACCGGTCGTGTGCGCCGTCATCGCACCATCGAGATCAACATCCCCGCCGGTATTGATGACGAACGCATCCTGAATGTATCCGGAAAAGGCAATGTAGGCCTAAATGGCGGCCCGAACGGCGACCTGCATGTTTACGTCAATATCCGCCCGCACGAGCTGTTTGAGCGCCGTGGAAACGACGTATGGTGTGAGATGCCGGTCACGTTTGTACAGGCTTGTCTGGGCGCAGAAGTGACGGTTCCTACGCTGGACGGCAAGGTGCGTTATACCATCCACGAAGGCACACAGCCGGGTGACGTGTTTAAGCTTAAAGGCAAAGGCATTCCGATTCTGGGCGGCCGTGGACGCGGCGATCAGTATGTCCAGATTACGATTGAAGTACCTAAGAACCTCAATCAGAAGCAGAAAGAGGCTCTGCGTGCTTTTGATGAACTGACGGATGAAAAGAATTATCAGAAGAACAAGAAGTTCTTCTCCAGACTGAAAGAGCTTTTCGGCGAAGATAAATAACAGAAACCGGCTGAATCATTCAGCCGGTTTTTTAGTGTAAATATTTAAAAATAATTTTTTCGAAACAAAATACGTAGCAGAGATTTAATTTACAGACATTAAAAGTTTCGATCAAACCTTTTCAAAGGTTTGCAGTTTCCAAAGGCAGCGCCTTTGGCCGCTTTCCGCAGAAAGCGGAACTTTTTAGCGTTGTAAACGCAGGAAAGGGTGAAAAAACAGTCCAGTGGACTGTTTTGAGGGGAAACCCTCGTCGGGGGTTTCCCTTTTATAATCTTTTGTGCAATCTATCTACTGCTCATATTTTCTATAAAGCAACCGCCTGTCAGGATCTCCCGGCAGGCGGTCATTTTATATTATTTCTTTAATTTCAATGCGCCCGTAAAGTCAAGCGACGTCATACGATTCAAATAGATTCCCTGGACACCGGGAGCCTGCGCATAACAGCTATCAACCAGATAAACGGGATAAAACAATCCCTCATCCAAAAGGAACTGTTCGGCGCGGTAAAAATCTTCCGCAGAAGAAGCAGTTTCTAACATTTTACCCAGCTGCGCGTTGGAGCACACTGCTCCAATTTGAGCCAAAAATGCATATGCATCAAACGTATCCGCCGTAAACCCAAACAGCGCAATCTGATAATCACCCGAAAGCACACGTGTTTGCAATTCTTCCTGACTCATCGGCAGCATATTGAAATACGTGCCGAACGCTTCATTCCAACTTACAATCAGCTGGTTGGCAATTTGCTTGGAGAAATCATCATCTGCGCACAAAATTGTCAGCGATTCCATGGAGTCAAAGCTATTTTCAGCCAGCAGCTCAGAAAGCCCAGCTGTAGCGTTTGGATCATACGTGGGCATTTCACAAGCTTCCACCTGGTCACGATAAAGCGTTCCGCCCCACATCACATCTTTCGGAATGATGTGCGTAGCCAAGGCCTCACCTGTTAGATTTTCCACACGTTGCGGATCAATTGTGGAAAACAAATCTTTGCGAATTTCATCAATTGATAAAATACCTGTCGAAGAATTCAACAAAATTCCATACGTAGTATTTTCGATTTTCTCCACCGTACAACCCGATACGGCCGCTTCTTCGAGCGATTCGCCGCCAATCTGGGCAAAATCTACGTCACCATTCAGCAGCGCCTGCATGGGATCTTGATAAGCACCCGTCTCACCCATTGTCATTTCCACATAGCCAGGATAAACCTCCACGCTGCCGGCATACGTTGAAGAAGCGCAAAAATTCATCGATTTACGCTCTTCCCAAGAATACAGATTGACAAAATCAAGCGGGCCGTTGGTACAGCTGGTTTCATAGGTAAGACCATATCTTCCCTTTGTCTGCTCAAAAAAAGAGCGATTGCAAGGCATATAAACAGCCTTCGCCGTTCGATAAGGGAAGTTCTCATCCGATGATTCCAAGCTGATTTTTAAAGTATGATCATCGACCGCAACAGCGCCCAGTGTGTCAGCTTCTGCTTGCTTCTGCCAAATTGCTTTGGCATTGCGAATCTGAAAGAGATCATGAACATCGTTAGAGCCCGTATCCGGACTTAATGCACGTTGAAAAGCAAAAACAAAATCGACTGCTTTAACGGGATCGCCATTATTCCAAGATGCATTTTTATTCAAATAGAAAGTATATTCTGTATAATCAGCATTGTGTTCCCAACGTTCTGCCACACCCGGCTGAAGATTTCCATCCGCATCAATTCGGCACAAACCTTCATACAGGGCGTTCACAACGGCACGATCCGAAAAAGTATCCACCGTCTGCGGATCAATCGAAATTACAACATCGGGCAAATGATAATAGATTGTTGCATCTTTGCCTGCCGTATCCGAAAAAAAGCGAGAGCATCCTGTCAAACAGAGAATAAGACAAAGCGCAACCCCTATTCTCAATAGCTTCATATCTTTCACCGCCTTGCTTTCCATTTTACCCGATACACATTTTTTTGTCCAGATCAGATTTCTAAAGATTTCATGAAATTTTAGATAAAACAAAGGGACGGTCTTTCGACCGTCCCCTGATAATTCCCGTGGAAATAATTACTGGAAGTTAGAGGTGTAATATACCGAGCGCTCGTAAGCAGCCTGGGAAGCAGCGATATATTCCTGCAAGCCAGAACCATTCAGTGCATCAATATATGCATCCCAATCAGTGTCAACATTGGATTCACCAGTAATGAATCGCATCGTCCACTCTTCGATCAGTTCGGGGAATTCAACCTGCGTTTCCGTGATCTGAGCCTGTTCTTCATCGGTGTAGGTCAGCAACGGCAGAACATACTGCGGATGAGCTTCGTAATAATACTCCTTAGAAGTCGGGTTGAGTTCGTTAGCTCTGTAGTAAACAAACGTTTCCGGATCATACCAAGTACCCATGGTGTTGAATACTTCCAAGCTGAGGTAACGAGGCTGCTGGTTGTGCCAGAAGGTGTTGTTGTTGGTGGACCACAGATCTACGTTGATCTGAACAAAGGAATAGGATTCCTTCGGCTGCGTGAAACCAGCTTCTTCGATCAACTGCGTGTGCTGCGTGTACCAGTCGGAGCAGAACTGCGGGTCAGCAGTCCAGTCCTGATCATTACCTTCCTTACCAAAACGAACGATCTGCGTCATGGTGTAATCATAGAAACCATCGCCCAGGTATACACAGAAAGCCGGATCGGCAGCATTTTCAGTTACGAACCAATAACGTTCTGCATTGTAGCCAGCATAGGGGCTGTAAGCTACGCCTTCCGGTCCTTCCGGAACAGGCATCAGCCAATACTCATCGAAGTTTACGTTTTCATCCGTACCGGAACCAGAGAACTGACCGGAGTTGGAACCCAGAGAAGCCAGACCAACTACGTTGATGGACTTGCCTTCTTCAGCTTTTTCAGTGCCAATACCCTGATAGTTCAGCATGCCCTTGAAGGAGCTGTCATCATAAGCAAAGGAACCGTCGGGCAGGATAGCACCGCACTGGGTCAGAGAGTTGAGGTAACGCATGGCTTCTTTCCAGCCATCGGTGGTCTGCGGAGCGATAACAGTCTTGCCATCTTCAGACAGCGTAAGACCGGACATCGTGGTACCAGTAAATACGAAGGAGTTGATGATCGGCAGGATCACGTTGTTACCGTAGCCGCCGCCGTTATCGGTGTAATAAGCAAATACAGCGATTTCGTCCTTGGTGCCGTTGCCGTTCGGGTCTTTGTTAGCAAAAGCATTCAGAACATCATACAGCTCGTCCGTGGTGGTGGGCATTTCCAGACCCAGGTTGTCCAACCACGTGGTGTTGATATACATACGATAGGGGGTCAGGTTCCATTCTTCGGGCTGGAACATGGTCAAGCAATAAATATTGCCGTCAGCCGAAGTAGCGGAAGAAAGCATGTTGGTCTTATCTTCTTCGCTTTCAATAGCGTTGAAGTTGGGCATGATCTTTTCGTTCTCATAATACTCGTTGAGAGCGAGGAAAGTGCCGTTGGAACCATACTGATACATCAGAGCGGTATCCAGAGAATAAGAGAATACGTCCGGAAGGTCGTCGCCGCCGTTGATCATCAGCTGCAGCTTAGCCTTGCCGTCTTCACCAGCGGGAAGTACATCCATGGTGATGTTGCAATTGTATTTCTCTTCGAGAAGATTCGTCAGATAGTTATCATCGTAGTTGGTGATAAAAGTATTCTGACCAATTGCAATACGAATGTCGCGGGTCTGAGACAGGTCGATAGAACCGTCTTCTTTAAGCGGAATTGCTCCGCTGCCTTTGCCGCTATCTCCGCTGCTGCAACCGGTAGCCAGTGCCAGCACCATGAGAACGCACAGCAAAACTGCAAGAACTCTTTTTGCCATTTTGGGATTCCTCCTGTAAGATTTGTTTCATTGGATATACGGGAATTATCCAACTACACCGATGTCTACTTTTCAAATAAAACTACATCGGCCATGTATCTTCCATTATAGTGCCCAAAATTTTAAAGTCAATCCATACAATAAAAGTTGTGAAATATGCTTGCTTGATTTAGATTTGATCTTTCCTTTTTGGAATCAAATTGATTTTTCCCTTATTTTTTTGTTATAGTTGTATAATTACCATTGCGTTTGATTGTTAAATATGCTCAGGTTGTTGCTCGTTATATTGCACAAATATTTTTTCTTCAAAGCGTCTAATTTCGTCTGAATGAAATTTCGTGTTTATTCTTATCAAACTTTATACAATCATTTTACAAGTAAAAAAGCAAATCGGGCGGCAATTGCCGCCCGAAACGCTTATGTGAGTATTCCCGTAAGATTATAATCAGTTATTAAAGCTTAAAGAACAATTACTGGAAGTTAGCCTGATAGTAAACAGTTCTTTCGTAAGCAGCCTGAGAGCACTCAATGTAGGTCTGCAGACCCAGCGCATCCAGAGCGGCCTTATAGGCATCCCACTGACCATCGATATCGGCTTCGCCGGTGATGAACTTCATGGTCCAGTTCAGGATTTCTTCCGGATAAGCAATCTGGAATTCCGTGATCTGATTCTGCTCTTCAGTAGTGTAGCTCAGCAAGGGGAGAATGTAATCCGGATGAGCCTCGTTGTAGTATTCCAAAGAAGTATCGCCCAGCGTATCGCCATAGTAGTATTGGAAGTTGTTGGGATCCTTCCAAGTGCCGTAATGATACGTAAAGGTTTCCAGATCCATGTAACGCGGCTGGCAGTTGTGCCAGAAGTGGTTGTTAGCCTCGGACCAAGTCAGGTTTTCGGAATCAACACCAACAACCCACTGATACTCAACCTTCAGCTGCTTAGCACCCTTATCAGCAAACTGTTCGAGCAGCTTGGTGTGCTGTTCATACCAGTTGGAGCAGTATTCCGGATCATCCGTCCAGTCAACTTCTTTCTGACCGAAACGAACGTTGATGGACATTTCACGATCATAGAAGTAGTCGCCCATGTAGACGCAGAATGCAGGATCCTTAGCGTCTTCGGTTACATACCAGTAGCCGGAACCGGGCTGCTCGATGTACGGGTTGTAAGCTTCGCCATTGCCAGTTTCAAGAACAGGCATCATGCGATATTCGAGGAAGTTCACGTTTTCGTCCTTACCGGAACCAGCAAAGTTACCAGAGTTGGAACCGCAGGAGAACAAACCAACAACGTTGACGGACTTGCCTTCCGGAGCTTCTTCAATGCCGTTGCCCTGGAAGTTCAGGGTGCCCTTGAAGCCGGTCGTATCGGTACCATAGATGAAGGAGCCATCCGGCAGGATGCCGCCCACATCGTACAGGGACTTCAGATACTTCATAGCTTCTTTCCAGCCATCGGATACCTGAGGAGCGATAACGGTTTTGCCGTCTTCGGACAGAGACAGAGAAGACATGTTACCGGAGCAATATACGAAGGAGTTGATGATCGGGAGCAGCACGTTGCAGCCGTAGTTACCGTTATTCACATAGTTGGTGAACAGCGGGATTTCATCGGTCTGGCCGTTGCCGTTCGGGTCCTTTTCACGGAAAGCCTTCAGTACATCGCGCAGTTCATCGGTGGTGGTGGGCATTTCGAGACCCAGGTTGTCCAGCCACTTCTGGTTGATATACATACGATAGGGGTTCATGTTCCAAGTTTCGGGCTGGAACATGTTCAGAGCATAGATGTTGCCGTCTGCAGCGGTAACTGTAGAGAGCATCGTAGTCTTATCTTCTTCGCTTTCAATAGCGGCCCAGTTGGGCATGATCTTCTCATTCTCATAATAATCATTCAGAGCGAGGAAGGTTCCGCCGGAACCATACTGGTACATCAGAGCGGAATTCATTGAAAGGGAGAAAACATCCGGCAGCGTATCGCCGCCGTTGATCATCAGCTGCATCTTAGCAAGGCCGTCGTCACCTTCAGGCAACGTTTCCATTGTAATATCACAGTTCAGATCTTCTTCGAGTTTCTGGGTCAGCCAGTTGTCGTTATAATCCGTAATAAACGTATTCGAAGAAATCAAAATACGCATATCACGCTTCACATTGAGATCGACTTCTCCGGTAGCCGGATCGACTGCCGGTGTATCGCCGCCACCACTGCTGCTGCTACTGCCATTATTGCACGCCGTTGCCAGCGAGAGCAACAAAAGAGCAGACAGCAGAGCTGCAAGAATTCTCTTTGTCATTTTTTGCCTCCTAATCTTTAGGGTGGGAATACCCATTTTTGCTGAACAGACAGAGCCAAATCCAAAATTCCTCCCGAATTCAGCTTTTTCGCAGACTCTTTTGCTGCGGCCGTCAACTTATAGTCATATTATACATTTGAGGTTCTACACTGTCAATACGATTTCGTCGATTTGTAGGAACAGCCAAAATTAGTATTTGCTGATTGTTTACATTATATTTACACAAGACGTTAACCCACAATATCTAGCCAAATAGTTTCATTTTACACCTTTTTATCTATATATTGTGTTTGTGCAAACTGCGCATATTTAGCAAAAAAGAAGAGCAACGGATGGCATTACCAACCGTTGCTCTTGCGAGTATTCCCGTAAATTGCAATCAATTTAAATCAAGAAACGATTACTAGAAATTAGCCTGATAATAAACCGTTCTTTCATAAGCAGCCTGAGAGCATTCAATATAGGTCTGCAGGCCAAGCGCACCCAGAGCAGCCTTATAGGCATCCCACTGACCATCGATATCGGCTTCGCCGGTGATGAACTTCATGGTCCATTCCGTAATAACATCCGGGAATGCAACCTACGTTTCGGTTATGGCTGCCTGTTCTTCATCTGTATAAGAGAGTTTTGGTAAACTATACTCGGGATGTGCATCGCCGTAATATTCTTTGGAAATACCAGCCAACCGGCTATAATATGCCAATAGCTTTCTGCCGTATAAGGGCCGTACGGACTGTAGGCTTTTCCCTGCGGCCCTTCCGGAACAGGAATCATCTCATATTCCAGGAAGTTAACGTTTTTATCCGTACCCGAATCCGCAAAGTTACCGGAGTTGGAACCGGCTGTAAACATACCGACTACGTTAATCGATTTTCCGGGTTCTGCTGGTTCTGTTCCAATACCCTGATAATTCAACGTACCTTTATAAGATGTACCATCGTAAGCGAAAGAAGCATCCGGCAAAAGCACACCAGCATCTGTCAAAGACTTCAGATACTTCATAGCTTCTTTCCACTCATCTGTAATCTGCGGAGCAATGACAGTTTTGCCATCTTCGGAAAGTGCAAGACCGGACATAGTCGTGCTTGTGTACTGGAACATATTGATCAGCGCCAAAATAGCGTTGCATCCGTAGTTACCGCTGTCCACATAGCTGGCCAGAATCGGAATTTCATCTTTTGCGCCGTTGCCGTTCGGGTCATCATTTGCAAAAGCAACCAGAACATCTTTCAGTTCTTCAGAAGTTGTGGGAACTTCCAGACCCAGATTTTCCAGCCACTTCATATTGATGTAAATACGATACGGCGTAAGGTTCCAGGTTTCAGGCTGCCACATCGACAACGTGTAGATGTTGCCATCAGCCGACATAACGTCACCTTTCATCGAAAGCTTATCTTCTTCGCTTTCGATTGCGTTGAAGTTCGGCATAATGTCAGCATTATCAAAATAATCGTTAAGCGCGATAAATGTACCGCCTGCACCATACTGATATGTCAGCGCAGCAGAGAGGGGATAAGAAATAATATCGCTCAGTTCACTACCGCCGTTGATCATCAGCTGCAATTTGGAAAGAGCATCTGTACCAGCAGGAAGAAGGTCAAACGTAATGTCACAGTTCAGGTCTTCTTCAAGCTGTTTCGTCAGATCGTTTTCGTTATAATCCGTAATAAACGAGTTCGTCTGAATGGTAATACCGACTTCGCGGTGCTGGGAAAGGTCGACTTTGCCTGAAGTCTCTGACTGCTGAGAATCACCGGATCCGCCACTTGATTGCGAACCGGAATCCTGACAAGCCGTTGCCAGCGAAAGCAACATAAGCGCAGACAAGAAAACTGCAAGAATTCGTTTTGTCATGGTTTACCTCCTGATTATTTTGGGGCGGGAATCCCAATTAGTTACTGATCGAAACTTCAGCGTGTGGGTGTATTATACAATTATGTTTTTGAATTGTCAAATGTTTATTGCGAATACGCATCAGGAATGAATTTTATTTTTCTTAAATATTTACACAATTTTTACATCTTTTATTTTGTATGAAATCAACGAATTACCTTACAAAGACATTTAATTATGCACAAATTTTAAATGTAAAACTTTGTGAAAAACAGAATGACTTTTTTCAATAAAAAAACAACAGACGGCAGTTGCCTGCCGCCCGCTGTTTGCTGTGGTAATTCCCGCCTGCTTATAATTTTTTTAAAGTGGTAACCAGAAGATTAGCCGAAATTCGCTTCGTAGTACGGGTTGCGCTCATAAGCGGCCTGTGCGGTCTTTACATAGTTTTCAAGGCCGATGCCGTTGAGTGCATCCAGATAAGCCTGCCAGTCAGCTTCCGGATCTTTTTCGCCGGTGATGAACATCATCGTCCAGTTCAGGACTTCATCCGGGAAAGCTATCTGCGTTTCAGTAATAGCGGCCTGTTCTTCGTTGGTGTATTCGAGAACAGGAAGAATGTACTCGGGATGGGCCTCGCTGTAGTATTCCCTAGAGATACCGGACAGGCGCCCATAATTACCTCTGTAATAAACAAACGTTTCAGGATCGTACCAGTCCGTCGCATGGTTAAAGAAATCCAGAGAAGCATAGCGCGGACCGTTATTCTTCCAATATACGTTGGTGGTTTCGCTCCAGACGGCGTCGGCACGCAGGCGAACGATGCTGTAGTAATCATCGATTGTCTGTTCATAACCAGCGTCTTCGATCAGCTTCGTGTGCTGTTCATACCAATCGGTGCAGAATTCTTCGTCCATGGTCCAGTCTACTTCTTCCAGGCCATAGCGTGCCCACATGGAATGCTTGGTTTCATAGAACCAGTCGCCCAGCATTGCGCAGAACGCAGGATCTTCCGCGTCGGCAGTGATGGATACCATACGGCTGGCTGCCGGAGCACCATACGGGCTGTAAGCCTTGCCTTCGGGTCCTTCCGGAACCGGGATCATTTCATATTCCTTGAAGTTCACATTGCGGTCAATACCGGAATCGGCAAAGTTACCGGAGTTGGAGCCGGCCGTAAACATACCGACAATGTTGATCGATTTGCCTTCGGGGGCTTCTTCGGTGCCAATGCCCTGATAGTTCAGCGTGCCCTTAAAGCCAGTGGTATCTGTGCCGGAAATGAAAGAGCCATCGGGAAGGATTGCACCAGCGTCTGCCAGCGAATTGAGATACTTCATAGCTTCCTGCCAGCCCTCGGTTATCTGAGGTGCCATAACGGTTTTGCCGTCTTCGGAAAGCGTAAGGCCGGACATGGAGCCGCTGGTATACTCAAACATGTTGATCAAAGCCAGAATGATGTTGCAGCCGTAGTTGCCGCTATCGACATAGTTGGTCAAAACCGGAATTTCGTCTTTAACGCCGTTGCCATTCGGGTCCTGCGTAGCAAACGCGGTCAGAACGTCTTTCAGTTCTTCAGAAGTGGTGGGAACTTCCAGATCCAGGTTTTCGAGCCACTTCATGTTCATCCAAATACGATAGGGAGTCAGGTTCCAGGTTTCAGGCTGCCATTGCGGCATTGCATAAATGTTGCCATCTGCAGAAGTGACGTCGCCCAGCATCTTGGTTTTATCGTCTTCACTTTCGATTGCGTTGAAGTTTGGCATAATGTCCTTATTTGCAAAATAATCGTTCATCGCAACAAAAGATCCGCCGGAGCCATACTGATAGGTCAGCGCGCTGTCCAAGCCATAAAAGATAAGATCATCCAGCTTATCGCCGCCGTTGATCATCAGCTGCAGTTTAGCCTTGCCGTCGTCGCCAGCGGGCAGCAGGTTAAACGTGATGTTGCAGTTCAGATCTTTTTCGATCTGATCAGTCATGTTATTGTTGTCCCAATCAGAAATAAAAACCTGAGACCCTGCCGTGATTGAAATATCACGCTTCTGCGAGAGATCCACTTTACCGGTTTGCTGCGTATCACCGCCGCCGGATGTCGAGGACGTGCCACCTGTATTATTGTTGCATGCAGTTGCCAGAGAAAGCAACATCAATGCGGACAACAGGGCAGCCAGAATTCTTTTTGTCATGGTTTGCCTCCTTGATTGTTTGGGCGGGAACACCCAATTTTAATGCACACGGTTTGATTCACAGCAACAAACCGTATTCACCGCTTTAAGTCCCTTTCGGGAATAGTTGAATTTACAAAGTAATTTTCTTGAGATTTCTTTGTAAATACCATGTAAATAGCTTACGCCTTGCTAATTAATTTGTCAAGATGAATTATAATTTTTGTGTGTATAAACAAATAATTTACTTACTTTTTTATAAAATTAATTCTACAAATTGCAATATTTGTCAAATCATCTAAATATTTCCTTTGCAAGTTATGCAGTTCGATTATTGGTTATGCCACCTCGTCAAAAAAAGAGAGCGACAGGCATCTGTCGCTCTCTCGTAATATAGACAATTATATTATCCGAAATTTGCCTGATAGGTCATCGTGCGCTCATAGGCAGCCTGGGCAGTCTTCAGATAATCCTGCAGACCTACGCCGTTAAGGGCATCCAGATATTCCTGCCAATCAGCTTCGGCATCCTTTTCACCGGTGATGAAACGCATGGTCCAATCGGTGATGACTTCAGGATAGGCGATCTGAATTTCCGTGATTGCGGACTGTTCATCATCTGTGTAAGACAGAATCGGAAGAACATACTGCGGATGCTTCTCGTAGTAGTATTCTCTCGAAATGTTGGACAGACGACCATAGTTGCCATTGTAGTAAACAAAGGTTTCGGGATCATACCAGTCTGCTGCATGAGCAAAGAAATCAAGGGAAGCATAGCGGGGCTGTTCATTGTGCCAGAAAACGGAGTTGTTTTCGCCCCACAGAGCATCGGCACGCAGACGAACGATGCTGTAGTAATCATCGATCGGCTGTTCATAGCCTTCGCCCTCGATCAGTTTTGTATGTTCGGTATACCAATCCGAGCAGACTTTTTCATCCATAGTCCAGTCAACTTCTTCCAGACCATAGCGAACCCACATAGAATGTTTGGTTTCATAGAACCAGTCGCCCATCTTTACGCAGAAATCAGGATCTTCAGCATCCGAAGTGACATACCAGAATCCAACAGCAGACGGAGCGGCGTACGGAGCATAAGCCTTGCCGCTGGTTCCTTCCGGAACCGGAATCATCTGATATTCCAGATAGTTCACGTTTTCGTCCTTACCGGAATTTACAAAGTTACCCGAGTTGGAGCCGGCCGTGAACATACCAACAATGTTGATCGATTTACCCGGATCGGCAGCTTCGGTACCGATACCCTGATAGTTCAATGTGCCCTTATAAGCGGTGCTGTCATAAACGAAGGAGTTGTCGATCAGGGCACCTTCTTTATACAAGGAATTCAGGTACTTCATAGCTTCCTGCCAGCCCTCGCTCGCCTGAGGAGCGACAACTGTTTTGCCGTCGTCAGAAAGCGTAAAGCCAGACATGGTTGTGCCGGTATACTGGAACATATTAATCAGCGCCAGAATAATATTGCAGCCGTATCCGCCGCCATCTGTATACTGTGTGAATACCGGGATTTCATCCTTAACACCGTTGCCGTTCGGGTCGTCATTGGCAAATGCCACCAGAACATCCTTCAGCTCATCAGAATTGGTGGGAACATCCAGATTTAGGTTCTCCAGCCACTTCATATTCATGTAGATACGGTACGGCGTCATATCCCAGAATTCAGGCGTCCAGCGGGAGAGACAATAAATATTGCCGTCGGCCGACATTACGTCTCCCTGCATGGAGGCTTTATCTTCTTCGCTTTCAATAGCATTGTAATAGGGCATGAGCTCCTTATTATCGAAGTAGCTGTTCAGCGGAATAAACGTGCCGCCAGAACCATATTGGTAGCGGAGCGCGGAAGACAAGTTGTAAGAAACAACATCTGTTAGTTCATCGCCGCCGTTAATCATAAGCTGCAGCTTAGAAAGTGCGTCTGTACCGGCCGGCAGCAAATTGAAAGTAATGTTACAGTTCAGATCTTCTTCAATTTGTTTCGTTAAGTCGTTATCCTCGTAATCGGTGATAAACGAGTTGGTCGTGATGGTAATGCCGATCTCGCGTTTCTGCGACAGATCAACTTTTCCCGATTCCCCGGAACCGGATGTGTTGCTCGTCTGAGTGCCCGTATTCTGGCAGGCGGTAGCCAGCGAAACAAGCAGAAGCGCAGACAGAAGAGCAGCTAAAACTCTTTTGAACATGATTTACCTCCTCAAATTTGATGGGACTCCTCCCAAAATAAACGGGTGCCAAAGAATGTATTTCCTCGGCGGACAACTCCTCTGGAAAGAGAGGGCGCTTGAACTCTCTTTCCTACATTGTCATTGTAGTCTGTACAGTGGGCCAAAGTCAATATAGGAAAGCATTTTCGTACACTCTACCAAACTCGGGCGGGTTTCTTTATAAGTAACCATGATTTGTGGGAACAAACCCGAAATTCTTTACAAAGATAAAGAAACTAACTTGTTAGTTATCTATAAATTTTTTAGAAAAAACAAAGAAAATAAAAACCGCCGGCCTCGAAAATGAGACCGGCGGCAAAATATTTTTTTGAAAAATTACAGAATGAGGCTTTCACCGTCCATTTCGGCAGGCTGGGGCAGGCCGAGGATCTTAAGCATCGTCGGCGCAATATCGGCCAGCTTACCGCCGGTGCGCAGCGTGCAGGGATAACCAATCACGCAGAACGGAACCGGGTTGGTGGTGTGCGCGGTGAACGGAGAACCGTCGTCCTCGAACATCTTATCGGCGTTACCGTGGTCGGCGGTCAGCAGGATCGTGCCCTGCATCTCGGCAACAGCATCGGCCACGCGGCCCACGCAGGTGTCTACGGCTTCTACAGCGGCACGGGCGGCTTCAAATACGCCGGTGTGTCCTACCATGTCGCAGTTGGCAAAGTTGAGGATGATGACATCGTACTTGCCGCTCTTGACAGCTTCCACCATCTTATCGGTGACTTCATACGCGCTCATTTCGGGCTGAAGGTCATAGGTAGCCACCTTGGGGGAATTGACCAGGATGCGGTCTTCGCCGGGGTACTGTTTTTCCACGCCGCCGTTGAAGAAGAACGTCACATGGGCGTATTTTTCTGTTTCGGCAATGCGCAGCTGGGTCAGACCCTTGTTGGAGATGTATTCGCCAAAAGTATTTTCCAGCGTCTGCGGCTTGAAGGCCACGTCTACATTGGGCATGGTCTTGTCATACTGCGTCATGCAGACATAAACCAGCGGGAAGAAGCCGTTCCTGCGTTCAAAACCATTGAAATCCGGATCAACGAACGTGCGGGTGATTTCACGGGCACGGTCAGGACGGAAGTTGAAGAAGATCACGGAATCGTTGGCGGAAACAGGCTGTGCGCCGTCGATCACCGTGGGCACAACGAATTCATCCGTTACGCCGGCGGCATAGGAATTTTCAACCGCGCATACGGGGCAGGCAGCGTGTTCGCCTTCGCCGTAAACCATGGCGGCATAGGCCTTGCCCACGCGCTCCCAACGGTTGTCGCGGTCCATGGCATAATAACGGCCCATCACAGTGGCTACGCGGCCCACGCCGATTTCGGCCATCTTATCCATCAGTTCCTGTACGAAATCCTTACCGCTGCTGGGCGGAACGTCGCGGCCGTCAAGCAGAGCATGGACGTACACCTTTTCGATGCCCTGCTTCTTGGCCAGAGCCAGCAGTGCATACAGGTGTTCATTGTGGCTGTGTACGCCGCCGTTGGAGAGCAAGCCCATCAGGTGCAGCGCAGAGCCGTTGGCCTTTACGTTGGCCATCGCTTTGAGGAAAGCTTCGTTGTTATCAAAATCACCGTCTTTGATCGACTTGGTGATGCGGGTGAGTTCCTGATACACGATGCGGCCGGCACCGATATTGGTGTGGCCTACTTCGCTGTTACCCATCTGGCCGTCCGGCAGACCTACATCCATACCGGAAGCGCCGATCTGGGTGATCGGGTTCGAGGCAAACAGCTTATCCAGGTTCGGCGTATTGGCCGCTTTGATGGCGTTGCCGTTATCGCCGGCAATGCCGAAACCATCGAGAATCATTAAAACCAGCGGTTTTTTCATGGAAAATCTTCCTTTCTGTCGCAAGTCGGGTGAAAATCAGCCTTCGGTGGCGGCGGAAACGATCTTGGCGAAATCGGCCGGCTTCAGGGAAGCGCCGCCGATCAGGCCGCCGTCAACATCGGGCTGAGCCAGCAGTTCGGCTGCGTTGCCGGCGTTCATGGAACCGCCGTACTGTACGGTGGTCGCGTCGGCAGCGTCTTTGCCGTACAGGCCGGCCAGCGTGGCGCGGATCACGGCGCAGACTTCGTTGGCCTGCTGTGCGGTGGCGGTACGGCCGGTGCCGATAGCCCACACGGGTTCATAAGCGATGATCACGCGGGACAGTTCTTCCTTGGAAACGCCGCCCAGAGCGATCTTGGTCTGCATGGCAACCAGTTCATCGGTGATGCCCTGTTCGCGCTGTTCCAGATATTCGCCTACGCACAGGATAACGGTCAGGCCGGCATCCAGAGCGGCGCGTACGCGCTTCTGAACGGTCACATCGGTTTCGCCGAAATAGGTGCGGCGTTCGCTGTGGCCGATGATAACATATTCAACGCCCATGGCGGTGAGCATTTCAGCGGAGATTTCGCCGGTATAAGCGCCGCTCTTCTCCCAGTGGCAGTTTTCGGCGCCGATCTTTACGTTGGTGCCGCGGGTTACTTCCAGAGCCGTCTGCAGGTCAACAAACGGTACGCAGGCAATCACATCGCAGCCGGCGTCTTTTACCAGCGGCAGAATGCCTTCGAGCAGTTCTTTGGCTTCGGCGGGGGTTTTGTTCATTTTCCAGTTGCCGGCAATAACGGCTTTGCGCAGAGCTTTATTCATGGGAAACAATCCTTTCATTCAAACAAAATAGCAAAAGAGAAAAAGCGGGAGAAGTGTTTCTCCCGCCGTTTGCTTTCAATTATTTCTCGTTGAGGCAGGCGATACCCGGAAGCACGCGGCCTTCGAGGAATTCCAGAGAAGCGCCGCCGCCGGTGGAGATGTGGGTCATCTTGTCGGCAAAGCCGAGGGTTTCCACAGCCGCAGCGGAGTCGCCGCCGCCGATGATGGAAACAGCGTTGCTGTCTGCAATGGCCTGAGCCACAGCAATGGTGCCCTTGGCAAACGGAGCCATTTCGAATACGCCCATCGGGCCGTTCCATACAACCGTGCCGGCATCCTTAACGGCAGCAGCATACAGTTCCATGGTCTTCGGGCCGATATCCATACCCATCCAGCCGTCTTCGATGTTGCCTTCGAACACCTTGGTGTTGGCGTCTTCAGCGAAGGCATCAGCGCACATATTGTCAACCGGCAGCAGGAACTTTACGCCCTTAGCTTCGGCCTTGGCCAGAATTTCCTTAGCCAGATCGATCTTGTCTTCTTCGCACTTGCTGGAACCGATCTTGCGGCCCTGAGCAGCGGCAAACGTGTAAGCCATGGCGCCGCCAATGATGAGGGTGTCGCACTTGTCAATCAGGTTGGTGATAACACCGATCTTATCGGAAACCTTAGCACCGCCCAGGATAGCCACGAACGGACGCTTCGGGCTGGTGAGGGCGCCGCCCATCACGGTGATTTCCTTCTGGATCAGGTAGCCGCACACAGCGGGCAGATAATCGGCCACGCCGGCGGTGGAAGCATGGGCGCGGTGAGCCGTGCCGAATGCATCGTTGACATAGATGTCAGCCAGAGAAGCCAGCTGCTTGGCAAATTCAGGATCGTTCTTTTCCTCTTCCTTATGGAAACGAACGTTTTCGATCAGCATGACGTCGCCGTCTTTCAGGGAAGCGGCCAGTTCCTTGGCGCTTTCGCCTACAACGTCTTTTGCCATCTTAACTTCCTGACCCAGGGCCTTCGTGAGGTAAGCAGCCACAGGAGCCAGAGAATACTTCATGTTGAACTCGCCCTTCGGGCGGCCCAGATGGGAGCAAAGAATCACTTTTGCACCGTGATCCTTCAGATATTTGATCGTCTTGAGCGCTTCGTTGATGCGCTTGGGATCGGAGATGTTGCCTTCTGCGTCAAACGGAACGTTGAAGTCGCAGCGAACCAGGACTTTTTTGCCGGAGACATCGATATCTTCGACGGTCTTTTTGTTCAGATAATTCATTTCTGATACACTCCTTTTATGATTTTGGATTTCACGGAATCACATCGTCACAATGGAAGGGCAAGGCTTTGGAACACACATGCCCATTCCCTGATTATTTTATAACAATCTCTGTATTTTTTCAAGAGCCTGTCCCGAAAAAGTGTACATTCGGGCAATGTGTTCAAATTCACGCCCCGCAAAACGGCGGACATGCATTTTCGCGTCAGTTACAGGTCGTTGCGGGCTTCCCAGCGGTACTCGCGCAGTTCTCCGCGGCACGAAAGCGCGGGATAACCCCACTGGCGCAGCACTTCATAGGTGCCGATTGCCACACTGTTGGAAAGATTCAGGCTGCGCGCTTCGTCAATCATCGGGATACGCACACAGCTTTCAGCGTGTTCAAACAAAAGCTTTTCGGGCAGGCCGGCGGATTCTTTTCCAAAGAAAAGATAGCAGCCGTCGGGATAGGAAACCTCACTGTGAACCTGCGGCGCTTTGGTTGAAAAAAAGAAAAAATTCCCTGTGATTTTCTCGAAAAATTCGGAAAGACTTTCGTAGTAGGCAATCTCGAGAAAATGCCAGTAATCCAGTCCGGCATGGCGCAGTTTTTTATCATCAATGGCAAAGCCCATCGGCCCCACAAGATGGAGCTTTGCCCCGGTAACGGCGCAGGTTCGGGCGATATTGCCGGTGTTCTGCGGGATTTCCGGCTCGACCAACACAATGTTGAGTTCAGGCAATACAATCATTCCTTTCTGAAAAAGAAAAAACGGCGGCGTGGAATTTTTCAAAACATTTCCTGTGCACGCCGGCAGAAAAAAGGGGATACTGTTCATGGCGATGAAATATCTTCAAGCCGCATTATTATTTGGGAGGATCTGGAATATGACGAAGAAAACCGAAAAAGTAGCACGTATGGTTGGAATCGGCGCCGCAGTGGGCATGGTGGGCGCAGCCGCTGCCGCGATGACGGTGGGCATGTCCCATCATAAAAAGGGTTCCAGCCAGAAGCTGATGAAAGACGCACGTCAGATGGGCCAGCAGATGAACCATATGATGAACGACGTCGTTTCGATGTTCCGCGGCTAAGCGGCGAACCGCCGCCGGATACGTCGCGGATGGGCTGAAATAGAATTGAAAGCTTAAGTCACGCGGCAAAAGCTCGAATTTTTAATGGAGACTTTATTCGCGGCTTACGATCAGGGGATTCCCCTGCTTATCACCAGCACCCACGCAACAGCTACGAGACGACAAGCGACAAACCGCCGCGATGCTAAGCTTCCGCACAAACGGAGTCCGGAGGAAAAACCTCCGGGCTCCTGTTTACATCATACGGTTCCGTTCAGATCGCCGGCTTTGAATCGTCCTGCACCGTTCGGGCCAAAATACACGCCGTCGAAAAAGCGTCCGTCTCTCCATTGCCCGGTGAATTCTACCCGGCCGTCCAGATAAAACGACGTTCCTTCCCCTTCGCGCAGGCCGTTTTTGTGAAAGCCCGTGTACAGCAGGCGGCCTTCTTCGTCAAATTCGTTGCCGCGGCCGTCTTCGGGGTCAACTTCCAGCCCGGAAATCACCGTACCGGAATTATCGATGCAGAAAATCGTTTTGGGCTCTTCTTTTCCGTCTTTGCTGTTGCGGATTACGCACAGACGGCCGTCTTTATCGAACAGGAAGTCCATTCCGGTCCGCTCGCCGTTTTCCCATTTGCCGACATGCACCGACTGATCGTCGCTGCGGAAAGAAACACCCAATCCGTGGCGGTGGTTGTCTTTCCAGTTTCCGGCATAGCAAAGCGCGCCGTTTTTATAATACAGCGAACCAAAACCGTCGCGCTGACCGGCCACATATTCGCCGTCATAAGCGGTAAGACCGTTTTCCTGCTCGGTGCGGCCGCGGCCATCACGCAGGCCGTTTGCCATGCCGCCCGTATACCGATAACGGGTATCGCCGCGCGAAAACACCACTTCTCCCCCGCGCTGTGCCAGCAGGGACGAGAACAGCGCCTCGGTTTCGGCTTCCTCTTCTCCATCCGAGAGCATCGGCTGTACCGGCTGCGGCGGTTCCGCGGCGGGAACAGATTCTTCCAGAATTTCTGTTTTTTCAGCAGCAGGTTCTTCCGGAATTTCCTCCGGTATCGGAAGCTCGTCCACTTCCGGCTCCTGCGGAAGATCGGGTTCTTCTTCCGCTTGCGGCTCACAAGCGGACAAATCCGGAACGACCGGTGTTTCTTCCCGTGCAGGTTGTTCGGGAATCTCTTCCGAAGCTTCCTCTTCTGCCGCTTCTTCCGGCATTTCATCGGAGAGAGAAAATTCCGGCAGCGTGGACTGTTGCGGCTCGCTCTGCGTCAGCACAAGTTCTTCCAGCAAGGCAGGTGGAAGACCCTGAGCGGCCAGCTGTTCGCGGCGGCTCTTCTCGTCGGCTGTGCAGTATACATAATCTCCGTCTGTCCGAGCCAACACAACAGACGGTTCCCCGATTTCCGTATTTACATAACTTTGGAGTGCGGTATCGACTTCCAGTTTCAGCGGCAGCAGCACCTGGCGGGTATAAACGGGCGGCTCGCGATCGGGCACGCGGTCATAACGCAGCAGCCTGTCCTGTGTATCGTCCGCCACCAGTGAAACCAGCGGATGAACGCCGTCTTTTACCGAAAAGTAGTCGGTGCGAATCCAGCCCGTGTTTTGATAAACCGCACGTCGAGTCAGGCGGCCGTGGGCATCGTAAGAGAGGCAGATATCTTGTCCGCGCAGGCGGAAACTGCGGCAGGATGCCCCTGTCTCGCTCGATTCTTTCCATTTTAACCCCGCATGAGAAACCAGCCCATGATACCGGGTTGTAATGCCGCGGCTGCATGTCACCAAAGACACACGCACGCGGCTTCCATTTTCATAATAAGCCCGCCGGGCTTTATACAGCGGCCCGTGCAGCGCCGCAGGCGGGTCGTATCCGGCCAGGGAAACGGCGCACACCTGCAAACCACACAGTCCCTGCGCAGGCACAGCCGGATTTTTCATGATCCATTCCTCCTTTGGGCCAATCCGATTCGTTCTTGTTTTTTATTATAGCATATTCCATGCGGCACGGCATCACACTTTTTGTAATCCCGCAAGAATTTTTCCGCGAACAAGCCGCCAGTGGAACCCCGGCGAGGGCGGCGAACCGCCGCTGGATGCGTCGCGGGCAGGCTTAAATAAAATTGAAAGATAAAGTCATGCGCAAAAGCTCGTAATACAAACATTAAAAGTTTTACTCGATTTTTTTCAAAAAATCGTGGGGTCGAGGGGCAACGCCCTCGGCGCGTCCCGCAGGACGCGAAACACCTTTGCCGCCATAAGCGCAGGATGGGGTGAGAAAACAGTCCGGTGGACTGTTTTCGAGGGGAAACCCACGCGCTGGGAGGGGTTTCCCCTCATGGTAAACTCCCGCAGACCACTCGGTTCCCCTTTTGTACTTTCTGTTATCTTTTTTTGATTATATTTTGGCGGCAGAGCAATAAATGTGTGCTTTTCGTAACCGATTGTTTACTTATCGGCAAAACTTCTAAAACATTTACTTTATTTTCGGCGCTTTTCTTTTGTTTCCGCATTGCAATTTACCCCCCTTTCAGTATAATGTACGTGTCATACAAAAGCAGCGGGGATTTTTTTACCCAAAACCAATGTGTGGCCAAAAAGTTCCGGCCTTTTGCTCCCCCGGAGCATAGAACCGGAAGGAACACGAAAAGGAGGGGTTCAACGTGTTCCAGCTCAAATTTATGTGGAAGAACCTCGAAGGCAACCACGGAAAGTTCATTCTCGGCATCCTGCTGTGTGCCATCAACTCCGTGATCGTCATCATCAACCCGTTTCTTTCACAGATCCTGGTGGACGACGCCATCAAGGGCGACCACCGCAGCTGGCTGGTGCCGATCCTCATCGGTATGGGCGCCGTTATTCTCATCCGCACCGGATTCCGTTACCTGATGATCTGTTGTCTGGATCAATCGTCTCAGGGCATGATCGTGAAAATCCGCGAGCATGTTTTCCACAACCTGCAGCATCAGGAAATGCGGTTTTTCGATAAAAACCGCACGGGCGATATCATTACCCGCGTAACCGGTGATATGGAATACATCCGCCATGTTGCCGCCTATATTTCGCATGTGCTGGTGGAATCGATCGTCATGTTTGTGGCGGCGCTGATCTACCTGAGCACCGTGAATATCACGCTCACCTTGTGGCTGATGGCCGTTTTGCCGTTTATCCTCATTTCTTCCATCCTCTACGGCAAAAACGTAAGCCCGCTGTACCGGCAGATCCGTGAAAAACTCTCGGATATCAACACCGCCGCGCAGGAGAATATCTCCGGCAACCGCGTGGTGAAGGCGTTTGCCCGTGAAGAGTTTGAAAAAGAAAAATTCTTTGAAAAGAGTAATGAATTCCGCAAAGCCAACCTGCACGCGGCTTATGCCTGGCAGAAAATCGTGCCGGTTATGGATTTCTTTGCGCAGTCGCTTTCCCTGCTCAACCTGCTTGTGGGCGGTATGCTCGTCATTCAGGGCCAACTCACGCTGGGACAGCTGACCGCTTTTACCAGCCTGACCTGGGCGCTGGCCAACCCCATGCGCAACATCAGCGGTATCTTAAACGATATCCAGCGTTTCTTTGCCTCTGCGGGCAAAGTAATCGAACTGTATTATGCCAAGCCGCTGATCGCCGACCGCTTCGACGCCGAAGTGAAATCCGAGCGCTTTGACGGCAAAATCGAGTTTAAAAACGTCACCTTCAAACACGGCCAGACCACCGTGCTCGACGATGTTTCCTTTACTATTCAGCCCGGCCAGACGGTCGCCATCATGGGTCCCACCGGCTGCGGCAAAACCACAATTGCCAACCTGATCAGCCGCTTCTATGACGTCGATCAGGGTCAGGTTCTCGTGGATGACGTAGACGTGCGTATGTGGACGCTCGGAAAACTGCGCAGCTCGATTGGTATCGCCACGCAGGACGTGTTCCTGTTCTCCGATACGGTAGACGGCAACATCTCGTTCGGCAACCCCGAAATGAGTGAAGAAAAAGTCCGCTTCTACGCCGAATCGGCTGATGCCGACGGCTTTATCCGCAAAATGGAAGAAGGCTACGACACGATCGTCGGTGAACGCGGCGTCGGTCTTTCGGGCGGACAGCGTCAGCGTATCGCGCTGGCTCGCGCGCTGGCTGTGGAACCGCCGATCGTCATTCTCGACGATACCACCTCGGCCGTTGATATGGAAACGGAAAAGAAGATTCAGAAGAATCTGCGCGAACTGCCCTTCCCCTGCACCAAGATCATTGTGGCACAGCGTATTTCTTCCGTTAAAGACGCCGACCAGATCTTTATTCTGGAAAACGGCAAGATCGACATCGGTACGCACAAGACCCTGTGCGCCGCCAACGCCTATTACCGTGACGTCTGCGAATTGCAGGATGTTCACAATCTGCCGCCCTTTACCGGCCCTGTAGCGAAAGGAGGCGAAGCATAATGGCAAGAAACAAGTTTGACGTGGATGAAGAGCTGGAGGAGAAATACCAAAAAGGAAGTTTAACTCGTGCTCTGCAATATGCAAAACCCTATCGCCTGAAAATGCTGGCCGCGCTGCTGCTTTCCTGTATCGCTTCGCTGCTCAGCCTGCTCAGCCCTACGCTGATGCAGCAAGGCATCGACGTAGCCATGCCCAACAAGGACATGGGCCTGCTGATTCAGCTTTCCCTGATTTTGTTGTTCGCCATTGTCACCAGTACGGTCTGCGGCGCACTGCGCGGTATTTTGATGGCCAACGTCGGCCAGTCGTTCGTTTATGACCTGCGCTGCGACGTATTCTCCCATCTGCAGCGTCTGCCGTTTGCTTATTACGACAGCCGCCCGCAGGGAAAAATTCTGGTGCGTGTCGTCAACTACGTAAACAACGTATCCGATATGATGACCAACGGCATCATCAACGCCATTATGGAGTTTTTGAACCTGGTCTTCATTCTGGTTTTCATGTTCGCCATGAACTGGCAGCTGGCGCTGCTGGTGCTGACCGGCCTGCCCGTGCTGCTGGGCTTTGTGTATCTCATCAAGCCCCGCCAGCGCAAAACACGCCTGATCAACAACAACAAATCTTCGAACCTCACCGCCTATACCTGCGAAAGTATCGACGGCGTGAAGGTAAGCCAGATTTTCAACCGCCAGTCCGTTAACGAAAAGATCTATGAAAAGCTCAGCCGCGCCGCGCAGAAAGCTTTTCTGGATACCGTGTACATTTCCAACACGATGTGGCTGGCCAGCGAAAACATTTCGCGCACGATCACCAGTTTGGTGTATGTAGCCGGTGTTTCCTGGTTTACGCCTTCCATTGAAATCGGCGTAATCATCGCCATGGCCTCCTATGCGCAGCGCTTCTGGCAGCCGATCATCAACCTGGCCAATATCTACAACAACTTCCTCAACACGGTTTCGTATCTCGAACGTATCTTCCAGGTACTCGACGAACCCGTTTCCGTGGACGATCAGCCTGGCGCCACCGATATTGTGGATATGCAGGGCAACATCGAATTCAAAAACGTCTGCTTTGGCTATGAGCCGAACCAGCACGTGCTCAACCACATGAACTTCAAGGTGGAAAAAGGCCAGTCGATCGCTCTGGTCGGCCCCACCGGTTCGGGCAAATCCACGGTTGTTAACCTGATCAGCCGCTTCTACAATGTAACGTCCGGCGAACTGCTCGTCGACGGACGCGATATCAACAGCATCACGCTGCATTCACTGCGTTCGCAGATGGGCATTATGCTTCAGGATAGCTTCATCTTCTCCGGCACGATTGCGGATAACATCCGCTACGGCCGACTGGACGCCACCAAGGAAGAAATTGTGGCCGCGTGCCGTGCCGTTCATGCCGACGGATTCATTCGTGAAATGGAAAACGGCTACGAAACGCAGGTTAACGAGCGCGGCGGCCGACTCTCGCAGGGTCAGAAACAGCTGATCGCCTTTGCACGTACGATGCTTTCCGACCCGGCCATCCTGATTCTGGACGAAGCCACGTCCTCCATCGACGCCAAAACGGAGCATCTGCTGCAAAAGGGTATCGAAGCCCTGCTGAAAGGTCGTACTTCGTTTATCATTGCGCACCGCCTGTCTACCATCAAAAACTGTGACCAGATCATGTTTATCGATGGCGGCCAGATCGTGGAATGCGGCAAGCACGACGAGCTTATGGCGCTCAAGGGCCGTTATTACGAGCTGTGCATGGCCAACGCCCGCGACACCGCCGTAGAATGGAACGAAGAAATCGACGGTAAATAACGGCAAGTTGCCGTTTCCAAGACGCGGGTCGCTCGGTGCCCTCGCTTCGCTTTGAGGAAAATTGCAGTCAAGCGGCCGCGGCGAAAGCCTGAAATTTGTTTCTGGCTCCGTCTGCGAACCGGCGGAACATCTTTTCACGCCCACCCTACACAAAATCAAACACCCGGCCTGCTTCATGCAGACCGGGCGTTTTTTATTTTCGTAGATTTCCCGCTATAGCCTTATTTATGCCCCAGAATCGACTGTGCAACCGGTGAAGACCGCGCTTCCAGAATCGGCGCGCGTCTTTCCAGCGCCGCTCGGGAAATTTCAATGTCTTCCAGCGCTTCGGCTTCGCTGCCTGCGCCGACCGTAATCATATCGCAGTCGCGCAGCACGGCCCAGTTGAAATTGAGTCCCACAAACGGCGTGGTGCGTCCGGCTGCCATGGGCTTGATCGTCATCACAGGCTTTTTGGCGTTGTGGATAATCCGCGCTACAGCTTCCACTTCTACCTGCATTAAAAATCCCATACAGTTAAAGATCTGAATATACGTTTCCACATCGTATTCGTTTTCGTCGCTGTAGGTAATCGCCTCGGGCATATGCGCCGAAAGCCCGGGAAGCATCCCTTCGTCGCGGATCATTGAGAGATAATCCGGCAGACGGGTGATCGTGCGCAGATTTTTGTTTACCAGCTGCTCCATGCTGGTATGGTGGATCAGGCAGAAATCGGAACCGATAGCCGCGCTGCGGCGAATGACCGCGCGGGCTTCGGCGCGTGCCTGCGGAGAATCGTCCACATTCATGGCCGGCGTATCGATAATGGTGATCTTGTGGCCGGATTTATCCTCGGCGTAGCGGATCGCCTCCAAGCAAAGCGGCGTGGTGCTGACCGGCGCCATCAAAGCGTCGATCCCGTTTTCCAGATAAGCGCGCAGCAGCGGATAGAAATCCTCCGGCTTCTGGAATTTTTCACGGATGCCCCGGTCCGCTGCGGCGCCGGTGTGACTGTAGCCCAGCATCCAGTTCGTCCCGATCAGCAGGCGCGGCAGTGAAATGCCGCCTACTGTGGTGCGCGGAAATGTTTTCATGTTGCTTCCTCCCCATGTAAGGCGCTCCCCAAAGCGCCCGATTCACCCACATTATAGCATTGCCCTTTTGGAGATGCAATTTAATTTTTCAGGAATTTTCATGATTTTTTTGCCTTTTTCAAACAGCAAAAAAATACTGCATCCGCCGCCTTTTTGTGCTATAATAAATTCAATGTTTTGATTCTTTCCGGTTCTGTAAGTTTCCCCGCACAAACGGGATGAAAAGGAGATTGATTATGAAAAAAGGAATTCGCATCACCTTAGCTGTTGTAGCTGCCGTGCTGGTTTTGCTTCTGGCGGGAGGCGGCGTACTGTATTGGAACCTCACCGCCCAAACAGCGCCCACGCTGAACCGCGCGGGCATGGAAACGCTGCTGCACGACGCTGTCGGCAGCCTTTTAAGCGGCGAAGAAGTCGCCTTCAACCAAGATGTGCTCAACGGCCTGCTCGACCGTATACCCGTAGAAGAGCGCGGCGGTGTCACAGGTATTGAACTGACCGGCGAAAATACCGTGGCGATCTGGTGTGAAAAAGAAGCCCTGGGCCGCATCTGCGATGTGCGCGTAGAAGCAAGCCTTTCTTATCAAACCGAAAGCGGAAATCTGCTCTGCACCTTTACCGGCGTGCGCATGGGCAATGTGCCGCTTCCGCTTTCCGTATTGGATTCCGCCGCGGAAATGCCCTCGGGGGATTTCAAGCTGGAAAACGGCACGCTGACCATTCCCGTAAACCAACTTGTCGGCGACAGCATGGATACGGACATTCAGCTGATTAAAAATGTGCGCTGCGACGCAGAAAACGTCTATATTTCGCTGTATGGCGCCCAAGATCTTCTGGGCAGCCTATTCGGCGGTTAATTTTCATCAGGGAGGAAAAACAAAATGGAACGTTACGCTTGGAAAGCAACCGTAAAAGAAGGGAAACTGGCGGAATACAAACGCCGCCACGACGAAATCTGGCCGGAAATGGTCGAAGTACTCAAAGAAGCCGGCATCTGCAATTATTCCATCTGGAATGTCGGCAATGAACTGTTCGGCTATTATGAATGCGAAAAGGGCGCGGAATTTGCCGCCAAAGTGCAGGCCGAAAGTCCCGTAGTCGATCGCTGGAACGAATACATGAAAGACGTCATGGTCATGGAAATGGACCCCGTCACCGGCGCACAGCCCAAGCTGGTGGAAGTTTTCCGGCTGGATTGATATGGAAGAAATCCGCATAGAATCAGCCTGTCCGCAGGACGCCGCCGAACTGCTCGCGATTTACGCGCCCTATGTGCGCGATACCGTGATCACGTTTGAATATGACGTTCCCTCACAGGCAGAATTTGAAACCCGCATCCGCACCACACTTCAGAAATATCCCTATCTCAAAGCCGTTCGCGGCGACGAGATCCTCGGCTATGCTTACGCTTCCCCGCTGGGGCACCGGGCGGCCTATGCCTGGTCGGCGGAAACATCGATCTATGTGCGCCGCGACGTACACGGTCAGGGCATCGGAAAACGCCTGTACGCCGCCTTGGAAGACGGACTGCGCGAACGCGGCATCACGAACGCTTACGCCTGTATCACGTTTCCCAACCCGGAAAGCATTACCTTTCACGAGCACGAAGGGTACACGCTGGCAGGACACTTTCATCGATGCGGCTACAAATTCAGCCGCTGGCTCGATGTGGTATGGATGGAAAAATTTCTGTAATGCTATAAAAAACAAGCGGTGGAGAAAGAACTGCCTTTCCCCACCGCTTTAGTCTGTCGATAAACCTTAAACGGAAAACATATTGTACAAACATAAAAGTTTCGATCAATTCTTCGCTGCCGCTACGGTCGGCGCCTTGTTTGTGTGCCACTGGCACACGGCGCCCTTTTCAAAGGTTTGCGGTTTCCAAAGGCAGATTCTCGCCTGCCGGCTCGGTCGGT
>CALWVE010000028.1 GCA_944384905.1 uncultured Clostridia bacterium
TAACTCTTTTTCAAAATCTTTGATATATGTATATTTCCTTCGCATAGCAAAACCTCCTATAGCAGTGTTTTAATTCTACCATAGGAGGCTGTCTTTTTCTATTGTCCGTTTTTACTGGACTTGTGCAAATTCGACACACGCCGTTTCTTGCTATAAAGCTTATCTATTTTCTTCACCTTAAAAGACACCGTTACTTCGACAAACGTTCTGCCAGCGCTACAATGCGGTCGGCTTCATCCGGAGATTTGGCGTCTGTTACGATCAGATTCAGTCCGCCGGACGACAGATTCTCGAGCAGCGGCTGCACCTGGTTTTTGGAAATCACCAGCACGATTCCTTTTCCCCCCGCCTGGATTTTTTTCAGCTGGGGAATAAAATGCTCGGCGGCAGGCTGGCCAGCTACCTGCGTCCACTGAATCATGTGAATGTCCGGAACGGCCAAAATATCGTCCAGATGACGGATCTGTTCCATCCCGTCCAAATGATACATCGCATGATCCAGCCGCGGCGAGGTGGTTTCCAGCTCATCCACAATAAATTCCTTATACAGCTCATTGGAAATCATAACCGACAAGTCGCATTGTAACTGCATGATTTTTCCGGGCGCCCAAAGGTTCATCCATGAATGAACGCTGCCGTCTTTGCAATTTTCACGAATGGCTGCAAAAAAACGCTCGTTGGTCACATGCAGAATATCCATAAGAGCATGAGCCGCTTCTTTCACCGGCTCCGGGTCGGTGATAAAATCCATGAGCAGTTCTTCGTTGCCCCGCAGCTGCGCCAAAGCGTCGTAGCTGCCGCAGTTATCGGGCATCCCCACAAAATAACGGCCATCCGCTTCATCCGCCAGATACGAAAGCAGTTTCAACTCTTCCTGAAAAACGGGATTCGTCTCCGGGTCGAATGCAAATGAAAACGTTTCGTAATCTTCAATGGACGGATGAATCCAAACGGTTTCGGGGCTGTATTCTACTTTTGAAGGATCGCACACATATTTCGCATGACCGCCCGTACCGACATAAGGGAAAATATTCGGCAGTGCGTCGCCCGCAAAATACGTTTTTTTGATTCGTTCGAGATTACGCTTAAGCACCCATTCCCCGTCGAGATACCAGCGGCGCAGTTCTTCCTGCGTTTTCGGAGCCTGGACATGATACGGATGCAAAGGATCTTTGGGCGCTGTCACCGATATGCAGCAGCGATCGAGAATTTTCCCCTGCCACAAAGCCTCCATCCGCTTGAAAATAGTATCTATATTTTCCCGCATAGTTTTCCTCCCCTTTAAAAAGCAAAACACGGCAGCCAAACGGCCGCCGTGCTAGCTATAAAATATATTTTGCGGCACAAACAGAAAACAACTAACAATTATTTGCCGAGTGTACGGTGCGTCAGCGTCCGTTCTCCGCCGGTTCGTGCATCACTTTTTCGGTGAGTTTGCCGTCTTTCCAGGTCAGGTCAACCGTCTTGCCGTCTTTGATGCGCAGGCCGCGCACGCTGCCGTTTTTCCAGCTCTTGGGCAGTGCCGGCAGGAAGCGTACTTCGCCGCCGCGATCCTGTACCAGCATGTTGGCAATACCGGCAATACCGCCGAAGTTGCCGTCGATCTGGAACGGCGGATGCATATCCCACAGGTTATCGCAGGTAGAACGCTTGAGCAGCACGTTGAGATACTTTTCAGCGTTTTCAGCGTCACCCAGAATCGCAAACACGTTGATAATCCACGCGCAACTCCAACCGGTGTGCCCGCCGCCGTTTTCCAGCCGGTGCATCAGCGAGATACGGCAGGCTTCCTGCATAGCCGGATCGTTTGCAAACAGTTCCGCGGGGAACAAACCGTACAGATGCGAAATATGACGGTGGCCGGGTTCGTTTTCGGGTAATTCTTCGTGATATTCCAGAACCTGTCCGTAGCTGCCGGTTTTGATCGGCGCCAGGCGCGGCAGCTTTTCGTTGATTTCGGCCAGCACTTCGTCATTTTCAAGTCCAAGCGCTTCGCACATGCGCGCATAGTTGCCCCAGAGTTCACGGATAATCGAAAGATCCATCGCGCTGGAAATACCCACCGGGCAAATATTGCCGCGCGGCGTGATAAAGCTGTTTTCCGGCGAAGTGGACGGCGCGGTCACATACTCGCCGTTGTGCTCAACCACCCAGTCGAGCAGGAAGAGCGCGGCTTCGCGCGTGATCGGATACGCCACTTCGCGCAGGAAGGTTTCGTCTTTCAAATATTCGTATTCATAGAAGAGTTCTTCACACAGCCAGGCGCCGCCCATGGGCCACATACCCCAACGAACCGACTGAGGACGTGCCGCATAACGTCCCTGCGGATGGCCGACCGGATTGGTATTGCCCCAATAATCGGCGTTGTGGTGATGGACAAAGCCGCGGGCATGATAATTGATTCTTGCCGTCTTTTTGCCTTCTTCGCACAGACGCTCCATAAAGCGGTTGTACGGTTCCAGACACGGCACAAGGTTGCACGAAAGCGCGGGCCAGTAATTCATTTCCGTGTTGATGTTGGTGGTAAAATTGCTGCTCCAAGGCGCTTTCAGCTGCCAGCTCCAGATACCTTGCAGGTTTGCAGGCTGGCTGCCTTCGCGCGAACAGGCAATGAGCAGATAACGCCCATAAGCAAAATACAGCGCAAACAAAGCCGGATCTTCGGCGCCTTCGCGCAGCGCTGTGAGCCGCTCGTCGGTAGGCAGATCGGGGCCTTCCCCGAGATTGAGCGAGCAGGTTTCAAAAATACTGCGATAATCGGCCACATGTGCCGCTTTCAGCTGTTCATAACCCGCCAGAGACGGCAGCGCAGCCGGTTTCACGGCCTCGAACAGCAGCACGGTTTCGGTGGCGTTTTCGATACGAAGCGCACGATCTTCCAAAACGGATACTTCGCCGTCGGTTGAAAGGATTTTCACAGCCGCGGTAAATTCCTTTCCGCGTGTCCCCTGACGCAGAATCGGCTCTTCCTCGATAAACTGGTTGATATGTTCGGGGCATTTACCCGTGATCTGAATTTCCTTGCCAAATGCAAACGCCACATGCATCAGCTGAGAAGCAAACGAAACCGAAAAACTGGCGGGTTTGCTGCTGGTCAAACGCATCAGGATGGCCTGGTGCGGAAAGCTCGCAAAGTATTCGCGGATGAAATGAACGCCGCCCGCCGTATATTCCACACGGGAAACAGCCGTTTCCAGATCAAGCGCACGGGTATAGGCTTCTGCTTCGTCTGCGTGATCCATATGAATCAGCAGATCGCCCAGCGGCAGATAGGATTCATTATGTTCGCCGAGCATACCGTCACGAATTTCTTCTTCGGCAGCTTCGTATTCGCCTGCAAACAGCTTTTCGCGAACGGAAGCCAGATGCGAATACGCCTCCGGATTATTCTTATCGTAATAATAGCCCGACCACAAGCTGTCTTCGTTGAGGCCCAGACGTTCTTCTTTTACGCCGCCAAAAACCATGGCGCCCATGCGGCCGTTGCCGATCGGGAGCGTTTCTTCCCATTTCCGGGCAGGCTGCCGGTACCAGAGCTTCAAATCCTTGTTCATACTTCTTACTCCTCCAAAATCAAAGTTTACTCCGCAATAATTTCAAACCCAACGGGATAGCGTCCGCTGCGGCGGCCAAAAATGGAGAAACCGTCGCGGCTTTGCAGACGAAGGGTGAATGTTTCGGGCAGACGATCGGCCATGTTGCCATCCAAAGTTGCCGCGCACAGATAGCCGAACGATCCGGCTTCATCCAGACGGTTATCCACGGCCTGGTAATGCCACGACAAGCAGCCGCGGCTATCGGCCGGAGAATCGGCCAAACCAAACACGGCGGAACCGATTTCATCAAAGCTCAGCGTGAGTTTCGACGGATTCGTCTGCGGGTCGGTTTGATAGAAACTGTTGGGGTTGGCTCCGCGATCCACACGATACCCCAGCATATAACCCAGATCGATCTCTTCCTGCGGCTTGCCGTCGGGGAAATCGCGCGTCATTTCCACGCGCGAAGAAGCCTCAAACCGCACCGTAATCGACGCGCCGGGATGATAGCCGGGAATGTCCTTTTTGTTCACGGTAACGGCGGCAGAACCTGCGCCCAGACCGTTGAGCTTTTGTCCCTGCTGAACAAGCCACGCGCGGCTGAAACCGCTGCATTCGATCTGATCGAGCGGAACAGAAAGAGCATGTACAGGTGCGTCCACATCAAACACCAGGAAATTGCGCATGACGATTTCGCCAGCGGCATCTTTAAGCCACAGCCGCAGCACAACCACGCCGTTTTCATACGGCAGAGTAAGCTGCAGGGGATTCAACGCCGTGTTGCCCCAGCGCGTATACGTAACCGGGAACTGGCCGCCGTCTACCGAACGTGCGCGGCTGCCATCCTGCAGCATCAGTTCCCAGGCGACCGTCATGGGTGCGCCATGGTACGTATCGGTAAACGAAGAAATGACCAGCGGCACCGAAACCGTCTCGCCCGGCCGGCAGGTTTTCATCGGCGGGAAATCGACCGCCAGGAAATCGGCGCTGTGCAAATCGCGCAGCGACATATCCGGCACATACGCGCCGTATCCGAATTCCTTTTCACTGTTATCGATGCGGTAATAACCGTTGAATTCGTTTACAACATCGTGGAACTCCGTAAACACAAATCCGCTGATCTCGTCGTGCAGGCGGAATTCATTGATCATATATTTATACTGCCACGAAATATCGCTGTCGCCGGCGCTGCCTTCTACGCCCCACACGGCGCCGCATTCACTGTTGACCAGCGGAACGTCTTCGCAGGCAAAACCATCGGCAAAGTTAAAGGTTCCGCCCACGCCGCTGTCTTCAACCTGCTCCAGAATACGGCCGCGCACATTTTCATATCCGTTTGCGTAAAAATGCCAGGTATTCACGTCCGTAACCGTATGGTCGCGGTTGCACACGGAGTTATCTTCCACCAGGCGGGTGGGGTCAAATCCTTTTACGGCTTGATAGCAGCGCACAACCCAATCCTGCGTTTCTTTGGTATAAACCTTCTTTGTGCTGCCGTCGGGCTGTTTAAACTGGGTAAACAATCCCCAGGTTTCGTTGAAGACTACCCAATAGAAAATAGACGGATGGTTCACATCGCGTTCCAGCACTTCGAACATCTGCGGCTCATACAGCGCACGCGCCACGCCGTTCGGCTCTCCCCAGTAACAGGGGATGTCTTCCATAATCAGCAGACCCAATTTATCCGCCCAATACAACTTGCGCGGTTCTTCGGGCTTGATATGAATGCGCGCGGCGTTAAGTCCCACGGCTTTCAGGCGCAGAATCTCGTTTCGCGTTTCCTCATCGGTGGGCAGGGTAAAATAGCCCTGCGGATTAAACGACTGATCGAGCGCCGCATGGATATAGATCGGCTTGCCGTTGAGCGTGATATACTTGCGCCGGTTTTCATCGACACGCGCTGTGCCGATTTCACGCACGCCGAAATACGTTTGGATTTCATCGCACGCCGGGCCTTTGGGTCCTTCGCTCCACAATTGCAGCTTGCCCTCATACAAATACGGGTCATCGGGCGACCACAAACGCGGCTGCTCGAGATGCAGTACCAAGGTAGATCCATCGGTTTCATCGGTATAGCCGCCAAACGAAGCGCAGAGCTTTGTCCACGGGCCGCCGGCCGGCGTCACGCGGATCGTAATCTGACCGTTGCAGCGGGTTGTGATCTGGAATTTTTCAATGTGCACAGCGGGACGTTCTTCCAGCCAGACCGTCTGCCAGATTCCGCGGATATTACCGTAACCCTGCTTACCGTACGTCTGATACCGGTAGTCGTTGTCTTCGGCGCGGATAATAATTTCGTTTTGGCCCGCGGCATGCCAGGCCTCGGTTACGTCCACCGTAATCGGGGTATAGCCGCCCAGATGATGCGCCAAATGCTGCGCGTTGACAAACACGTCGCAGTCGTAATCCACCGCGCCCAAGATCAGGAACAGGTGATTTTCGCCCGGATCATAGGAAACAAACCGGCGGTACCAGCCGGTTCCCTTGCGGTCTTCCGCCACGCCCGAAAGCGGCGACGCCCATGAAAACGGTACGGTAATTGTGCGGTCGAATACGGGTTCATCAAAAGAAAAATCCCACTCGCCATTGAGGTTCATCCAGTGCGGCCGTACACGGTCGGGCATGGGATGAAGCGGGCGGGGCAGTTCTGTTTTATTCATATTCATATTATACCTCCTCATTCAGCTCCCAATAAGCTGATTTCAAGCTGAGTATAACCAGAATATACAGAGAAGTCAAGATAAAACTTATCTTTTAGACAAATCCGACAAATCAAAAGGCGTTACTTTATTGGAATACATATGCAAATAGGCATTGCGCTTTTGCTTTAAATCGTGTACATTATATACAAAGGTTTTACAACCTGCTTACAGGGGGGATTGGTTTGATCTGCTATAACGAACAAGAAAAAATTTTTCATCTAAAAACCTGCCGCACCAGCTATATCATGGGGGTGTATGAAAATACGCTCCTGCATCTCTACTGGGGAGATGCGCTGGAAACCGGCTGTGAAACATTTGCTCAAATGCTTCAGGCAAGAGGCCGCTCGTTCTGCGCAACGGATATGCCGGACGGGCTTTCGACCGATACGCTGCCCATGGAATTTCCGACATTCGGCAGCGCCGATCTGCGTACACCGGCTTTGCACGTACGCTACGCCGACGGCAGCCGCATCACGCGTCTGACCTATGACTCTTATCGGATTCTCGACGGCAAACCCGCCCTCGAAAGGCTTCCCGCCACCTATGCCGAAGCCGGCGACGACGTGCAGACGCTTGAAATCACGCTGTGCGATACCTACAGCGGTCTGCGTGTTGTGTTGAGCTACGGCGTGTTCCATACAATGGACGCCATCACCCGCAGCGTTCGGGTAGAAAACGGCGGAAGCGATTCCGTTACCCTGCTGAATGTGATGAGCGCCTGCCTCGATTTCCAGCAATTGGGGATGGAAATGCTCCATCTGCCCGGTGCTTGGGCACGCGAACGCTTCCCGGAGCGCGTACCCGTTATGCGCGGCAAAATGACTGTGGACAGCCTGCGCGGCGCCAGCTCGGCGCTGCATAATCCGTTTGCCGCTTTGCTCGAGCCGGATACAACCGAGCGCCATGGCCGCGTATGGGGCATGAATCTGGTGTACAGCGGCAACTTCACCGCTGGCGCCGAAGCGGAGCCTTACGGCTGCACCCGCGCATTCATCGGCATCCATCCGTTTGATTTTACCTGGAATCTCGCGCCCGGCGAAAGCTTCCAGTCTCCCGAAGCCGTACTGGTCTTTTCGGCAAACGGTATCGGCGGCATGTCCCGTATTTTCCACCGGCTGTATCGCACCCGGCTTTGCCGCGGCGCTTTCCGCGACAGTGAACGCTATGCGCTCATCAACAACTGGGAAGCAACCTACTTTAACTTCAACAGCGACAAAATCGCCCATATTGCCGAAAAAGCCGCTTCGGTTGGGCTTGACCTGATGGTACTCGACGACGGTTGGTTCGGCCACCGCGATAATGACCATTCCTCTTTGGGCGACTGGTATGTTTATAAGAAAAAGCTGCCGGAAGGTCTTGACGGCCTGGCCGAAAAAGTAAACAACATGGGTATGCGTTTCGGCCTGTGGTTCGAACCCGAAATGATCAGCGAAGACAGCGACCTGTACCGCGCACATCCGGACTGGTGTCTGCATGTAGCCGGGCGGCCGCGCACGCCTTCCCGCAATCAGCTGATTCTCGATCTTTCGCGCAAAGATGTTTGCGATTACATCATCGAAACGATTTCGGGTGTGCTGAAAAGCGCGCCGATCGCCTATGTAAAATGGGATATGAACCGCAATATGTCGGAAGTCGGCTCCGCGCTGCTCCCGGCGGAACAGCAGGGTGAAGTGTACCACCGCTATATGCTCGGCCTGTACCGCTGCCTGGAAGCGATCACCTCCGCATTCCCGCAAGTTCTGTTCGAAAGCTGCAGCGGCGGCGGCGGCCGGTTTGATCCCGGTATGCTTTACTACATGCCGCAGACCTGGACGAGCGACGACACCGACGCGGTGGAGCGCCTGATGATCCAGTACGGCACCAGCATCTGCTATCCGTATTCCTCGATGGGCTGTCATGTTTCCGCTGTGCCGAACCATCAGGTCGGGCGCGTCACGCCGATCCGTATGCGCGGCCATGTCGCCATGCCGGGCCAGCTTGGCTATGAACTCGATCTCAACAAGCTGACGGACGATGAGATTGAAGAAGTAAAGCAGCAGGTCAAGGAATACAAACAGCTGGGCGAACTGTTCCATCAGGGCGATCTCTACCGCCTGAAAAATCCGGACGAAGGCCCGGTAACGGTGCTGCTGTTTGTTTCTCCGGATCAATGCAAAGCCGCGTTCTGCCTGTATGTTACCAAAGCTATGGCTAACGCGCCGCATCTGCGCATTCGTCTGGACGGTTTGGATGCCACCGCGCAGTACCGCGACACAGCTACCGGTGAAATCTACAGCGGAAGCGTTTTGATGCACGTAGGTCTTCCCTGCATCTGCGACGCGGATTATAAGAGTGAAATCCGTGTTTTTGAAAAACTGTAATCTTTTCCACATTTCAAAATCAACAAGTTGAAAGTGAGGTCTCTATGGAACTGAAAGAAGCATTGGAGCAGCTTTCCCTGCTCCAAAAGAAAATGTATGCCTACAACGTGGCCTCGTCTAGCATCTATCTGGATGCCGTCACGGTGGCTCCCTCGGATACGGCCGAAGGCCGCGGGGAAGCGCTGGGCATTCTGGCCGGCGAAAGCCACAAGCTGTTTGCCGATCCCGCCGTGGGCGAACTGCTCGCTTTTCTTCGCGAGCACAAACAGGAACTGACGCAGCTTCAGGCACGCCAGGTAGAGGAACTCAGCCGCAGCTACCGCCAGCTTTCCGTCATCCCGCAGGATGAATACATGGAATACGCCAAGCTGACAAACGAAGCGGACGCCGTTTGGCACAAAGCCAAAGAAACAAACGACTTTGCGCTGTTCTGTCCGTATCTCGAAAAAATGTTTGCCTTTAACCGTAAATTTGCCGGATATTACGACGCAGACAAAGCGCCGTACGATGCACTTCTGAGCGAATATGAACGCGGCCTTTCCATGGAATACCTCGACCGCTTCTTCGGACAGGTGCGCGAGGCGCTGGTTCCCGTGATCCATGCCATCAACGAGAAAGAGCAGATCGATGACAGCTTCCTGCATCAACATTATCCGATTGACGCACAGCGCAAGTTCTCGGATTACCTGATGGAAGTGATGGGGCTTGACCGCACCCACTGCACCATCGGCGAAACCGAACATCCCTTTACGCTGAACTTCAACAACAAAGACGTGCGCATCACCACGCACTATCTGGAAGATAACGTCGCTTCCTCGATGTACTCGGTGATCCACGAAGGCGGCCACGCCATGTATGAGTTGAACATCGACGACGACGTGCAGTATACGTGCCTGGCCGGCGGTGTTTCGATGAGTATTCACGAAAGCCAGTCCCGCTTCTACGAAAACCTGATCGGCCGTTCCAAGCCGTTCATCGAAGCCATCTTCCCCAAGATGCAGGAATTCTTCCCCGAACAGCTTAAAAATGTTACGGCGGAACAGTTCTATCGCGCCGTGAACAAGGCCGAGCTTTCTCTGGTCCGTACGGAAGCCGACGAGCTGACCTACTGCCTACATGTCATGATCCGCTATGAAATTGAAAAAGCGGTAATTGGCGGCAAGCTGGAAGTGCGCGATATTCCGGCCGAATGGAACCGCCTGTACAAAGAATATCTGGGCGTGGATGTACCGGACGACCGCCGCGGCTGCCTGCAGGATTCCCACTGGTCGGGCGGCCTGATTGGCTACTTCCCCTCCTATGCACTCGGCAGCGCCTATGGCGCGCAGATGTTGCGCAATATGGAGCAGGATGTTGAAATCTGGCCTTCTGTTGCGGCGGGCGATCTTTCGCCGGTCACAGGCTGGCTCAAAGAAAAAGTGCATCGGTTCGGCGGTTCGCTTACTCCGGCCGACGTGCTGAAAAACGCCTGCGGTGAATTTGACCCCAGCATCTACACCGACTATCTTGTCAAAAAATACAGCGAGCTGTATCAACTGTAAAATAAAAACAAAAAGGTTTTGTCCATCGGGGCGTCGTTTCGCGGCGCCCCGGTGACGCGCAAAACGAGAGGATGAAAAAAATCATGAACCGTGAACGATTCGGTTCCAGACTCGGATTTATTCTGATTTCGGCCGGCTGTGCGATCGGCCTTGGCAACGTATGGCGCTTCCCCTACATCACCGGCCAGTACGGCGGCGCAGCTTTTGTTTTGATTTATCTGTTCTTCCTGCTGATTTTGGGACTTCCCATTATGGTTATGGAATTTTCCGTGGGACGCGCCAGTCAGTCCAGCGTAGCGCTTTCGTTTGATAAACTGGAACCCAAAGGCACCAAATGGCACTGGTACAAATATTTCGGCATGGCCGGAAACTATCTGCTGATGATGTTCTACACAACCATCGGCGGCTGGATGATCCTGTATTTCTATAAAATGGCAACCGGCCAGTTTGAAGGCATGGACGTATCCGGAATCGAAGCCGCCTTTACCGATATGACCAAACAGCCGCTTTTGATGTTTGTCCTGATAGTTGCCGTTGTGGCGCTGTGCTTTGCCATTTGCAGCCGCGGCCTGCAAAAAGGTGTGGAAAAGATCACCAAAGTAATGATGCTCCTTTTACTGGGACTCATGATTGTCCTGGCTATTCGCTCCGTCACGCTGGAAGGCGCCATGGAAGGCCTGCGTTTCTATCTGCTGCCCGATTTCAATAAGCTCTGGGAAGCCGGTATTTTTGAAGTCGTTTACGCCGCTATGGGTCAGTCTTTCTTCACGCTGAGCCTGGGCATCGGCGCTATCGCTATTTTCGGCAGCTACATCGACAAACAGAGAAGCCTTACAGGCGAAGCCATCTGCGTAACGGTTCTGGATACCTGCGTGGCGCTGATCGCCGGTCTGATTATTTTCCCGGCCTGCTTCGCATTCGGCGTCAATCCCGGCCAGGGACCCAGCCTGATTTTCGTCACGCTTCCCAACATCTTCAACGCCATGGTAGGCGGAAGAATCTGGGGCGCCCTGTTCTTTGTATGCATGTTCTTTGCGGCGGCTTCTACGATTATCGCCGTGTTTGAAAACATCATTACCTTCGCCATGGAACTGACCGGATGCAGCCGCAAAAAATCTGTCATCATCAACCTGATCGCCATCATCGTTCTGTCGATCCCCTGCATTCTCGGCTTCAATCTCCTGAGCGGCGTTCAGCTGTTGCCCGGAAAGAACATCATGGATATCGAAGACTTCCTGGTGAGCAACAATCTGCTTCCGCTGGGCAGCTTGGTTTATCTTGTGTTCTGCACCAGCAAATTCGGCTGGGGCTGGAAGAACTTCACGAACGAAGCCAATGCCGGTCAGGGTGTGAAATTCCCCGCTTGGACCCGCATCTATGTGACCTTCATCCTGCCGCTGATTGTTCTGTTTATTTTTGTGCAGGGATATATCGCCCTGTTCTGATCCCGAAAGGAAAAACGTATGATTTCATTTAAAAACGATTACAGCGAAGGCGCCTGCGAAGCGATTCTGGAACTGATGCAGGCGGAAAACCGGGAGCAGCATCCCGGCTATGGAACCGACGCTATCTGTGAAGAAGCCCGTCGGCTTATTCTGGAACAAATCGATTGTCCGCAGGCCGCCGTTCATTTTCTGGTAGGCGGCACGCAGACCAACCGCATTGTGATTGCCAACACGCTGCGCCCCTACGAAGCCGTGATTGCCGTGGAAACTGGGCACATTAACACACACGAAACGGGCGCGATTGAAAGCAGCGGACATAAAGTGATCGCCGTTGCCGGAAAAGACGGCAAGATCCTGCCCGAAGCCATTGAGCAGGCCGTGGCCGCTCATCCCGATGAACACATGGTCAAGCCGGCGATGGTGTACATTTCCAACGCCACGGAGATCGGCACAATCTATACCGAACAGGAACTGGCGGCTGTCTCGGCTGTCTGCCGCAAACTTGGCCTGAAACTTTTCGTAGACGGCGCGCGCCTGGGCAGTGCACTGACGGCGCAGGGCAACGACCTGACCCTGAAAAAGCTGGCCGAGCTTTGCGATGTCTTTTACATCGGCGGCACGAAAAACGGCGCTTTGTTCGGCGAAGCCGTCGTCATCACGAATCCGGAACTCGACTGCAATTTCCGCTACATGATGAAACAGAGCGGCGCATTGCTGGCCAAAGGCTGGCTGTTGGGGCTTCAGTTTCTGGGGCTGTTCCGCAGCGAAACGTTTTTCAAGTTGGCCGGACATGCCAATGCAATGGCCGATCAGATCCGCGCGGGACTCAAAAAAGCCGGCATTCCGCTTTTGACGGAAACACCGACCAATCAGATTTTCCCGATTTTGGAAAACAAAAAAATGGAAGTTTTATCCCGTGAAGTTGCTTTTGAAACCTGGGAAAAAGCAGACGATACCCACACGGTGATCCGTCTGGTAACATCCTGGGCCACCACACAGGAACAAGTGGATAAGCTGCTCTCCCTCCTCTAAAAAGTAAGAAGCTGCCGGTAAAACCGGCAGCTTTTTTATTATAGACCTAAAACGAAAAAAGTTTCGATCAAACCTTTTCAAAGGTTTGCGGTTTCCAAAGGCAGCGCCTTTGGCCGCTTTCCGCAGAAAGCGGAATGCCTTTGCCTCCAAAAGCGCAGGAAGGTAGAAAAAACATCCAGGGGATGTTTTTTCGTAGGGAACCCTCGCCGGGGGTTCCCTGTGAAGGCCTTTACTCTGTACAGTCCTTCAGCCATCAATCTTTTATTCTTTATCCCGCAAGGTTACCCGATCATCCAGCGCAAGACTTCCGCAAAGCAGGGAAGAATTCGGATCGTACTGCGCCACACAGCGGGTAATCAGGTTTTCACTGCCGTTCGCATAGCAATACCGGCAGCCAAGCGAACACGTATTGTATGCGCCGATATCGACGCTTTTTATACAGCCACAGGCCGCACGCTGATTTGTATCTTTTTTGAGATGCAGCGGTTTGCCCAGCAGCCGTTCCAGGCGGTTGGCATCGATACAACTCCCGGGCTGTACACCAACCGGACGCAAATCAAGCATTTCTGCACAAGCCGTAATCCGCATGTCATGTTCCCTTGCAATCTGTGCTAACTGTTCGGCCAGCGCCAGCTGCATCTGCTCGGAAGGCTCTTCCACTTTCAAAGGCTGCATCCGCTTCTTCATTTTGGGATACCAGTCTAAGAAGCTGATGACCACTTCATCTGTAAAGCCGCGCAGACAGTCCGCCAGCTCCGAAAACGTGCGGATATGTACCTCGGGCGTATAAACGGAATTGAAAAAGATCGGATCATAACGCCACACCATGCGGCCCGACCCCAGTTTTTCGGCGAGCGAACGAAAACAATCAACCCGTTCGCGCCAGTCCGGCAAATGAGGCTCCACCTCGCGGCCGTAAGCCGTCAGAGTCATCTGTACATAAAACGGAAAAGGGATTTGATCCCACACGCGTAAAAGCCCCACCGGATTTTTGCTCCAAAACACCATCGCGTCCACCGTATCGGGCGCAATCGTCACCCGGCTGATCTGATGCGGATTCATGGGATTGCGCACATCGGCAAAGCCGCTTCGAATGCGGTTCATCAGCCAATCCATATAAAAACAGGGAATATCCGTGCGGCGGCTGACACTCAAAATCATGCTTGGCTTCTCCTATCTTTTAGCTCCACTGACCGGGAAAATGCTGCTTTTCCATGGGTGGGAACTGCTGATCGAAAACATCCAGTTCTTCCTGAGGCAAATCGGCAAAAACTTCCGATTCATAAAAGCGTCCGGCTTTCAGCGCGCCCGGAATCAGCTCATACGCCATAAAAGCGGGGAAATTTTTCCCGTCCGGCGTCGTAATGCCAAAGTGGTCGCAGGTCCTAAATCCGACACGTGGATAGTAAGTCGGCTCGCCGTAAATGACAACGCCAGCATAGCCCGCCTCTTTGGCCAAGGCCAACGTTTCCCGCAGCAGGCGTTCCCCTACGCCACGTCCCTGTGCATCCGGGTCGACACACAGCGGACCGAAAGTCAGAACGGGCTGCTCGCCGTGTTCTCCGCGTACAACGGCACGGCTATACCAGATGCCGCCGACAATTTTCCCATCCGCTACGGCAATACGGCTCAACTGCGGCAGATAATCCGCATTTTCCCGCAGTTTATGCAGGAAAAGATGTTCGTTGCATCCCAGCTGATATTTATTCCAGAAAGCGCGCCGGGTCATGGCTTCGGCTTCAAAATAATCTTCCGGCGTTTCGGGGCGGATCGTTAGTTCGTCCGGCTGATACGCTTTTGGACGCTCACGCAGCCAGCCCATTTCAAACCGGACTTCGCGCCGCTCAATATCGTGATTGGTGTAACAGCAAGCGTCAAATCCAATCAGCGAAAAACCTTCGTGCAGGTAAAACCCGATTGCGTTGACATTACATGACTGCGTTTCCAGCACCACCGCACGCCGCCGTTCCCGGCGGGCCTGCTCTTTGGCAAGCGCCATCAAAGCGTGGCCTACACCTTGACATCGCAGCGGTTCAGAAACCCAAAGTTCCGTCACACGCAGGCGGTTATTCCATTCTTCCGGACAGGTTTCAATTGCAGCCAGCAGTTTGCCGTCTTCCACCACACCCCAGGCGAAAGCGTTTTCCCAGTAATCTGCATACAGGCGATCTGCAAAATCACATTCTTCCGGGGTATGCACCACCGGAGTTTCCATCGGTTTTAAACGAAAAGAGGCGGTAAAGCCCGCCTCTTCCTGCAAAAGTTCAACGTCATAATACGCGTGAGAGGTGTAGCCGATCGGCACCACGCAGTCCTTCCACTGCTCTTTGGGCAGCGGGACAATTTTTCTCTTCATCGTATCCCTCAGTTTAAATTTAATATTGCGCAAACAACGGATTCAGTGTTCCGCCACCACGGTTATCCATCACATCGATAAAGCTCAGCGCCTTTCCGGCGCCCATCGCTACGCAATCTTCCGGATGCTCATTCAGGCGAACAGGAATACGCGTCTTTTTGGAAAGCAAGGTCGCCAGCCCCCACAAATTAGAGGAACCGCCCGTAAGCACCATACCGTCTGTAAGAATATCGGCCAAAAGCTCAGGCGGCGTAACATCCAGCGTAGCCTGAACCTTGCGCACAATCTGCATGGCGGGTTCGATCAGCGCTTCCATCAGTTCATCGGAAGTTACTTCCAAACTCTGCGGCAGACCCTTTACGGTATGAATGCCTTTCACCGTATACGTTTCGAGCACACGCTTCGGATAGGCGCAGCCGATGGCAATTTTCGCGTCTTCCGCCGTACGTTCGCCGATCGCCACGCCGTATTTGCGGCGGATATATTTGATGATGGCGTCGTTGAACGCATCTCCGGCAATCGGAATCGAATCCGAAATCGCAATGCCATTGAGCGAAATAACAGCCATATCGGTGGTGCCGCCGCCGATGTCCACCACGAATGTGCCGTGCGGCGCGGAAATATCCACCCCGGCGCCCATGGCCGCGGCAACGGGCTCTTCAATCAGGCAGATTTTGCGCACACCTGTGGCACTGATCGCATCCACAACCGCACGCTTCTGCACTTCGGTAATCACACACGGCACACTGACCACCACGCGGGGCATGAACATCCGGTTTCCGGATACCTGCTTGATAAAATGCGTGATGAGATGCTGCGCCATGGAAAAATTCGAAATCACACCGTTATTGAGCGGGCGGACAATTTCCACGCGCTCGGATGTGCGCCCCACCATCTGATAGGCTTCGCGTCCAACGGCGATTACTTCTTCTTTAATTGTATCAAAAGCCACGGCAGAAGGGACTTTGACAACAATTCCCTTTCCCTGCGCGTAAATTTTCAGCAAAGACGTGCCAAGATCGATGGCAATATCTGTTCCTACCATTACAGCCCTTCCTTTTTATACCCCCATCGGGTTGAGTTCCTTTTTCAAAGCCTATACGGCACTTTTCGTATCTCTTTTATTATATCGAATCTATTCTTCTATTGCAACCGAAATACCGGTGTTCATTGAAATTCTTCGCGCATGGTTTTCGCCACGGCAACCGCCAGAACTTCCGCCGCGCCGGCCCGATAAAGCGCTTCGGCGCAGGCACATACGGAAGCGCCTGTTGTGATAATATCGTCAACCAGAAGCACACGCATTCCGGTAAGATCTTCGTTTACGGCAAACACATTTTTAAGGTTACGCATGCGATCTTCGCGCGTAAGCGTATGTTGAAAAACCGCTTTGCGGGTTCGAATCATCACCGGACGATACGGCAAAGACAGTCTTTGCGCCGCCTGACGCGCGAGTTCTCCGGCGTGATCAAATCCCAACTGGCGCACACGTTTCTTATCGGACGGCACAGAGACCACGAGGTCAAACGAATCGGTTGAAACACCTTTCACAAGCGAGGCCAGCGCAACGCCAAACGCCTCGCGAAAATCGATTTGCCCGCTGAATTTATAAGCAAGCAGCGTTTGACGAACTTGTCCGTCATATTTCCATAAAGCTGCGGCGTGTACCGTGTTATCCTTTTCCAGCACATAGGTGTCTTCAAAAATCTTGTCCGAAATCGCCTCTTCACACGTTTCGCAGAACAGCCGCTGCATCGGAATCACATTTCCGCAAAGCGGACAACAGGCGGGAAACAGCAGAAACCGCAGCCGCCGGCCAAACGAAAGCGGACGCTCAGGCAAAGGGTTCATGTTGCTCATTCTCTCCCAGCAGGAATTTCTTTAAGGCCGTATAGCGGCGGGTGCGCTTATCGTTTTCGACCATCTGGCGCACATTCCCGGGCTGTCCGATCAGAATCAGTGTCGATTTCGCCCGTGTCACCCCGGTATACAGCAAATTACGGTAGCTTAGCTGCATGGGACAGCGCAAAACGGGAATAATGACAGCCGGAAATTCGTTGCCCTGGCTTTTATGAATCGTCACGGCGTAGGCAAGTTCCAGCGAACGCATGGCCTGCTCCGTTTCATACACCACATAGCGGTCATCCATCCAAATCGTCACGTTACCGGCATTGCGGTCGATCTCCAGCACAAGGCCGATATCGCCGTTGAATACACCTTCACCCGCCGTCCCGTCTTCGCGCTGCCACGGAATATCATAATCGTTCCTGACCTGCATCACTTTGTCGCCTTCACGCAGAATTATGCCGTTGAGATTGATCTGCTTTTTGCCGCGCTCTTCAGGATTCAGAGCAGCCTGCAATTTTTTATTCAGCTCGTAAACACCCAGCTCGCCCTTACGCCCGGGGCAAAGCACCTGAATATCCGCAAACGGCGAATAACCGTAGGTTCGCGGCAGACGCGACGCACACAGCGAAACAATCGTTTCGGCCGCCGCCGCAGGATCGGATGCCCCCATAAAAAAGCAATCTCCATGGACGCTCGAGAGGTCCGGCATCTGCCCATTAACAATGGCATGCGCGTTGGTTACGATCAGGCTTTCGCGGGACTGGCGGAAAATTTCTTTCAGTTCTACCGTGGGAAAACGCTTGGATGCAATCAGATCGCCCAATACATTGCCCGCACCTACGCTGGGCAGCTGATCGCTATCGCCCACCAGCACCAAACGGCAGCCAAGCGGCAAAGCGCGCAATACGCCTTCAAACAGTTGAGCATCCACCATTGAAAGCTCGTCAATGACAAGCGCATCGCATTCCAGCGGATTGTGTTCGTTACGATTGAAAACGGGCAGATCCTGCTCATCCCAGCTGACCTGAAGCATGCGGTGAATGGTTTTGGCTTCTTCTCCCGTGAGTTCGCTCATGCGTTTAGCCGCGCGCCCGGTCGGCGCCGCCAACAAAACTTCTTCGCCGCGCTCTTTCAAAATGCGGATGATGGCGTTGAGCGTAGTAGTTTTACCGGTTCCGGGGCCACCGGTTAAGATCAGCATGCCCTTTTCCAGCGCGCAAAGGATGGCTTCCCGCTGTTTTTCGGCATAGCAAAAACCGGTTTCGCGCTCAATTTCACAGATACGTTTGCCCGCATTTTCCAGAACCTGCGCCGGAAAACGCAGCAGTGTGTCGAGCCGCTCGGCGGCATAAGATTCCGCCCGATACAGCTTGGGCAGAAATACAAACGCTTTTCCGGAAAAACCTTCGGCAATCAGCGCACCGCATGCGCAAAGCTGAACCAGTTCCTCCTGCGTTCGCTCCTCTTCCACGCCCAATAGGTGCGAGGCCGCCAAAGTAAGCTTGTCCGCAGGCAGACATGTGTGCCCGTTGTTGAGGTTGTGGCGCAACACATGGACAATCCCCGCGCGAACACGCCCGGCATCATCCTGCGGGCGCTCCATCGAAGCCGCAATGGCGTCCGCGCAATCGAAGCTGATTTCCAGCGAATCCTCACACAAGCAGTAAGGATTTTCCCGGATCGTCTCAATCGATGCCGAACCGAATCGTTTCCATACCCGCACGGCGTCTTCCGGGTTGATGCCAAACGCGCCCGCATACAGCAGCAATTCCCGAATTCCGTTCACTTTATTCAGCTCTTCCGAGATTTTGCGCGCTTTCTCTTTGGTAATGCCTTTCACCACGCACAAGCGTTCCGGTTCATGCGAAATCACTTCCAGCGCATTTTCGCCGAACAGTTCAATAATTTTCCCAGCCGTGGCCGGGCCGATTCCCTTCACCGCGCCCGAAGAAAGATAGCGCAGCATAGCGGCGGCCGTAGCCGGGCGGCGGTGTTCAAACGTTTCGGCCTTAAACTGCGGCCCAAATGTTGGGTGGTTCGACCAGGTTCCGTAAATATGCAGCTCTTCCCCGGGGCTGACAAACGGGAACGTTCCCACGACTGTGACAAGCCCTTCGTCCCCGCAAGAGACTTCCAGCACGGTATATTGATTTTTATCGTTGCGGAACACGATGTGTTCCACCGTGCCCGTCATCTCATACAAAGGTTCTTTTTCCAAACCGGTCATCCTTTATTGCAGGGCTTCCAAGACTGCCCTTGCATCTTCTTCCGAAACGGGACGTGCGTAACTGTTTTCGCCGAAGGTCATCATCTCGCCGATACCTTTCTGGAAAACAAAACGCAAACGTCCGCCGCGTACCTTTTTATCCGTATACAGCTTGCGCACCAGTTCTTCCACATTCATGCCTTCCGGCAGACGCACCGGAAGCCCGGCTTTGCGCAGCAGCGCTTCTACGCGGTCTGCTTCTTCTTGTGTCATAAATCCGTAGCGTACGCCGAGCTTTGCCTGCGCCATCAAGCCTACAGCCACGGCTTCTCCGTGGAACAGGCTATAACCGCTGGCCGTTTCCAGCGCGCGCCCCACTGTATGACCTAAATTCAGAATTTCGCGCATGCCGGTTTCGCGCTCATCCTGCATCACAACCTGGTATTTGATGTGTGCGTTTGTTTCGGCCACATGCATGCAAACAGTCGGATCGAACGCATAAATTTCATCCATGTGCTGTTCCAAAAAAGCAAAAAAGTCCGCGTCTGCCATACAGGCGTGCTTAATCGTTTCGGCCATACCGCTCACCATCTGGCGGTGCGGCAGCGTTTTCCAGGCCTCGATATCGATGTATACCTTTTTCGGCTGATAAATCAGGCCGATCAGGTTGGTAGCCAGCGGTGTATCTACCGCCGTTTTTCCGCCAACGGAAGCATCCGCTGCCGCCAGCAGCGTGGTAGCAAAATTCAAAAACGGCACGCCGCGCCCGAACGTACCGGCCATAAAGCCGGCCAGATCCGACACCACGCCGCCGCCCACAGCCACCACGCAGCTATCCCGGCGAAAGCCTTTTTCAAGCAAAGCATCTTCGAGCTGTTCTTTTACGGCGCGGACTTTACTTTTTTCTCCGGCCGGAATCGTAAACAATTCAGCCGAAAGTCCTGCCGCCCGCAATCCATCGCAAATCGCCTCACCGTAAAGCGGGGCAACATTAGAATCGGTTACCACCGCATAGCGGCTTACTCCCGGCACCAACCCGTTTTTCAGGTCTTCCACCAACACCGGAGCCAGCCCCGCGCCGATTTGGATATCATAAGAATCATCCACAACTTTTTTGAGTCCTACGCGAAAAACGCCCATTTTTTCTCATCCTTTACTCTTCAATAAACCGATACCGCGCTGCAAAACGATGAATCACCGCCTGAATCTGCGGATTCTGCCCGGGATTGATGCATTGCACCCGCAAAGTGGACGGTGCGCCCATCCAGCGAATCCGCTCCACTGCGGCGCGCAGCTGATATTCACATTCTTCCTCATTTTCCAGCAAAAGCTGCACCACAATCGGCGGATAACACAGCGGTTTGAGCAGCCAAAACCGGAACACGCGAATCAGATCAACAAGGCCTGCCGTGAAAACAATTGCCAACACCAGGCCGCCTAAAATTTCCACACAAACACACCTCCTGTTTTCAGCTTATGCAAAAACAGGCCGAACGGACGATTGTCCGCCGGATGTGTTAAATTTATTGTACACGGTTTTAGAAGCAATCGCAAGCCAAAGGCAAAGAAAAACCGGAATCCTCCTAATGAAAACCGCGATCAAAATAAAAAACAAGGTCTTCCCCGTTTGGGAAAGACCCTGCCTTATTTCATGCCTTCAAAAAGAAGAGAACTTGATTATTACAGCGCTTTCTTTTTGCGCAAAACAACCAGACCGCAAGCTGCACAAGCAGACAGCGTCATGGCAGCCACAAGGCCCATAACCGGTACTTCTTCGCCCGTAGTAGGCGTACCGTTGCTGGAACCGCTACCGGTATTGCCTGTGTTGCCGGTATTACCGGTGTTATCGCCATCCTGATTATCTCCGGTGTTTCCACTGCTCTGTTTTGCCCATTTAGCAGTGATAAGCATGTTTCCGGTCATAATCGTGTTCTCGTCAACCTTGTTGCCCTGTTCATCATACCAACCTTCAAAAGTATAACCTTCTTTGGTGGGCGTAGGCAGCTGACCCAGAGCCTGGCCGTATTCTACTTCTTTCGTTGTAGTCTTAGAACCATCATCCATGGTCAGGGTATACTTAACAGGGGCCCACTGAGCGACATAAACCACACTGTCGGTAACCGTTTCGCTGACTTCAGGAGACCAACCGGTAAAGACCCAGTTATCACGGCTAGGTGTACCAACGAATGCCGGCGTAGCATCACCAACAGCTACGTTATACACCTGATCGGCAAAGACTTCTTCGCCGTCTACACCATCGGTGTAGGTTACGGTTTCATTCACAAGCTTCATATAGAGCTTGATTTTATTGCCGGTTGCGGCAGTTGCGTTATTGGCGCCCGGAACAACCCATCTTTTGTATTTGGTGCTGTATTCCAGGGTCAGCGTCTGATCGGCGCCATAAGCCTTATTGCTGTCGAAATCAAATACCCAGTTACCCTGCCATTCAGGATAATTCTTCAGAATTACATGGTTATTAAAAGTATCTCTGCCGTAAGCTTCCAGCGTGCCGCCCGAAACAAAATGGAAATCGATATCGATGTAATAGCCGTCTACATCGTTACCATAGATTTCACCAATTTCATAACCAACATCATAATTGTTGATTCGAACGTCTGTGGAGAAGAACTCCTCATTTACATTGACAACATCCGTGCCCATAGCATAGATTCGAATGCCCATATCTTTTACATCTGCATCCGTAATCATTTTGGTGGGCTTGTTGGCGGTTGCCTTTTCCCACTGAGCAACATACGTCACGCTGCCGGTTACGGTTTCGCTGACTTCCGGAGACCAACCGGTAAAGACCCAATTGGTACGCTTAGGCGTGCCTTTGAACGCCGGGGTAGCCTCGCCTTCGTTTACTTCATACACCTGATCAGCAAAAACTTCTTCGTTTTCTACACCATCCGTATAAGTAACGGTATAGACTTCCGGATTATCCAACTTCATATAAAGCTGAATGACATTCGCCACAGCGGAAGTCATATTGGTAGAACCCGGAACAACCCACTTTCTGCTGTTGGAATTATAAACGAGTGTCAGCGTCTGATCGGCGGAGCAGCGAGTAAAATCATAGACCCAGTTGCCCTGCCATTCAGGATACTGCGACAAAACCGGATGTCTATTAAAGGCATCTCTGCCGTTGGCTTCCAACTGTTCACCAGAAGCAAAATGGAAGGTGATATCGATCTTGTAACCATCCTGATCGTTACCATAGATTTCGCCAATTTCATAGGTGGTATTGGTTTCGATTTTACCCGAATTACCGCCTACAGAAAACAGCTCATCATTGGGGTTGAGCTCTTCCGTACCAACCGCATAAAAACGCACCTGCATTTGTTGAACATCTGCGTCTGTTACCGTTTTGGTAGGCTTGTTTTTCGTGGATTTTCCTGTCTGAGTCACACTGGAATCGCCGTTTCCCGCTGCTGAAACAGCCAGCTGAGGGCTGACAACTGCGAGAACCATCAGGCACACCAATGCAAGACTCAAAAGTTTCTTGAGTTTGCCAGACATTTTTCTTCCTCCTAAAATAAATATACTTTACGGCCGAAGCCAGAAAAGTCTCCAAAAAACTCAAACAAACAAATTTTTGTTTGTTTTTATACTGTTCACACCATTTTTTTACAATTCACACCTTTTTGCTCATTATAGTACAATCAAAGAAAAAATACAATACTGTATATTCATTAGCAAACTAAAGCGTAATTTATTTTACTAAATTATTAAATAAAAAAGTCCCCTGCAGCTTGTTAGACTACAGGGGATTTAAAACAGTTTATTTATGCCAATGCAACTTTACGGAGCGCTTCGGTACGGTCGGTCTTTTCCCAAGCCACACCCAGATCTTCGCGGCCCATATGACCATAAGCGGCCAGCGGGCGATAGATCGGATTGCGCAAACCCAGATCACGAATGATTGCATTCGGACGCAGGTCAAATACCTGAGACACAGCCTCGGCGATCTTTTCATCGGCTACCACGCCGGTTCCAAACGTATCTACCAGAATGGAAACGGGATGTGCCACACTGATTGCATAGGCGATCTGAATTTCACACTTTTTAGCCAAACCGGCTGCCACCACGTTTTTGGCAGCATAACGGGCGGCGTAAGCTGCGGAACGGTCTACCTTCGTCGGATCTTTACCCGAGAAAGCACCGCCGCCATGACGGCCGTAACCGCCATAGGTATCGACGATAATCTTGCGTCCCGTAAGGCCGCTGTCGCCTACAGGGCCGCCGATTACAAAACGGCCGGTCGGGTTCACATAGTATTTGGTTTCATCATCCAGCAGTTCAGCCGGAATCACCGGACGAATAACATGCTCTACAATGTCGCGGCGAATCTGTTCCAGTGTAACATTTTCATCGTGCTGAGTGGAAACAACCACGGTATCTACACGTTTAACGGTGTCACCGTCATATTCTACCGTAACCTGCGTTTTTCCATCGGGACGCAGATAATTCAGAATACCTTCCTTACGAACCTGAGCCAAACGGCGGGAAAGGCGATGTGCATACGAAATAGCTGCCGGCATCAATTCGGGCGTTTCATCGCAGGCAAACCCAAACATCATGCCCTGGTCGCCAGCGCCCGTACGATCCAGCTCGTCCGCTTCGCCATTCTGGGCTTCATAAGACTGGTTGACGCCCATCGCAATATCCGGGGACTGCACGTCAATCGAAGTCACCACGGCACAGGTGTTGCCGTTAAATCCGCAGGCCGGATCATTATAGCCGATATCACAAATCACCTGACGGGCAACAGCGGGAATATCCGCATAGCAGGTGGTGGAAATTTCGCCCATGATGCTTACAATACCCGTAGTAGCCGTTACCTCGCAAGCAACGTGAGCCTGCGGGTCCTGCCGAAGAATTTCATCGAGTACCGCGTCTGCAATCTGGTCGCAGACTTTATCCGGATGCCCTTCGGTAACCGATTCAGACGTAAAAAACTTTCTTGCCATACTGCATACCTCCATCAACAATCTCACAGGCAGCGCCTGTCTTCCCATTCCCTTATCAACCAACAAAAAACGCCGACGGCAAAACCGACGGCGTTAGAACCTCATCTTTCGGTTTTGATACCGCAGGAATTAGCACCTTGCAAAAAGCAGGTTGCCGGACATCACAGGGCCTGTTCCCTCCGTCACTCTTGATAAGGGTATATTCATTTTTAACGGGAAATAGTATAGCATATTCAAGCTACACTGTCAAGCACGAAAAAGCTGGAAACTTCCGTTTAAAACAAAAATATAGCAGAAAACCACGCCTGCAATCAAGACTAAGGCTACGGCTACAGCCCCAACAGAAACAGCTCGAGAAGCCACAGGATGTTCCGTTTTCGGCAGCAAGCGTGAAGCGGAAAGCGCTGAACGAACCGGGCGATACAACAAATAAGCCAATGCGGCATTCATAACTGCTTTCATCAGGTTAAACGGAAGCAGCAAGGTGGGAATCAAGGCCACAACATCCTGCATCGAACAATGCATGTAATAAGGCGTGATCAGCAAATTCAAAACCATCATAACGGCTGTCATCGAAACAATCGCAGCGACCAAACCCAAGATTGCACCGGAAATTGTGTGACGATAACGATAAACCAATCCAGCCACACCTGCAAACGCGGCACTGGAAGCAAAGTTCATCAGAAAACCATAAACGCCGGTATCACTGATCGTAAAAAATTCTACAAACGAAACGATCAAAGAAGCAACAATTCCCGCAATCGGTCCATATAAGAAACTCGCGAGCGTAAGAATCGCATCTTTGGCGTCGAATGTCAAAAAGCCTACCTTAAAATGGAAAACGAAAACGCACAAATACGCAAGCGCACACAGCATAGCGACAACAACCATTTTATGCAGTCGATCCGAACTGCTGCGGCTAACAGAATGAGAAACAGACATCAACATTTCACCTCACAAAAAATGGAGAAACGTGAAGATGTTCATGGGATAAAGCAAAAACGCCCTGCAGAAACCTGCAGGGCGCAACAATGCCTTATCAAAAGATCACGTTTCTTCTATCATCCGGACTATACCGTCGGCTCCGGAATCACACCGGATCAACCAAATGGCTCGCGGGCTTGCCCAAAAGGGATCACCGCCGGTGGGGAATTACACCCCGCCCCGAAGAAAAGATTCAATTGTTAAGAATGCCGGAAATTAGGCATAGATTTCGGTAACAACGCCGGAACCAACCGTACGGCCGCCTTCACGGATAGCGAAACGCAGACCAACTTCCATAGCGATGGGGGTGATCAGTTCAACATCCATGTCAACGTTATCACCAGGCATGCACATCTCAACACCTTCGGGCAGAGAGATTACGCCGGTAACGTCGGTGGTACGGAAGTAGAACTGAGGACGATAGTTGTTGAAGAACGGAGTATGACGGCCGCCTTCATCCTTGGTCAGAACGTAAACCTGGCCCTTGAACTTGGTGTGCGGGTTAACCGTGCCGGGTTTGCACAGAACCTGACCGCGTTCGATATCGGTTCTCTGAACACCACGGAGCAGAGCGCCGATGTTGTCGCCGGCTTCAGCGTAGTCCAGAGTCTTACGGAACATTTCGATACCGGTAACAACGGACTTCTTGCGCTCGTCGGTCAGACCGATGATTTCAACTTCTTCGGAAGTACGCAGCTGGCCACGTTCTACACGGCCGGTAGCAACAGTACCACGACCAGTGATCGTGAATACGTCTTCAACAGGCATCAGGAACGGCTGATCAGCCTTGCGTTCCGGAGTCGGGATATATTCATCAACAGCGTCCATCAGGTCCAGAATGCACTTGTATTCAGGAGCATTGATGTCCTTGGATTCGCTAACCAGAGCCTGATAAGCGGAACCCTTGATGATCGGAATGTCGTCGCCCGGGAATTCATACTCGGTCAGCAGATCACGGATTTCCATTTCTACCAGCTCGAGCAGTTCTTCGTCGTCAACCTGGTCGCACTTGTTCATGAATACGACGATGTAGGGCACGCCTACCTGACGGGAGAGCAGGATGTGCTCACGGGTCTGGGGCATCGGACCGTCAGCAGCGGATACTACCAGGATAGCACCGTCCATCTGAGCAGCACCGGTGATCATGTTTTTAACATAGTCAGCGTGGCCGGTGCAGTCAACGTGAGCATAGTGACGCTTATCAGTCTGATATTCCACGTGAGCGGTGTTGATCGTGATACCACGTTCTCTTTCTTCGGGAGCCTTATCGATGTTGGAGTAATCGGTGAATTCGGCGTCGCCCTTCATTGCCAGCACCTTGGTGATAGCAGCAGTCAGCGTGGTCTTGCCGTGGTCAACGTGACCAATCGTACCGATGTTAACATGGGGCTTATTTCTTTCGAACTTGGCCTTTGCCATTGGAATTTCCTCCTTTATGCAGATGCAAATTTATTGAATTCCTTAAAACATATTCTAACAAAATGGCCTGAAAAAATCAAGTCATGCGACTAAAATTATTCAGCCTTTTTGTTTCGATCGCTAATGATCTTTTCAGATACGGACTTCGGAACCTCGGAATAATGAGCGGGTTCCATGGTGTACTGGCCGCGGCCCTGTGTTTTAGAACGCAGGTCGGTGGCGTAACCAAACATTTCGGAAAGCGGAACTTCGCTGTTGATCTGCTGGCCGCCAGGAATAGCGTCCATACCCAGAATCATACCGCGGCGAGAGTTCAGGTCGCCGATAACGTCGCCCATGTATTCGTCGGGAACGATAACCGTAACTTTCATGATGGGCTCCAGCAGGACCGGATCGGCCTTGCGCATAGCTTCTTTGAATGCCATAGAACCGGCAATCTTAAAGGCCATTTCAGAGGAGTCAACTTCATGATAAGAACCATCGTACAGCGTAACCTTGGTATCTACTACATTGTAGCCGGCGAGTACACCGGAGAGCATAGCGCCCTGGATACCCTGGTCAACAGCCGGGATGAATTCCTTCGGGATTGCACCGCCGACAACGGCGTTGACAAACTCGTAGCCTTTGCCCGGGTTGGGTTCGATACGGATCTTAACATGACCGTACTGACCTTTACCACCAGACTGACGGGCATATTTGGTTTCCTGCTCTTTGGTCTGACGGATGGTTTCCTTATAGGCAACCTGCGGGGCACCTACGTTGGCTTCCACCTTGAATTCGCGGAGCAGACGGTCCACGATGATTTCCAGATGGAGCTCACCCATACCAGCGATGATGGTCTGACCGGTTTCTTCATCGGTATAAGCCTTGAAGGTCGGGTCTTCTTCAGCCAGCTTGGAAAGAGCAATACCCATCTTTTCCTGACCGGCCTTCGTCTTGGGCTCGATAGCCACGCGGATAACCGGTTCCGGGAAGTTCATGGATTCGAGGATAATAGGATGATCTTCATCGCACAGCGTATCACCGGTCGTGGTGTTCTTCAGACCGATAGCAGCAGCGATGTCACCCGCATACACCGTCTCCAGGTCGGTACGGTGATTGGAGTGCATCTGAACAATACGGCCCAGACGCTCTTTGCTATCCTTAACGGAGTTGTATACAGTAGCACCGGCATTGACGGTACCGGAATACACACGGAAGAAGCACAGCTTACCTACGAACGGGTCTGTAGCAATCTTAAATGCGAGAGCTGCAAACGGCTCATCGTCGGAAGACGGACGGGTTTCTTCCTCTTCGGTTTCGGGGTTAACACCCTTGATATCCGGAACATCCGTCGGAGCGGGCATATAATCGATAATGGCATCCAGCAGCTTCTGTACACCCTTATTACGATAAGAGGTACCGCAGGTTACCGGAACCATGGTGTTGGCGATGGTGGATTTACGAATTACGCGCTTGATGTCTTCTACCGGGATTTCTTCACCCATCAGGTAGAGTTCCATCAGTTCGTCGTCCATTTCGGCAACGTGCTCGATCAGTTCGGTGTGATACTGTTCGGCAATTTCCTTCATGTCTTCGGGAATTTCTTCCACACGCATGTCCTTGCCGAAATCGTCGTAGTACACGTCAGCCTTCATTTCTACCAGGTCGATGATGCCCTTAAAGGTATCTTCGGAACCGATCGGCAGCTGAATCGGCACAGCGTTGCACTTGAGACGATCGCGCATCATGCGTACTACACGATAGAAGTCGGCGCCCATGATATCCATCTTGTTGACATAAGCCATACGCGGAACGGAATATTCATTGGCCTGGCGCCAAACGGTTTCGGACTGGGGTTCTACGCCACCCTTGGCGCAGAAAACCGTAACGGAACCGTCCAGTACGCGCAGAGAGCGCTGTACTTCAACGGTGAAGTCCACGTGACCAGGCGTATCAATGATGTTGATACGGTGCTGGGGATACTGGTGGTTGGAACCGGTCCAGTAGCAGGTGGTAGCAGCAGACGTAATCGTAATGCCGCGTTCCTGTTCCTGAGCCATCCAGTCCATCGTAGCGGTACCGTCGTGGGTTTCGCCGATTTTATAGTTAACGCCGGTGTAGTAGAGGATACGCTCGGTAGTGGTGGTTTTACCGGCATCGATGTGAGCCATGATACCGATATTACGAGTTAAGTTAAGTGGTACCTGCCTAGGCATATTTTCCTCCTTAAATACTGATTACCATCTGAAGTGTGCAAAAGCCTTGTTGGCTTCGGCCATCTTATGGGTATCGTCACGCTTCTTTGCGGCACCGCCGGCGCCGTTGCATGCGTCGAGGATTTCACCGGCAAGTCTTTCTTTCATCGTTCTTTCGGAACGAGTTCTGGAATAAGCGGTAACCCAACGCAGACCGAGGGTCTGACGGCGTTCGGGACGGACTTCGATCGGAACCTGGTAGTTGGCACCACCTACACGACGAGCCTTAACCTCAACGCTGGGCATAACATTTTCCATAGCCTGCTCGAAGACTTCGAGCGGGTCTTTTCCGGTTTTCTCGGCCACGATGTCGAACGCACCGTACACGATCTTCTGAGCAACGCCCTTCTTACCGTCGTACATGATGTTGTTCACAAGACGGGTCACGAGTTTGGAATTATAAATCGGATCAGGCAAAACATCACGTTTTGCAATATTGCCTCTTCTTGGCATTTTCTTCCCTCCTTCATAAATTTGAATGAATTCATAGGTACTCGAAAGTTGACATACTCCCGCAGGCCGAGAGGCTCAATATACTTACTGCGGCAAATGCCGCTCTATACTGAACGCTCTGCCGCCAAATGGCGGCGGGCCGAATGATTTCTGTCATGTTGGGTGCAAATCCTTCCTTATAGAGGAAGATTACTTCTTGGCTGCACCGGCCTTCGGACGCTTAGCACCGTACTTGGAACGGGCCTGCATACGCTTGGCAACACCCTGCGCATCCAGCGTACCGCGGATGATGTGGTAACGGGTACCAGGCAGGTCTCTAACACGGCCGCCGCGAATCATAACGACGGAGTGCTCCTGCAGGTTGTGACCCACACCCGGGATATAAGCTGTTACTTCGATGCCGTTGGAAAGGCGGACACGCGCGATTTTACGAAGAGCGGAGTTCGGCTTCTTCGGGGTAGCAGTCTTAACAGACGTGCAAACGCCACGCTTCTGCGGAGAATCCTGATCGATCTGAACTCTCTTCTTGGAGTTCCATCCCTTCAGCAAAGCGGGAGCCTTGGCCTTCTTTTCGGCTTCTTTTCTACCGGTGTGCACCAGCTGGTTAAATGTAGGCATATGACACCTCCTGACATAAGATTGGATCTATGCAAACACGGCTATCTTTTAGGATGCCCATGTTGGCAGCAAACATACAAAAAGCGAAATAAATCAAGGAAAAAACAGCCGGAATCCGTCCGAAAGCATTGTTTCGGACGGGATTCGACTGCAAATCTCAAATTTAACCGCTCAAATATAGATTATACTGACGCGAGCGCCGTTTGTCAAGCGTTAATTTGCTCTTCTTCGGCGTGTTCCGGCATATTTTCGCTGACAATTTTGTCAGCGCCGCTTTCGGCGTCCGGAGCGTTTGCAGGCACAACTTCTACATCGCTATAGCACTGCATACCCGTACCGGCCGGAATCAGCTTACCGATGATAACATTTTCTTTCAGGCCCAGCAGCGGATCGACCTTGCCTCTGATGGCGGCATCGGTCAGCACGCGCGTGGTTTCCTGGAAGGATGCGGCGGACAGGAAGGAATCGGTTGCCAGAGAAGCCTTGGTGATACCCAGCAGAACCGGTGTATAGGTGGCTTCGCGCAGACCGGTTTCGCCCTTGGCGATGCGCTCAGCAATCTTTTCGTTGGCAGCCAGCACTTCGCTGCGATCGATAAAGCCGCTGACGATCAGATCGGTATCGCCTTCGTCTTCTACACGAACCCTGCGCAGCATCTGGCGGACAATGATTTCGATATGCTTATCGTTGATATCTACACCCTGCTGACGGTAAGCCTTCTGTACTTCCTGAATCAGGTAGTTCTGAACGGCATCTTCACCGTTGATGGCGAGAATATCATGCGGGTTGGCAGAACCTTCGGTCAGACGTTCGCCCTTCTCGATGATCTGGCCTTCCTTCACGCGGATGGTAGAACCAAACGGGATCAGATACGAACGGGATTCCTTGTTCGCGTTATCGGTAACCACAACATGGCGGTTCTTCTTGACTTCTTCAAAGGAAACAACGCCGCCGATTTCGCTGACGATGGCCACGTGCTTGGGCTTGCGGCTTTCGAACAGTTCGTCAACACGGGGAAGACCCTGTGTGATATCGTCGGCACTGGCCACGCCGCCCGTATGGAACGTACGCATGGTCAGCTGTGTACCGGGTTCACCGATGGACTGAGCAGCGATGATACCAACAGCTTCGCCGATCGGAATCGACTGGCCGGTAGCCAAGTTGATACCATAGCACTTTTTGCACACGCCGTGCTTGGTGCGGCAATGCAGAATGGAGCGGATCTTGATCTTTTCCACGCCAGATGCCACGATCTTGGCCGTGTCGTTTTCGTCCATCATCTTATCCTTGGAAACGATAACTTCGCCGGTCTTTTCGTCCACGAAATCTTCCAGCAGATAACGGCCGAACAGACGCTCCTTCATGGATTCGATCGGTTCCTTGTCCTCGCTCTCGCGGATATCGAAGACTTCCAGACCTTCGGTAGCATGGCAGTCGTCTTCGCGAACAATAACTTCCTGAGCTACGTCAACCAGACGACGGGTCAGGTAACCCGAGTCAGCGGTACGCAGAGCGGTATCGGCCAAGCCTTTACGAGCACCACGAGAAGAAATGAAGTATTCGTGGATGTTCAAACCTTCACGGTAGTTGGCACGAATCGGAATTTCGATAACTTTACCGGAGGTGTTGGCGATCAGTCCGCGCATACCGGCCAGCTGGGTCACGTTATCCATAGAACCACGGGCACCGGAGTCGGTCATGATGAACACGGGGTTGTAACGGTCGAAACCGTTCTTTACGGCGTCGGAAACCTTCTTCTTGGTTTCTTCCCACTCTTTCAGGATCAAGGCGCTGCGTTCGGAATCGGACAGCAAACCTTCGTTGTAATCGTCGTAGATAGCCGCAACAGTTGCGTCGGCGGCAGCCAGCAAGGTCTTCTTTTCTTCCGGAATCAGAGCATCGCACACAGCAAACGTGAGAGCACTGATCGTGGAGTATTTATAACCCTGGGCTTTCAGTTCGTCCAGCAGTTCAGCCGTACGTTCGGTACCGTGTACCTTCATGCAGCGGTCGATGATCTTCTGCAGCTGCTTCTTGCCGACCAGGAAGTCAACTTCAAAATGCAGCACTTCATCCGGATTGTCACGGTTGATGAAACCGAGATCCTGCGGAACCGGACGGTTGAAGATAATCTGACCCACCGTGGTATCGACCAGACCGGTGTAGGTCTCGCCCTTATATTCTACGGTGCGGCGCACCTTGATTTTGGAATGCAGCGTAACCACTTTGGCATCGTAAGCCATGAGGGCTTCTTCCACATTGCGGAACGCTTTGCCTTCGCCGGGTTCGCCGTCTTTGGTCATCGTCAGATAATAGGAACCGAGGATCATATCCTGCGAAGGCACAGCCACGGGGTTACCGTCGGAAGGCTTGAGCAGGTTGTTCGCGGCCAGCATCAGGAAGCGAGCTTCAGCCTGAGCTTCGCTGGAAAGCGGCACGTGAACGGCCATCTGGTCACCGTCGAAGTCAGCGTTAAAGGCGGCGCAAACCAGCGGATGCAGTTTGATGGCGCGGCCCTCTACCAGCACGGGCTCGAACGCCTGAATACCCAGACGGTGCAGCGTAGGTGCACGGTTGAGCATGACCGGATGGTTCTTGATTACGATTTCCAGAGCATCCCAAACTTCGGGACGGGCACGTTCCACAGCCTTACGGGCAGCCTTGATGTTGCCCACAACGGCGGTTTCCACCAGGCGCTTCATAACGAAAGGTTTGAACAGTTCCAGAGCCATTTCCTTCGGAAGACCGCACTGATACATTTTCAGTTCGGGGCCTACAACGATAACGGAACGGCCGGAATAGTCAACACGCTTACCCAGCAGGTTCTGACGGAAACGACCCTGCTTACCTTTGAGCATATCGGAAAGCGATTTGAGCGGGCGGTTGTTGGGGCCGGTAACCGGACGGCCGCGGCGGCCGTTGTCGATCAGGGCGTCTACAGCTTCCTGCAGCATACGCTTTTCGTTGCGAACAATGATATCCGGAGCACCCAGCTCGAGCAGGCGCTTCAAGCGGTTGTTACGGTTGATTACACGACGATACAGATCGTTCAGGTCGGAGGTGGCAAAGCGGCCACCGTCGAGCTGAACCATAGGGCGGATATCCGGCGGGATAACCGGCACAACGTCGAGAATCATCCATTCCGGACGGTTGCCGGACATGCGGAAGGCTTCTACAGCTTCCAGACGCTTGAGGATACGCATGCGCTTCTGGCCGGAAGCGCCTTCCAGATCGGCTTTCAGTTCGGCCGAAAGCTGATCGAGATCGATTTCCTGCAGCAGCTTCTTGATGGCTTCTGCGCCCATGGCTGCATCGAAATCATCCTCATATTTTTCACGCATATCGCGGTACTCTTTTTCGTTGAGGAACTGCTTTTTGGAAAGTTCTCTTGCAGAGCCCGGATCGGTTACGATATACATGGCAAAGTAGAGAACTTTTTCCAGCATACGCGGAGAAATGTCGAGGATCAAACCCATACGGGACGGGATACCCTTGAAATACCAGATATGAGAGACCGGAGCGGCCAGTTCGATATGGCCCATGCGCTCACGGCGAACCTTGCTGCGGGTGATTTCAACGCCGCAGCGGTCGCAGATCTTGCCCTTGTAGCGAATACGTTTGTATTTGCCGCAATGGCACTCCCAGTCTTTGATAGGCCCAAAAATACGCTCACAGAACAGACCGTCGCGTTCGGGCTTGAGGGTACGGTAGTTGATGGTTTCGGGCTTTTTTACTTCGCCATAAGACCACTCGCGGATCTTATCCGGGGAAGCCAGGCCAATTTTAATCGATTCAAACACGTTAAATTCCATTGCTATGCCCCCTGCCATTAAAAGTCTGTATCGTCATCGCTGTCGTCGCCCAAATCAAACAGATCCTGATCGTCGGCAAACAGATCGTCGTCCCCATCATCGGGATCTTCCACGTTGTAGCCGTCGAGATTGTCGGCCACATTGGGTTCGTCGAACATATCGTCTGCGGGCGTGAAGCCGATGTTGTCATCTTCTTCAAAGTCCTGCTTGAGGTCGATTTCTTCGTTGTTCTTATCCAGCACCTTGATATCCAGGCCGAGAGACTGCAGTTCCTTAACCAGAACCTTGAAGGATTCCGGAATACCGGATTTCGGAATGTTCTGTCCCTTAACAATGGATTCGTAGGTCTTGACACGGCCCACCACGTCGTCGGACTTCACCGTCAGGATTTCCTGCAGGGTGTAAGCTGCGCCGTAAGCTTCCAGGGCCCATACTTCCATTTCACCGAAACGCTGACCGCCGAACTGAGCTTTACCACCCAGCGGCTGCTGCGTAACCAAGCTGTAGGGACCGGTGGAACGGGCATGAATCTTATCGTCAACCAGATGGTGGAGTTTGAGGTAGTACATATAACCCACGGTAACGGGGTTGTCGAAGTATTCGCCGGTACGGCCGTCGCGCAGCCAAACCTTACCGCTTTCATCCAGACCGGCTGCACGGAAGCAGGCGCGGATATCTTCTTCGTGTGCGCCGTCGAATACGGGCGTCATGATCTTCCAGCCCAGTGCCTTGGCGGCCAGAGCCAGATGCACTTCAAGCACCTGTCCGATGTTCATACGGGACGGCACGCCCAGCGGGTTCAACACGATATCCAACGGACGGCCATCGGGCAGGAAGGGCATTTCTTCTTCGGGCAGAATACGGGATACAACACCCTTGTTACCATGGCGGCCGGCCATCTTATCGCCCACGGAAATCTTACGCTTCTGAGCAATGTAGCAGCGGACAACCTTGTTTACGCCGGGGTTGAGTTCGTCGTGGCTGTTTTCGCGGGTAAAGACCTTAACGTCCACAACGATACCGTATTCACCGTGGGGCACGCGCAGCGAGGTGTCGCGCACTTCACGGGCTTTTTCACCGAAGATAGCGCGCAGCAGACGCTCTTCGGCAGTCAGTTCGGTTTCGCCCTTCGGCGTAACCTTACCTACCAGAATATCACCGGAATGCACGTCGGCGCCCACGCGGATGATACCGTTTTCATCGAGGTTCTTCAGCAGATCTTCGCTGACGTTCGGAATATCGCGGGTGATGTCTTCCGGTCCGAGCTTGGTGTTGCGGGCTTCGATTTCATACTCTTCAATATGAATGGAAGTGTACACGTCGTCGCGCACGATTTTTTCATTGAGCAGAACGGCGTCTTCGTAGTTGTAACCTTCCCAGGTCATAAAGCCGATCAGGGCGTTTTTACCCAGAGAAACTTCGCCGTCCTTGGTGGCGGGACCATCTGCCAGCAACTGGCCGGCTTCCACGCGCTCGCCTACGTCAACCGCGGGAACCTGGTTGATACAGGTGCTCTGGTTGGAACGCATAAACTTAATGACATGATAAATATCGATATCGCCGTTATCAGCCGTAACCTGAATCTGGTCGGCAGAAACGCTCTTAACCACACCGGCACGCTTGGCCAGCACGCAGTTACCGGAGTCCATACCGGCGCGGTATTCCATACCGGTACCAACGATCGGGGATTCCGTCTTCAGCAGCGGAACAGCCTGGCACTGCATGTTCGCGCCCATCAGAGCACGGTTGGCGTCGTCGTTTTCCAGGAAGGGGATCATAGCCGTGGAAACGGAAACAACCATTCGCGGCGAAACGTCCATGTAGTCGGCGCGATCGGGCGTTGTTTCAATAAATTCGTCACGGCGGCGGGCGTTGATACGCTTGTTAAGGAAGCGGCCTTCTTCGTCCAGCGGTTCGTTCGCCTGGGCTACAATGAATTCGTCTTCCACATCGGCTGTCATATAACGCACTTCGCTGGTTACAATGCCATGTTCTTTATCTACGCGGCGATACGGCGCTTCGATGAAGCCGTATTCGTTGATGCGTGCAAACGTGGCCAGGTAGTTGATCAAACCGATGTTCGGGCCTTCAGGGGTTTCAATCGGGCACATACGGCCGTAATGACTATAGTGAACGTCACGCACTTCGAAACCGGCGCGGTCACGGGACAGACCGCCAGGGCCCAGAGCGGACAGACGGCGCTTGTGCTTGAGTTCGGCCAGCGGGTTCGTCTGATCCATGAACTGAGACAGCGGAGAAGAACCGAAGAATTCCTTGATAGCCGCCGTTACAGGACGGATGTTGATCAGTCCGTGGGGCGTCAGGGTTTCGGGATCCTGTGCCTGCAGGGTCATGCGCTCGCGGATCACGCGCTCCAAACGGGAGAAACCGATGCGGAACTGGTTCTGCAGCAGTTCGCCCACGCAGCGGATGCGGCGGTTGCCCAGGTGGTCGATGTCGTCGGTGGTACCCAGACCGACCGCCAGGCAGTTCATATAGTTAATGGTAGCAAAAATATCATCGATGATGATGTGGTTCGGGATCAGCTCATTGAAGCGGGCGACAAACTGTTCCTTGATTTCTTCATCCGTTTCGCAGGAATCGAGAATCTCGGAAAGCACGCTGTAGCGCACGCGCTCGTTCAGGCCGCACTCTTCTTTGGCATCGAAGGAAACATACTTGCTTACATCGACCATGCCGTTGGAGATAACCTTCACTTCGCGGCCGTTTACGTCCACGTAAGCCGTCATAACACCGGCATCGTCAATCGCTTCGGCCAGCGCACGGGAGACATTCACCCCGGCATCGGCCATCAGTTCGCCGGTGGAAGGATCGATCACCGGGCGGGTCAGCGTCTGTCCGGTGATACGGCCGGCCAGATTCAGCTTCTTATTATATTTGTAACGGCCCACGCGAGAAATATCATAGCGGCGGGCGTCGAAGAACAGGCCGGTCAAATGAGACTGTGCACTCTCGAGCGTCGGCGGCTCGCTGGGACGCAGCTTGCGGTAAACCTCAAACAGGGCCTCTTCTTTATTGGTGCAGGTATCTTTTTCCAGCGTAGCTTCGATACGATCATCGTTGCCGAAGTAATCGCGGATTTCCTGATCGGTGCCCAGACCGAGCGCACGGATGAAAACGGTAATGGGCAGCTTGCGGTTCTTATCGATACGTACATAGAAAACGTCGTTGGCGTCGTTTTCGTATTCCAGCCAGGCGCCGCGGTTCGGGATAACCGTTGCGCTGTAGATTTCCTTACCGGTCTTATCGTGGTCCATCTTGTAATAGACACCGGGAGAACGAACCAACTGGGATACAATGACACGTTCGGCACCGTTGATTACAAACGTACCGCTTTCGGTCATCAGCGGGAAGTCGCCCATAAAGACTTCGGATTCCTTGATCTCGCCCGTTGCCTTGTTCAGCAGGCGGGCAGTGACGCAAAGATGGGAAGCATAAGTGGCGTTGCGGGCCTTGCATTCTTCCACACTGTAATTGGGCGTCTCATCCAGTTTGTAATCAATAAAGTCCAGCACCAGGTTGCCGCTGAAATCCGTAATACCCGAAACGTCGCGGAAAACTTCCCGCAGACCCTGCTCCAAAAACCAGTTATAGGAATTCTTCTGGATTTCGATCAGGTTGGGCATGTCGAGAACTTCGTTGATTTTGGAAAAGCTCATGCGCGTGTTCTTTCCCACTTTCACCGGTTTGACATTCACCATTGGCTCAATCACTCCATTCATATATTTACATTTCGGGCTGCCGACTGGCTCCGAAAAGATGTCCGTTTTTTGTCCTCTTTTTGCATCGCACAAGCTGTAAACAGGGGTTTTGAACAAAAAAGTGTGAAAACCTACTTGCGTTTTTCTCCGTGTTGTGCTACAATACATTCAACAGGGGAAGGGGCGCTTGTGCCCATAATGATGCAATATATTACTTTATCACCTTGACAGTTTGCTGTCAAGGCTTTTTTATATTTTTCTGCTGATTTTTTTGATTTTGGCGCCTATTCTCTCGTTATCACGTCTTTTCGGCTGATTCAAGGGCATTTCTTTCAGCTCAGCCGTTTTTCATGTAGCAGTCGATTTAAGCGAATACATCACACGTTGCCGTGTGTTTCATAATGTCTGTCGCGTAAAAGCTTTGTTTTGTATATTTAATACATTTTCAAGAATAAATATACAACCATCATCAAAAAGAAATCGGCGGAGATCTACTTGTATGTAAATCTCCGCTGGTTTTATATCAGCCTTGTATTCCGCTTTTCGGGCTGATATAATGAAAAAAACTGCGCAGGCGGCGCAGACAAGGAGTTGTCATTTACATGTCCGAAAACAAGATTGAAATTCTTTTGCCCCAAACATTATATTTGCTCCGGGACAAAGCCGGGCAAACGATCCCCACCGACAGCGAAGAGTGGAACATCTACTATAAAAACATCCTCTCCCCGTTCGATCCGCAGGACGACATTCTCGTTCGATGCGAATACGGCCGCAATTACGGCGACCGCTGGTGCATCAACACCTATCCGCACGACGTCGATGCTTTCCCCCTGACGATTCAAATTTACGACGCCTACGGCCGCAAAAAAGCCGAAAAAACCGTAACCGTCCGTTTACAGGACAAACACCGCCACAGTGAAGCACTGCGCGTGCTGTGCATCGGCGACAGCATGACCCGCTCGCAGCTCTATATTGAGCATCTGGCCATGAAGCTCCATCATCTGCGCTTTGTGGGAACCCGCAGCTACAACGGTACGATCTTCCACGAAGGCCGGGGCGGCTGGGCTTTTTCAACGTATTTCGAAAACACCGAACAATCGCCCTTCCTCTTCCCCGCCGAAGCAGACGGCAAAACCTACGCCGGCAGCTGGGAATTCTGGCAACAGGTCGCCGATCCCGCCCACAACAGCTATGTGTATGACGGCTTCGACCCCTACGAAATTCAGCCGGGCGAAACCTTTACGCGCGGCGGCAAGCTGATGCGCCGCACCGAAACCGGCGAAGAATGTCTGAGCGATACGCCGGAACTCGTCTTTGATTTTGAAAAATATATCGCTCGCCATCCGGAATGCACGCCCGACGCAATCTCGATTCTGATGGGCGCCAACGATTTGCAGCTTTGTTCCTATGAGGATTCCGCGATGCGTGTAGCTCAATTTATTGAAAACATGAAAAAAGTGGTCGGCGCCATTCGCCGCTGGTCGGCCGACGTCCCGATTGTGCTGAATATGCCCATCATCGGCGGCGACAGCTATTCCTGGGGCAAACAGCTGGGCTGCACGGGCGGCGCAAAACAATATGATTTCAATATCAAAGCGATTGCGGCTTCCATGCTGCGCGAATTTGACGGCTGTGAAAACGAAAACATCTATCTTTCGCCTATGCTCGCTTCCATCGACCCGGTTTACGGTTTCCCGCGCGAAACGCACAAAGTGAACCGTTACAGCGAAGTAGAAATTTCCTCCTGCGCCAACTGGGTGCATCCTTCCGCTGTGGGATACAAACAGATGGGCGACACGCTGGGCGGCGTTTTAACGCTGCTGCATAATCGAAAAGGATAAAATTGATTATTCGAAATTTATCGAAATACTATATTGACATCTTTCGAATGATAGCGTATAGTATAAATACGATATCCATCGAAGGAGTGTTTTGAATGTTATCAAAACTTTCGGTTTACCGTCCGCTCTTTAAACAGCGCGACTTTCTGTTCACCCTGTTCGGCAATACGATCTCGCGATTCGGCGATTCCGTAGACGCCATCGCGTTTTCGTGGATGATGTACGAAGTAACCGGAAGCGCCTCGCTGATGGCGCTGATTCTGGCGGTGAATTATCTGCCCACGATTGTTTTGCAGCCGCTTTCGGGCGTTTTGTCCGAAAAAATGAACAAGCGCATCACCATCATCTGCTGTGATTCCATCCGCGGCATGATGATTCTAATCACCGCCATTCTCTTCTGGAACGGTCTGCTTTCCGCACCGGTATTGTTTGCGGTGGTGTTGATCCAATCGAGCGTAGAAGCCTTCGAAGTGCCGGCCGCTTCGGCGTTTTCTGTTCGCTTGCTTCCCAAAGAACTGTACGCTACAGCCTCCGCGCTGCGGGGCAGCGTTTCCCGCGCGGCGGAACTGATCGGTCTGGCCTGTGCTGGCGGACTGGTAGCCGGGCTGGGCATTCCCGTCGCTTTGATGATCGACGCCGCCACGTTCTTTATCTGCGCGGCAAGCTACATTCCTGTGCGCTTCCGCGAAGAAAAACAAGAGGTTGCTTCGCGCCTTTCCGATTATTTTTCCGAACTCAAAGGCGGCATTTCCTATGCGCGCAGCACACCGGCCATTCTGGCGCTGATGCTTCTGGGCGCGATGCTGAATTTCTTCTCTGCGCCGATGGGGAGTTTCTTCACAATTTTTGTAGCCGATAATCTTCGGCTTTCCGCAGCTGCGCTTTCCGCCGCCAATATCTGCATAACCGTTGGCATGGGTCTGGGCGCGTTTGTGTGCCCGTTGATTGAAAAGCGGCTTTCCCGCCGATGGGTTCTGCTGTTCAGCGGCGTTTTCTTTGCCATACCGCAGCTGCTGTTCGGTCTGCTTCCAGTTTTGCCGGGCGATTGGCTGCGCTTCGCTTCTCTGCTTGTCATTTGCTTGTTCGACGGGTTCTTCTCCGGTATGGTAAACGTGGTGTTTTCCGCCTCGTTTATGGAAACGGTGGACCGCGATTATATGGCACGCATCTCCGGCCTGACAAACGCCGTCCTCTGCTGCACCATGCCTGTTTCGGCTCTGCTTTGCTCGGGCCTGGCGCTTTTCCTGCCTGTGCCGCTCATCCTGTCTTTTACCGGCGCCATCGCGCTCGTGTTCTTTCTCTGCGTCCGCTGGATTCCCGGCCTGCGCGATCTGTAATCCACTGAAAAGGAAGTCTGTTTATGCCTGTAACGATCCAATATTATAACGATGTACTAACCGATACGGCTGCTATTCTGGCCAATTTGATGCTGTGGCGGAAAAAGCCGGAAGAAAAAAAATTGCCCGGCGTGTTTATGCAGGAATTTATCCAGCGTTATCATGTGGAAGAGCAGAAAGAAGACCTCCTGAAAGCCGGAGAGGCACTCGACCGGCTATATATCGCCGTGGAAGAAGCCGCCAAAGACTTGCCGCAGAGCCGTTTGGAAGCTTATTTTACCCCACTTGCTTCCGGGCAAATTTCCGTGGGCGAAGCTTTGGCGCGCCTGATCGGCCTGAAACTGACCCCCAATGACTTCCCGCCCGAACAGCGGCCGCAGATTTCCATCAAAACTGCCGCGCATATCCTTCCCCAAAACGATACCCCCGGCTGGGATGACTACCCCGATTATGATTCTTTTCTGGATGCACTCAGTCACTCCGATTTTGCGCCCGAAGTCAAATGGATGGCCGCCGACCTGGCCCGCCGCACACAGGAAATTGAAGACGAAGTTCTTTCGATTCTCGAACGCCCCGCCTCCGCCTACCGGGAGACCATGTCCGAACTGAAACCGTGGTTTGACCGCAGTTTTGAAGCGATGAAACAAAAGGTGGAAGCAAACCCGAACGATCCGTTCGGAGAGGGCTGGTTCCTGATGCAGGATACACCTGACGAAAACCGTACCTTTTTAATTTGTCCTTCTGCTGCCTCCTGGAACGGCATGGGCATGTGGATGACATCTTTAAAGCCCGGAGCGACTGCCCTACTTTATGTGGGATGCCTGTGCTTTGATTTAATGGACTTATTACAAGACGGAGATACACTGCTTACCCTGCATCTGTCTGATGCGGCCAAAGCGCTTGATGACCGGCAGCGGCTGAAAATTTTGCTTGCCCTGCGCGAAGGTTCGCTGTGCGGTTCCGAGCTTTCGGAACGGCTTGGGCTTTCTGCCGCCACAATTTCCCATCACATGAACCTGCTTTTGCAGGCCGGGCTAATCTCGGTTGAAAAAGTCGGCAACCGCCTGCAATACAGCCTGCGCCCGCAGGGCTGCGAACAAATGGTAAAAGATCTGCAATCCCTGTTTGGTTTGTAGTTTTATGCTCACCTTTCAAAAGGGAACCCCCGGCGAGGGTTCCCTATGCCGAAATCGTCCCCCGGACGATTTCGGCTACCCTCCTGCGCTTCATGAGTCAAAGAATTTCGCGTTCTGCGGAACGCGCCGAGGGCGTCGCCCCTCGACCCCACCGCCTTTTGAAAAAGGTGGACGAAAACTTTAACTTTTATATCAGAAGTCTCTCTGCACGATACTTTACACATAGACTGAAAAACGGCTTCTCCCCGCACATCTAATGCAGGAGAAGCCGTTTCGCTTTTTTATTTTCTGCTTATTCTTTTCCGACTACCGTCACCGTATAGCGGGGTTCTTCCGGCATACCGGGCCAGCCGCCCTGGCGTTTGCCGATTGTCAAGCGCTGGGTTTGTTCATCCCAGTTTACCGGCGTTTGGGCATAAGCGCCGTCAAGGCACTCGTAACCGTCGCCCGCATCTTCATACAGCACAAACGAGGCGTCCTTGCCCGGGTAGACACGCAGTTCAATCGTATCGGAACGCTCTCCGGTATGCTGTACGGCTTTTCCAAGCGGTAAAATGCTGCCCGCGCGCACAAACACCGGAATGCGTTCCAGTTCGGCCGCCGCTTCAATCTCCTGTCCGCCTTCAAATCGTTCGCCCGTCCAGAAATCGTACCAATCCGCGCCCTCGGGCAAATACACCGTGCGCGTTTTGGCAATTTCGGAAAGTTTCTCGGAATTCTTTTCGTAATACATCGGATGCAAAACCGGGCAGACAAGCAGTTCTTTGCCTAGCATAAATTCGTCCGCCGTTTGGCAGGCGCGGGCATCATTCGGAAAATCGAACGCCAGCATCCGCATCAGCGTGCCGCCGGACTGCCACACATCGCGCGCCAAAGCATCCAGATACGGCAGCAGCCGGTAGCGCAGGCGGATCATCTTGGCCAGCGCCTCATACCACACGCTGCCCTCTTCGCCGAATGCCCAGACTTCGCGGCGCACATCGGTGCCATGTGCGCGGAATACCGGCAGGAAAGCGCCCATCTGGAACCAGCGCACATACAGTTCGCGATAGCCCAAATCATCCAGTCCCTGCGGATAATCGCCGTCCCAAAACCACTGACGCGCCGTTTTCACGAAAAACGCGCCGATATCGAGCGTCCAATACGGCAGGCCGGACGCACAGAAATTCAGCCCCGCGCCGATCTGGCGGCGCAACGTGTCCCAGCTGGCCGAGGTATCGCCCGACCACTGCACGGTCCCGTATTTCTGCTGACCGGTATACGCGCTGCGAATCAGATTCATGACGCGCTTTTCACTGCACGCGCGCTGCCCATTGAAGATTGTGCGGGCATGCTCAAGCGCATAGGTATTGGATACATCCAGCGGCATAGATTGCCCCGCGTCCTGCACATATTCGGCGTACTGTCGGGCGGGATCGGGCCGCTGTTCGTGCGACCATTCCGGACTGAACGGCTCGCAGGAATCGCACCACCAGGCGTCGATTCCGTGATCGAACAGACCTTCTTTTGCCTGCCGCCAATAAAGCGCCCGCGCCTCAGAATCAAACGGATCGTAAAGTTCCGTTGCCGGAAGCAGTTTGCCCGCCTGTTTAAATTCACGGTAATTGGCACAGCTCGGGTCCATATTGGGCCAGATCGAAATCATCAGACGTGTGTGCAGATCGTGCAGTTTTTCCATCATTCCCTTCGGGTCTGGGAACCGCGCAGGATCAAAAGTTTTCTGTCCCCACTGTCCGTCTTCCCAAGAGCACCAGTCGAGTACCAACGCATCCAGACCAAGCCCGCGGCGGCGGTATTCTTCGGCGGTTTCGATCAATTCCTGTGCACTTTCGTAACGTTCCTGCGACTGAATATAGCCATACGCCCAGCGCGGAAGCGGCGCGGCCGCACCCGTAAGCCGGCGGTATCCGGCGATCATTTCGTCCATACCGCCGAACAATATATAATAATCAAGCTGCGGCGCGCCCTCCATTGCCATGGTGGAAACCTCGCCATCGTCGCGGAAAATCATGGGGCTGCCGCACGAAAAAAGTATGCCTGCTCCCCGGTTGGAAAGCAGCAGCGGTATAGCGATTTCACGGTTTGACTGATTCAGATACCGTTCTCCGCCGCGCAGATTAAGTTTTCCGTTTTCGGCCTGTCCCAAACCATAGAGGCAAGTTTCTTCTGGCCATGTAAACGAAACGCGGGCACGATACAGGCGTTTATCAAACACTTTATTGGCCGAAACGATCCGGGGCTTGAGGCCGTCGGGCGTAGAAACCTTTTCCACCACGAGCTGATCGTCGACGATAATCCGCTGGGAATCGAAGCCTTCAAGCGTACTGCCGCATTCGTGCAGGCAAATGCTTCCGTCCGGGCGGTAAAACGTAAGGAAAGCGGTGTCGCGGTTTACTTCCGCGCGGAAAAGATCGGTCTTCAGCCAAATCCGATTTTCCTCTTTCCCATTTTCCCAGGCCGAAAAAGGCGGCTGTTTTTCAACGCCGGGGCCATCCGGCAAACCGTCAAACGGATTTTCCGTTTGATCCGCAGGCAAAACCTGCACCCGCAAAATGCTTTCTGCAACCGGCGTCAGGCAAATCGTGTGCGCCTCACTGTATAAAAACAATCGATCGTTTTCGCATTTGATTCGTTCAATTTTTGATGATGGTTTTGGGGTAATTGAAAGCATTTTTCTCCTCCTAATCCCGATTGGATTTTCTTGCCCCGATTATAGCACACCATTTTCAAAAAGCAAGAAAAATTTCTCAAAGAAAAATCAAACAAATGTTTGTATTTTCCGATCGGATATGCTATACTGATAAAAAAGAAAGGCGGAGGTACGGTATGAAGCAGCTTTCGAACAGCCAACAGAAGATTCTGCAATTTTTGAAGGAACGCTCCCGCGACGGTTTGCCGCCGTCTGTGCGGGAAATCTGCGCAGCTACCGGCCTGCGTTCCACCTCCACCGTGCACGCACACCTGAAAATGCTGGAGGAAAACGGATACATCTCCCGAAAAGCGGGACTCAATCGCGCCATCCATATCACCGGCGAAGACCGCCGCCCGATGGCCAGCGTTCCGATCGTCGGTAAGGTTACGGCCGGTTTGCCGATTCTCGCGTTTGAAGATGTAGAAGGGACGATCCCCTTCCCCGAAAAACCGGGCAAGGAATTGTTTGCCCTGCATGTCAGCGGCCTGAGTATGAAAGACGCCGGCATCCTCGACGGCGATTACGTCATCGCCGAGCGCACCCCTACCGCCGAAGACGGCGACATCGTGGTGGCGCTTATCGAAGATGAAGCAACCGTGAAACGCTTTTTCCGCGAGCCGGATTACATTCGCCTGCAGCCGGAAAACCCGGATTTTGCGCCGATCTGTGTAACAGACGTTTCGATTCTCGGAAAAGTAATCGCCAGTATCCGCTATTATGAATAAACAAAACCCTGCCGTGCAGCTGCATGGCAGGGTTTCTTATTTTTAGATCACTTCCAGCGCGTCGCGGTCGAGAAGTTTCGGGAAAGGTACGGTCGGCAGCGTCTGATACCAGTATGCTACAGATGCAATATCATCCTGCAAAGGCAGGTAGCGTCCTTCGCTGCGCCAGCCAAGCGCCTGAATCGTTACACGCAGATTTTCATCGAAACGGATCGGGTCCTGAATATGCCAGCGATACATGCCAAAGCGCATCTGGCTTTTATAGAGCGTATCGGGCAGGATCACCTGATGCAGGCCCACATAAGGCGTTGTAAACACTTCGTAGCGGTCGTGCGTCACAGGGTTTTCAAAATCGTAGGAACCGCAGAAATAATCTTCGGTACCTGTTCCGCAGATGGTGGGATATTCGGTATCGCCGTCCATATAGAACTTGATCTCGCCTTCGCCCCACCAGCCGTTGTTGTGTACGCCCCAGGCCATGTAGGTTCCAACATAATGTCCCTTGCCCTGTACACCGTCGAGAATGGTGTACACTTCTTTATACGGCAGCGGATTTACCCGGCGAAACTGCGCATGGAAGTAGGCGCAATCTTCCGGCACTTTGGCCAGGCAGTAGTCGATCTGATAATAATAGGTCAGCGTCTGCGGACTGCGGTTTTCCAGCGTGATGCGGCAGCGTTTGCGGAACGGCATCGGCCAGTAGCAGTTGAACGCACTGCCGGGATTTACACACACGGCCAGCGAAGAAAGCTGCGCATAGCTTCCCCAGCCCGAGCAGAAAAAGTCACCCACAGGCGACTCCACCGACGGGGTTTCCTGATCGTCCCAGTAGAAACGAATAATCACATCGCGCCAGTTTCCGGTGGGCGTCATCCAGATATGCTGAATCATGCCCTCACCTTCAATGTTGCAGATCTCAAACGTCTGCCCGGCTTCGATACGGATATAGGGATTGACTTTCCATCCCTTGCCCAGATCACGGGCCGCCGCGCGGGCCGAACCGTTTTCAAGCTCACACCGGGCGCCTCCGCCCTTTTCTCCCGTAAAATTTTCCGGCGAAATCGAGCGCGTTTTGGCATCAGAAAGCCGCGAAAGCGTTCCCATACCGCCCATCCAATTGGTCTCAAACATACAGACCCCTCCATTCTGCGGCGCCTTGCGCCGTCTTTAGCCTGATTGTATGATAGCCCTCAAAAAAAGTCAAGCGGCACACGGAAAAATCCATGTGCCGCTTGTTCATTTTCAGTTACTCTTTACGTTACGATCAGGCAACAAGGAAGAACTTCACCAGGAACAGCAAAGAAATGATATAGGTAAGCGCAGAAACTTCCTTGGCTTTACCGTCGAACACCTTCATAACGGTGTAAGCAATGAGGCCCAGACCGATTGCATGGCCGATGGAACCGGAAATCGGCATGGAGATCAGCATGATGGCAACCGGAACCAACTGCAGCATATCGCCGAAGTCCACATTTTTCAGGCCGCCCAGCATCAAAACACCCACATAGATCAGGGCAGCAGAAGTAGCTGCGGCCGGGATCAAAGCAGCGATCGGAGCGATGAAGATGCAGGCCAGGAACAGGATACCGGTGGTCAGCGCGGTGAGACCGGTACGACCGCCCGCTTCTACGCCGGAAGCAGATTCTACAAACGTGGTAACCGTGGAAGTACCGGCAGCAGCGCCAGCGATGGTACCAATAGCGTCGGCAACCAGGGCTTCCTTCATATTGGGCATTTTACCGTCTTTATCGACCATGCCGGCGCGAGAAGCGGTACCCACCAGGGTGCCGATCGTATCAAACATATCGATCATGCAGAAGGTGATAATCAGCGTGATGGCCGTGAACCAGCCGATCTGTGTAAAAGCAGCAAAGTCAAACTTGAAGAGCGTGGTTTCAACCATATCGCCAAACGGCGGCAGGAACGAAGCCGTAGCCAAAGAAGCAAACGGATTTACGCCCAGGAAGAAGTAGGAACCGGCCCAGTAAATAACAGAAGCGCCCAGCATACCGATCAGAACGGAGCCCTTTACCTTCTTGTGATCCAGAATTACGATGATGAACAGACCGATGAACATAGTGGCAACGGTGAGCACCATCTGCGGATAACCGGAACCCATGGTCGTCTGTGCCACACTGGGGGTCAGCGCACCAAAGAAATCACGCATTACATAGAAAGGACCACCCGTCTCGGAATACACGCCAGCATTGGAGCCCAGACCGATGTTCATCAGCATCAGGCCGATAGCGGGAGCAATACCCATGCGGACACCAAGCGGGATGGCGTCTACGATTTTTTCGCGAATGTTGAAGAGAGAAAGCACCAGGAAAATGATGCCTTCGATGAGAATGATGCACAGCGCAGCCTGAAAACTCTTGAGGTAGGTCAGACCGGTCATGCCTGCGATGTTTGCCACAACCACAGCAAAGAAGCTGTTCAGACCCATACCGGGAGCCAGGGCAAACGGTTTGTTGGCGGCAAAAGCCATGACGAACATAGCCAGAGCGGAAGCCAAACAGGTTGCCAGGAACACACCGTTCCAGAGGTTCATTCCTTCTGCGCCGAAATTTGTGAGCAGATTCGGGTTCAGGGCGATGATGTAAGCCATCGTCATGAACGTAGTCAAACCTGCTACAATCTCGGTGCGAACGTTGGTGCCGTTCGCTTTGAGCTTGAAGATTTTTTCCATGCGTTACCCTCCTGAAAATTAAAGTAGGATGTTGAAATTATAGCATCGGCTTCGTCCTTTTGCAAGGCATTTCGACATGAATTTTTAACAAATTCTTCACATGGCGTTTTCATTTAAAGAATTTTGTGAAATGATGCAAACAGTGCCCGTCCAATCGGACAGGCACTTGGCAAACTCTTATTGATTCTCGACCATAATCTCATCAAACGAGGAAGCGGCATAGTCTTCCAGCAAGCCGCGATCATACAGATATTGCAGCAAAGTGTAGCGCACGCGGAATGTACGGCCGCGCACAACGCCTTCGATAAAGCGCTGCTTATCCGTAACCGTAAAGGGCAGGTGAACCACTTTCTGCATCTCGGTGATTTCATCAAACAGCGGCAGGAATTCTTCGATCATCGCTTTTAATTCGGCGTCCTGCGTTTCGCGGTACAGGCGCTTGAACATGGAAATCGCCATAAACGTACCTTCTCCGCATTCGATGCCGTGCAGGTTGGGCTTTTTACCCTCTTCGATGTCCATGACTTCCCACGTCTGCCCTACCATATGTTCCGTACCGGAAGCCGGGCGCGAACTGCCCGAGAAAGCAATGCACAAGCCGGATAAGATCAGACCATTGATCGTATCGCGGATCGTTTCAATGGAACGGTCTTTCAGGTTATAGGCGGAAGCCACGCACAGGCGTGTCGCTTCCAGAACCTTATCGGCGATATTTTCGCAGTAATATTCCCCGATTTCACGCCGGGCCAGCCGCCAGTCGAGAATCGCAACGTACTTGGCAATCATATCGCCCACGCCGGCCAGCAGCAGTTCATAGGGCGCGGCGGCGCATACGTTCAGATCGATGATGATGTGACGGGCGATGGTGCAATCGTAAACGATCTTCTTGCCGCCGACGATCAGCGGAGCCACCACAGAAGCGTAGCCGTCCATGGAAGGCGCCGTACCCACGATGCCGTATTCCAGACCGAGCCGGTAGCTCACCATGCGGCAGATATCGTTAACCGAACCGGAACCGACAGCCAGCACATAATCGGGCAGCTGAGAAAACGCGTTGATATCGAATTTTTCGCGGTTGATGCCCGCTTCAATCAGCACGCGTCCCACGTTGGTATCTGTCGGCAGGGAATCCGCCGGCAGCACAAAGCTGTGAGAAAGCATCCCGGCTTTGCGCAAAAGTTCTTCCACGCGCTTACCGGCCACCGCATACGTGTTTTCATCGGCAACCAGGAAAATCCGGTGGTATTCCTTTAAAATTTCGGGAACCTTTTCCACCGCATGTTCACTGACTTCCACAGCCTTGACGGGCGCGGTATGGTGTTTCTGCTCGCAGGAGCAGGGGAACGAAAGCGAAAACATAACAACATCCTCTCCAAAATCATCAACTTAAGCCAAAAGCAGTTTTTTCAGCGCCTGCACATCTTCTGCAAGCAGATCTGCCCCGGCACTTTGCAGTTCTTCCCGGCCGCCGTAGCCAAACAGCACGCCGATACACGGCAGGCCGTTCTTTTTAGCGCCTGCCACATCGTGCAGACGGTCGCCTACCATCACGGAGCATTCCCCGGGGCAGCGGCGCAGGGCTTCGGCGATCACTTCGGCTTTATCGGTGCGCCGTCCGTCGAGTTCACTGCCGCATACGGCGTCAAACTGTTCCAGAAGGCCGAAATGCTCCAGAATCTGCCGCGCGAACACCTCCGGCTTGGAAGTGGCCAGCACCACCCGGATACCGGCTTCCCGCAGCGTGCGGAGCAGTTCTTCAACACCGGGATAAACCGCATTTTCAAAAATTCCTTTGGGCGCAAAATACTCGCGGTAATCCGCTACGGCCTGTTCCGCGCGGGCATCGTCCATACCGTAAAAGCGCATGAACGATTCCTTAAGCGGCGGGCCGATAAACGGCAGCAGCTCGCGGCGGTCGGCAACCGAAACGCCGAACCGCTCGAGCGCAAATGCAACGGAGTTGGTGATCCCTTCTGCGGGATCGGTAAGCGTGCCGTCAAGATCGAACAGCACGGTATCAAACTGCGGCATGGCACCTCCTTAAATCATTACAATTGCCTGTTCGTCCGGCAAAGCGGGTGCAGGTTCGATTTTTTCGGCATACAGCACGATATTCTTGGCGTGATAGGCTTCGGTGTATTCAAACTTCATCTTCGCCGTCACCCACACCCACGTGTCGTTTTTAAACCGGGCGGCGTTGGGGTATTTGCACACAAAACCCAAAAACTGCATTTCTTCGGCACAGCAGTTGGTGCCGAAACGGCCGGGTACGAGATAATCCCGCGGGAATTTGGGCGTGCGGTACGTCATTGCACGGAAATGCACCGTTTTGCCGTCGTATTTGGCCGGATCGTCTTTAGCGTCCATAAACCACAGGCCGAAATCGTCGTCGCCGATCTCAATCAGCGGCGCGCTCAGATCGAACGGCAAAAACGGCGGAGCCGCTTCCACGCGGCCGTCCGTGTAGACAAAATCAATATCGGCGCGCGGGTTAGTGCGGTGAACCGCCAGATCGAACGCGCCCAGGTCGGTTTCGTCTGTGCAGCGATTGAGCGCCACATACTGCGAAACCTGGAATTTCTCGGAAAGCAGCTGCCGCATATTGGCGTAATACGTGGGGAACGTCGCGGCCTCCACCTGTGTGATGATCTGCGCGAGCATCCAGGTAGGCGAAAGCTTGAGGTTCAAAATATACGCCACCGGCCACATGCCGTTGTATTCGATCATCACGCGGTCGGGCTTATATTCACGCTGGCATTTACGGCAGAATTCCGTCGTAAGCTCTTCCATTTCCTCCACATACACCACCTGAGAGCGGGCACGCTTCAAAAACAGCTCGTCGTATTCTTCCTCGCCCTCTTCACAGGCGATAATCAGCGTTTTTTCATCTTCGGTAAAGTTGGGATTTTCCAGCGTTTCTTTCATGAAACGAGTCTTGCCGCTTTCGAGCTGACCCAGAATCAGATAAACCGGAATATCGGCCATGGGGAACCCTCCTTACAGGCAGAACAGCTTCTTGAGCGTTTCTTCGTTCAGCTGGGAACCGATCACGCACAGGCGGCCGGTATATTCAGCGGAACCGAAGCGCACATTGGATTCGCCGGGCACATAGTCGAAGTGAATCCAGCGGCCGTCCGCAGCGGGCACAATGCCCTTGGCGCGCAGTACAATGCCGCAGGCGTTGCTGTCGTCCAAACCTTCCAGCGCCTGACGGATTTCTTCTTCGGTGTACAGGCGGGGTGTTTCCACACCCCAGCTGGTGAACACTTCGTCTGCGTCATGGCCGTGGTGATGATGATGGTCATGACCGCAGCTGCAGGTTTCACCGTCATGATGGTGATGTTCATGTCCGCAGCCGCATTCTTCATCGTGATGGTGATGCTCGTGGCCGCAGCCGCATTCTTCTTCCTCATGATGATGCGCGTCTTCGAGCGCTGCTTTCATCAGTTCGGCGGCCAGGTCGTCCTGCTGCTCAATAACGGAAAGAATCTTCTCGCCGCTGAGCTGATCCCACGGCGTGGTGATGATGTTCGCGTCGGCGTTATGCTCGCGCAGCAGCGCCACACAGGCGGCCAGCTTTTCTTCGGAAAGCTCCTGCGTGCGGCTGAGGATGATCGTGCGCGCATTTTCCACCTGATTGTTATAGAACTCGCCGAAGTTCTTCATATACATCTTGCACTTTTTGGCATCGGCTACGGTGACGGAACCGCCCAACACAACCGGATGCTTCTCGGCTACGCCGGCTACGGCGCCCACAACATCGGAAAGCTTCCCTACGCCGGAGGGCTCGATCAGAATCTGATCCGGATGATACTGCTCCAAGACTTCGCCCAGCGCGCGGCTGAAATCGCCCACCAGCGAACAGCAGATGCAGCCGGAGTTCATTTCGGTGATCTGAATGCCGGCTTCTTTCAAAAAGCCGCCGTCTACGCCAATTTCACCGAACTCGTTTTCGATCAGCACAACCTTCTGGCCGCGGAACGCTTCGGCAATCAGTTTTTTGATCAGCGTTGTTTTACCGGCGCCCAAAAAGCCGGAAATCACATGAATTTTTGTCATTTTCAAAACCTTCTTTTCTATACAAATTCAATGTGTGTTATTTTTACCTAACTTCTATCATACCCGCGTCGGGACAAAAATGCAAGCCCGAGGGGCAGAAACCGCACTTTTCCTAAAATACGGATCAGACAGCCTTATATTTAAGCCATTTTCCGCTTCTATACCGCAGATAGAAACTGATAATACGGAAAATCCAGTCCACGATCATCGCAACCCACACGCCGATGGCGCCCATCTGCAGCATATAGCCCAGCACATAGCTCAGCGAAATACGGAACGCAAACATGGAGAAAACGGAAGCCGCCATGGTAAAGCGCACATCGTTTGCCGCACGCAGCGCATTGGGGAACACAAACGCCATGGGCCACATCAACATAGCCAGACCGTTGTGGATACCGATGAGAATGACAGACAGCCAGTACGTTTCGGGCGAAAGATTGTAAAAGCCCAGAATAAACGGCAGCATGGCGAAAATCGCCAGATCCCAGAAAACCTGCAGCGCATACGAAATTTTCATCAGCTTTTTGATGTAATAGCGCGTCTGCTGAAGATCTCCTGCGCCGATGCACTGCCCGGCCACCGTAATCATCGCCAAACTCATGGCGCTGCCGCCGATACAGCCCAAGCTATCAATGTTATTGGCCACGGCATTGGCGGCAATCTGAACCGTACCGAAGCCCGAAATAATGCTGACCACCAGCACGCGTCCCAGCGAAAACAAGCTGTTTTCGATACCGCTGGGAATGCCGATATGCAGAATCTGACGCACAACTTTCCAATCGATGCGGAATTTCATCTTGAGGTCGATGTACACGCCGTTTTTGGGATTTGTCAGCAAAACAAGCAGCAAAGCCATCGCGGCAAAACGGGCAAACACCGTAGCGCCCGCCGCACCGGCCACGCCGAACGGAATCACATAAATGAAAATCGCATTGCCGATGATATTCAGTACATTACTCATCAGCGAAGCATACATCGTGATGCTGGATCGTCCAATCGAACGGAAAACAGCCGCGCAGCTGTTATATACCGCCAAAAACGGGAACGACAACGCCGTAATAAAGAAATAGGTTTCGCAGCTTTGCATGACGTCGTCGGTAATGCTGCCGAAAAACAACCGAATGATCGGCACCTTGAGCCACAGGCACACGCCCATAATCACCAAAGACACCACAAACGAAACAAAGATCAGCTGAACCGTAGAAGCTCGCGCCATCTCGCTTTTCTTTGCCCCGATAAACTGCGCCACAACCACCGCGCCGCCCGTGGCCAATGCCGCAAACACGTTGATAATCAGCGCGTTGATCATGTCCACCAGCGAAACGCCCGACATGGCCGCTTCGCCCAGAGAAGCGATCATCATGGTATCGAACATACCCACCGAAAGTGCCAGCGCCTGTTCCACAATCAGCGGAAAGATCAGCCGTTTCAGATCTTTGTTTGTAAACAGAGCGGGCTGTGCCGCCGCAATTGACTTTTCCACGTCCTATCCCTCTCATTCATTTTATAAAAGCAAGCCAGCCAACAGTCCCAAAACCGCCAGGTGTCCCGGATAATAGAAATAGAACCATCGGCCGCTGTGCCCTTTTTCCCCATTATACAGCAAAATCGGTACCGCCGCGGTGATCGCCATCGATTGCATCCCGCCGCGTACCAGTGAAAGCGCAGCAAGCGCCATACATTCAGCCGCAGGATAAGCCCGCAGCAGATAAAAAAGAACGACCAGCGCCACGCCGTACCAACTGTAATCTGTTCCAAGCGCTTGTGCCGCTCCCCCAAAAATCATGGCCATACCAATATGAACCGCCGCATGACAGCTAAACGAGCCGCACTTCAAAGCCCCGATCAAAGCATCGGCGGCATAAAGGCTCAACAGCCCCAAAAGCAACGTCCACAGCACATTCTGATGAGCCGGCTGCCACCAGCCGCCGTAAAACACGCGGTCAAAGACAGGTTCGCTGAGGATACCGCATAAAAACAGCCGCACCGCATACCGCGTTCGGCTGTGCGTATAAACAGTGCCCTGCGCAATCAGAAAAGCATACAAAGGAAAAGCGAGCCGCCCGATACACCGCAGAAGAAAATACAGCTCTCCATGCGCAAACAACAAACCGATATGATCCGTTGTCATCGCCGCGGCCGCAAGATATTTCAGCCCCGCAGAAGAAAGTCCGGGACTTTTGCTGACCGGCGCATCAATCTTTTTCTTCATAATACAAACGATCCGCCAAAAACTTCTTTTCCCGAAGCGCGTCCACGATGGCGTCCAGAACTTCTTCCGTACCGGCCTCGATCGTGTGATAATGATAGCTGGCCGTTACATTTTTCAGCGGCGTGGATTTTCCGCTGTGCAGATCGTCGAGAAAACGCTGCACATCCAGCCGGGTTGCAATATTCAGCGGCGCACACAGTTTTCCGTATACCCGGTGTTTCACAAACACATCCACAACAACGCCGCCCAGATCCACCACGGTGAGCAGCTCGTCCTGCGTTTCCTCGTCGGTATGGCGCACCTTGACCACCCGGCTGCACCGCTGCCGGGTTTCCACATAATAGCCGCGGTTGGTGGAAAGTACATCCAATCCCTGCGCTTTCAGCGTTGCGATATCGCGCACCACAATCTGGCGGCTCACGCCGAATTTTTCTGCCAATTTCTGCCCGGAAACCGGAAACTCGCTCATTTTCAGCAGCGCCGCGATCTCTTTGCGCCGCTGTTCTCCTCCCGCCATGGCTTAAACCACCTTTCTGACGCTATCTGAAAAGACACGAAAAGCCGCACCCGTCGGCGCGGCTCCCTTGCTTTCGATTGCAGCTTTACTATACCCGTTTTAGTTCCATTTGTCAACCTTTCCCTGTATAAAAACAAAGCCCTCGCCCGTTGGGGCGAAGGCTTTGCGGGAATTCAATTAAACGTTTTCGTGCGTGCCGTAGTAAGCGTTGAGATACATCTGACGGATCTCGCTCATCAGCGGGTAGCGCGGGTTAGCGCCGGTGCACTGGTCGTCGAAGGCCTGTTCAACCATGTCGTCCAGACGGGCCAGGAAGTCGGCTTCATCCGGTACATAGTCGCGGATCGTCTTCTTGATGCCTACGCGCTCTTTGAGCTCGTCGATGGCAGCAATCAGTTTTTCCAGCTTATCGGCGTCGTTCTTGCCCTTGATGCCCAGATAATCGGCAACTTCGGCATAACGGGCCAGCGTATGCGGATGGTCATACTGCGGGAAGGTACCCATCTTCACCGGCTTTTCAGCAGCGTTGAAGCGCAGCACTTCGTCGATCATCAGCGCGTTGGCTACACCGTGCGGCAGGTGATGGAAAGCACCCAGCTTATGAGCCATGGAGTGGCACACACCCAGGAAGGCGTTGGCAAAAGCCATACCAGCCATCGTAGCGGCGTTGGCCATCTTTTCGCGGGCAGCCGGATCATGCAGACCGTTGTCATAAGCGCGCGGCAGGTTCTCGAAGATCATCTTCAGGGAACGCAGAGCCAGACCGTCGGTGTAATCGGTGGCCATCATGGAAGCATAAGCTTCGAGCGCATGGGTCACGGCGTCGATACCGGAGGCAGCGGTCAGGCCGCGGGGAGCGGTCATGTGGAAGTCGGCGTCTACGATTGCCATGTTGGGCATCAGTTCGTAGTCGGCCAGCGGATATTTCACACCGGTCTTTTCATCGGTGATAACAGCAAACGGGGTAACTTCGGAACCGGTACCGGCGGAAGTGGGAACGGCGATGAAGTAAGCCTTTTCGCCCATCTTCGGGAAGGTGTAGACACGCTTGCGGATATCCATGAAGCGCATGGCCATATCCATGAAGTCTACTTCCGGATGTTCGTACATAACCCACATGATCTTAGCAGCGTCCATAGCGGAACCGCCGCCCAGAGCGATGATGACATCGGGTTTGAAGGCAGCCATCTGAGCGGTACCTTCTTTGGCGCAGGCCAGCGTCGGGTCCGGAGCAACATCGAAGAAGGTGGTGTGCTCAATGCCCATTTCGTCGAGCTTATCGGTAATCGGCTTGGAATAGCCGTTGCTGTACAGGAAGCTGTCGGTTACGATAAAGGCCTTCTTCTTGTGCATAACGGTCTTGAGCTCATCGAGAGCAACCGGCAGGCAGCCTTTCTTGATATACACTTTTTCGGGGGCACGGAACCACAGCATATTCTCTCTCCTCTCGGCAACGGTCTTGATGTTGATCAGATGCTTGACGCCTACGTTTTCGGAAACCGAGTTGCCGCCCCAGGAGCCGCAGCCCAGCGTCAGAGAAGGATTGAGCTTGAAGTTGTACAGGTCGCCGATACCGCCCTGAGAGGAAGGCGTGTTCACCAGGATACGGCAGGTCTTCATGCGGCCGGCAAAAGCGTCGATCTTGGCGCGCTCGGTCACAGCGTTGAGGTAAACAGAAGAAGTATGGCCGTAACCGCCGTCGGCGATCAGGTGTTCAGCCTTGTCCATGGCTTCTTCAAACGTTTCGGCCTTGTACATAGCCAGAACCGGAGAAAGCTTTTCATGAGCAAATTCTTCGGAGATGTCTACGCTTTCTACTTCGCCGATCAGGATCTTGGTGGCAGCGGGAACTTCCACGCCGGCCAGTTCAGCGATCTTGGCGGCAGGCTGACCAACGATCTTGGCGTTCAGAGCGCCGTTGATGATGATGGTCTTGCGAACTTTTTCGGTTTCTTCCGGATTCAGGAAGTAGCAGCCGCGGTTCAGGAACTCGGCCTTGGCCTGTTCGTATACGCTGCTCAGTACAATCACAGACTGTTCGGAAGCACAGATCATGCCGTTGTCGAACGTCTTGGAATGGATGATGGAGTTAACAGCCAGCGTGATATCGGCGGTGTCGTCGATGATCGCCGGGGTGTTGCCGGCGCCAACGCCCAGAGCGGGCTTACCGCTGGAGTAAGCGGCCTTTACCATGCCGGGACCACCGGTAGCCAGAATGATGTCGGCTTCTTTCATCAAGAGGTTGGTCAACTCCAGGCTGGGTACATCGATCCAGCCGATGATGCCTTCCGGAGCACCGGCGGCTACGGCAGCTTCCAGCACAACCTTAGCGGCGGCGATGGTGCTCATCTTGGCACGCGGATGGGGGCTGATGATGATGCCGTTGCGGGTCTTCAGGGAGATCAGCGTTTTGAAGATTGCCGTGGAAGTCGGGTTGGTCGTCGGGATAACGGCAGCCACTACGCCGATCGGCTCAGCAATTTTCTGCACACCGAAAGCCGGATCGGATTCCAGTACGCCGCAGGTCTTGGTATCTTTATATTTGTTGTAGATATATTCGGCCGCATAGTGGTTCTTGATGATCTTATCTTCCACTACGCCCATGCCGGTTTCGGCTACGGCCTGCTTGGCCAGCGGAATACGGGCCTGGTTGGCTGCAATTGCAGCGGCCTTGAAGATTTTATCTACCTGCTCCTGGGTATAGGTAGCAAAGATTTTCTGAGCTTCGCGTACGCGAGCCAGCGTTTCTTCAAAGGTTTCTACGCTGTCAACAATGGGATAGGTCTTCTCCATAGTCTTGTCTCCTTCTGAAATTTACCTTGTTTCATGGGCCGGGCGGCTGCTGCGAGGCATTTTAGAAAGCAGCGCCAGCGCGGCCGCAAAGTTTTCGTTTTGAACCACAATCCCTTCCGGGACGTTGAGATGCACCGGCGCGAAATTCATCACCGCGCTGATGCCGCAGGCAACCATTCGGTCACACGCCTGCTGTGCCGCCGAAGCCGGAACCGCCAATACGCCGATCCCTATATTATGGGACACGCAATAGGCTTCCAGTTCGGACATGGGCAGCACCTGTTTGCCGCCGGGCGTCGTTTCGGCTTCGTTTACCAACGTATCAAACGCCGCATGAACATTCAGTCCGAATTCGTTATACCCGTCAAAAGCAAGCAGCGCACGTCCCAGCTTGCCCGCGCCCACGATCACCGCCTCATCGATGGCGTCGTAGCGCAGAAAAGTGGTGATAGCCGCCGTCAGATCCTGTACGCTGTATCCGATACGCGGTCTGCCTTTACCGCAGATCAGCGCCAGATCCTTACGTACCAGAACCTCTCCCATCCCCAGCTCTGCTGCCAGAGCCGTGGCCGAGATCGTCGGCTGGGATGCCGGACGGGAACGCAGCACGTTCAGATACAGCGGTAAGCGCCTGAGCATGGCCTGCGAAATACTTTTCCCCTCCATTAAGCATCTCCCTTTCCGTACTGTGTTATTATATTAACGAAGATCCGTCCGTCTGGGAAATACAAATCCAGCATGTCAGGATGATTTTATCGATATATCTTTATCGAATAAGCAAAAGATGCGGACTTCTTCATTCTTGCCCGAAAGTCCCACAAGAGACTGCCGCTTTTGTTAAAAATTTAACCATTCTGCACAGATGCACCCAGAGCTATTCCGTTTCGGTCTAAAAGCCGCTTTCTTTTCCGAATGATTTTTAGGGAATTTCACCCGACTGCACAAAACAACTTTCCATTCTCATTATTCCTGTTCGGAATGTGTTCATTCTTGAATTGACATATTAAATTTGTAAATCATGGGTAAAACGCACGGATTTTAAAGCCATAAAAAGAGCAAATCCGCTTTTTCCTCTTGATAAGCCGTATCTTATTATATAAATTTGAACATATCAACAGCCGGCATTTTATTATGGAAACATGACTGGAAAAAAATATATGAAAATTTTAAGAAACAAACGATAGCAAAATGCCTTTTTCTTTGATAAAATAAAAGTTATGAAACGGAGGAGATCCACATGCAGATCCTTGTTGTTGACGATGAGCGCGAAATCGCCGATCTGGTTGCTCTTTACCTGAAAAACGAAGGCTATCATGTACATACTTTTTATGATGGACAAACCGCTCTGACCGGCACACAGCAAACGGAATATGATCTGGCTGTTTTGGACGTTATGATGCCCGGCATGGATGGATTTACCCTTTGCCGAAAGATCCGCGAACACCATCATTATCCTATTATTATGTTAACCGCAAAATCGGAAGACATGGATAAAATTAACGGCCTGACCATTGGAGCCGACGATTATATCACCAAGCCTTTCAATCCGCTCGAGCTTGTCGCCCGCGTAAAAGCGCAGCTGCGCCGCTACCGCCGCTACAACGAAACCACGGAAGAAGCTGAGCTTCCCGCTGATACGATCGACGTCAGCAACCTTTCCATCTGCAAAAGCACGCACGCCTGCACTTTAAACGGCAAACCTGTGCGGCTGACGCCGATTGAATTCAATATTTTGTGGCTGTTGTGTTCCCGCAGCGGCGAAGTGGTTTCTTCGGAAGAAATTTTCGAAAACGTATGGGGCGAAAAATACCTGGACTGCAACAACACCGTGATGGTTCACATCCGGCGTCTGCGCGAAAAGCTGCACGAGCCGCCCCGAAATCCGAAAATTATCAAAACGATCTGGGGAGTTGGGTATAAAGTTGGCAAATAAGCGAAAAATGAAATTTCGGCTGGGATTGCGCTTTTTAGGCACCGTCCTGATTTACAGCGTCATTTTCTGGGGGCTGTGTTTTCTGTTCGATCAGGTGTTCAACGGCGTTCTGCTTCAGCTGATCTATGATTTCACCTTTAACATGTCCACCAATTTCGAAAGCGACTGGCTGCTTTCCACATTCTATTTTCTATACAATAACCTTACCACCATTTTGATGATTGCTTATTCGGTAGGTATTGTCTTGATCGGTATGTTGTCTATGCGCAAGCCGACCCAATATCTGCGCGAAGTCAGCCGTAGTATCGATGTTTTGCTGGATGAAAACACGCCGATCGGGCCGCTGCCCCCGGCCATCCGCGAAATGGAGCTTTCCCTGCGTGATATCCGCTACACCGTGCTGCGCAACCAGCAGCTGGCACATGAAGCCGAACAGCGCAAAAACGATTTGGTCGTTTACCTGGCCCACGATCTAAAAACGCCGCTTGCTTCGGTTATCGGCTACCTCACGCTGCTGGAAGAATCGCCCGACCTGCCGGTTACGGCGCGTGCACGCTATACGGCGATCACGCTCGATAAAGCCTACCGGCTGGAACAGCTCATCAACGAGCTGTTTGATATTACGCGCTACAGCATGCAAACGGTTGTACTGGAACGCAATCTCGTTAATTTAACCCGCATGCTGCATCAAATGGTAGACGAGTTTTACCCGATCTTCAGTGAAAAAGAGCTGCACGCGGAAACCAGCATTGAATCCGAGCTGTCGATTATCGCCGACTCCGATAAGTTGGCCCGCGTCTTCGATAACCTGCTTCGCAACGCGGTTGCCTACAGTTATCCGGAAACGACCGTGCGTATTTCCGCGCGGGCAGAAGGAGATGCTGTTGTTGTGAAAGTCCGCAACACAGGCGATGAAATTCCGGCCGAAAAGCTGGCCAATATTTTTGATAAGTTCTTCCGCGCCGATCCTTCGCGCAGTTCGCGTTCGGGCGGAGCCGGATTGGGACTTGCCATCGCCAAACAAATTGTGGAGCAGCACGGCGGACAAATCTCTGCCGAAAGCAACACGGAATATACGGAATTTACCGTTGTCCTGCCTAAAATCAGCCAGCGCGACACCTCCCTTCCGGAGCCCGACAAACCGGATCCCGAAATCCCGGAAGAGCACAAAAAAACGACGCATTTATTTGTAAGAAAATCGTAAGAAACCCGTCGCGAAACCGTAATATCTATTCGTCATTTTTACATTATACTAAAGGTGCTTCAGAACCAGACTGGAGGAATTACATTTGAAAAAGGAAATTGATGAAAAAGACCATTTGCCCTACAATTCCCGGCAGGTTCCCGCGCGCCCAACGAACCGTCCTCCTGTGTCGAATCGGCGTGCGTTTGTAGAAAGACCTCCGGCAAAAAATCCCCCGCCAAATAAGTTGGCGCTTTATTCCCTCGCGTTTCTGGTTTTGGGGCTTGCCGTCCTTGTGGCCGGCTGGATTTCGATATCCGGGCCGAAAGAAAACGCCGGCCCGGAATCTTCATCGGCAGAAAGCAGTGCTTCGCCTACCAGTTCCCTGCAAGAAGTCATTGCGTCTTCGATAACCTCTACCGAATCTATTGACCCGGCTGAGGTCATTGCCGCCTGGCTGCAGGACAATCCGGACGACAACACGGAAGAACTGCTCCGGCTGCTGGAAAATAATCCGGACGCGCTTTCTTATATTTGCAACTATCCCGAAAAGAAGGGAACTTTGCTCGACTGCACGCTGACGCAGGAAGACCTGAAGGTTGAAGAAGGACGCTTGCTGCCGCTGTTTATGCAGTGGGACGACCGCTGGGGATACAGCGACTACGGCGGGTATCTGTTCGGTACAAACGCCTGCGGACCGACCACGCTTTCGATGGTTGCCGTTCAATTGATGGGAGATACGTCCTTCACGCCCCGAACCGTTGCCGATTTCGCCGAAGAATGGGGCTATGTCTCTCCTGGAGGCGGCTCCGACTGGGTTCTGATGAGCGAAGGTGCTGAGATTCTCGGCCTCACCGTAGAAGAAATTTCCCCCGATGAATCCTGGGTACGCAGCGAAATTGAAGCCGGACATCCGGTCGTCTGCATCATGGGGCCCGGGCATTTTACAACGGGCGGACATTATATCGTAATCTGCGGTATAGACGGGGACAAGTTCCTGATTAACGACTGCAACAGCTATACGCGCACGAATCAGTCTTGGGATTTCGATACCTTTAAAGATGAAATCCGCAATCTTTGGACTTTTTCGTATGACGGCTAAATAAACGATCTTAAAAAGGCAGACATTTTGTCTGCCTTTTTCTTATCTCTTCTTGCATAAACCGAAATCTTCCTTTACAATGACAGTAACCCCAATCCGTTTTGATAAAGGAGCGATCAACATGAACCGCGACTGGTTAAAACTGCGTATCCCCAATTTGGTTTACCGCATTGCACAAGCCCTTGAAATTCTAGTTTCTCTGCTTGTAATTGCCGCCATTCTGCTTTCCTTGGTCAGCGTTGCCCATGAACTTGGTATCCTGGCTTCCGATCCGCTGCGCGAAAACGGGCTGCACGACTTTCTGGCCGCCGCGTTTACCGTCGTCATCGGCATCGAATTTTTGAAAATGCTCAGCCGCCACAACATGAGCGCCGTGGTGGAAGTGCTGCTGTTCGCGATTGCGCGCCAGATGGTGGTGGAACACACCAGCGCCGTCGAAAATCTCATCATGGTTGTTTCGATCGGCCTGTTGTTTGTCATCCGTAAATTCCTGTTTATTCCTCATTTAGATAGTAAGCCATCCTTCGTATTCGGTCATAGCAAACCGTCTGCCGAAAACGAAGGTGAATCCAAAATGGAAAAGGAGGAAGAAACTATATGACAGAGCGGGAAAATATCCGCAAAGCAATTTGCTTTGATCACCCCGATCACATTCCCATGACGTTTTCCATTAACGCCGCCTGCTGGAAAGCGTACCCGCAGGAAGCTTTGTGCGAATTGATCGAACGCCATCCGCTTTTGTTTCCCAATTTCAAGCGTCCCGAACTTCCCTTTACCCCAACCTACAGCCTGGTCGCCCGCAAAGACGAGCCGTTTACCGACGATTTCGGCTGTGTTTGGAAAACAACCACCGACGGCATTACCGGTACAGTCGTTGAGCATCCGCTGGATGACTGGGATAAATTCGAAACCTACCGTGCGCCCGATCCGGAATATTGCTGCGGAATCGGACCGGTTGACTGGGACGCGATTCAAAAGGGAATCCGTGCCCGACAAGCCGCCGGGCAATTTGTCACGGGCGGCCTGCGCCACGGACACACGTTTTTGCAGCTTTGCGATATCCGCGGCTACGAAAATCTGCTGTTTGATATGGAAGACGAAGAACCCCGGCTCTGGAAACTTATCGAATTGGTGGAACGCTTCAACGCCGGCATTGTGCAAAAATATGTGGACATGGATGTAGATATGGTGACCTACGCGGAAGATCTGGGCATGCAGGTAGGCCCCATGCTATCGCCCGAGCAATTCAAAACCTACATCCAGCCCAGCTATCGGCGGCTGATCCGCCCCGCACGCGAAAAAGGCAAGCTGATCCATATGCATTCCGACGGCGACATTCGCCTGCTGGCCGATTTAATTATCGACAGCGGCGTAGATGTTCTGAACCTGCAGGATCTGGTCAACGGCGTGGATTGGATTCGCGAGCATTTCCGTGGAAAAACCTGCATCGAACTGGACATCGACCGGCAGTCCGTTACGCGCTTCGGCACACCCCAAGACGTGGATACGCTGATCCGCGAAGAAGTTGAAAAACTGGGCGATCCCGCCGGCGGCCTGATGATGATTTACGGCCTGTATCCGGGTATCCCGCTGGAAAACGTTTCCGCTTTAATGGACGCCATGGAACGATATCAATAGCAGTACAATCCAGCTTAACTTTTTTGACTTTTTCTCGAAATAAGCCGCTATTCTTTAACTTTCTTGACCATCCTCGGACATAATCTTGCGTTTGCCCTCGTTCTGTGATACACTCGCTTTACAGTAGGGGCTATTTGCCCATTAACAGATCGTATGAAGTTATTTTGTTTGTAATTTAGGGGAGGAATTTTTATGACATCCAGAGAACGTGTGCGCAATATTATCGAGCACCGTCCGGCCGATCAGGTCGCCGTACATTTTAACCCGCCGCACGCCAGCGATATTACAAGCGTGGGCGTAAAACTGGTGAAGCCCGCCGGCGTTCCGGACGCCTACTTTGAGTGGGGCACCCATCCCGAACTGATGAATCAGCTCGATCATTTCAACGGCGAAGTTCATCTCGACTACTTCGGCAACATCATCGGCCGCCTCAACGGCATCACCAAGGGCGAATGCGTAAAAGGCGCGCTGACCGACTGGGAAGATCTTGAAACCTACGAGCTGCCGCAGATCGACACTTCCGTTTTTAGTGCCGAAGCAGCAGAAAAATATAAAGCTTGTGACCAGTATGTTGTGGTCGGTTCCCCGTTCTCCGTTTTCTCTATTCTGCGCGATGCCCGTCTGATGACCAACGCGCTGATGGATACCGTGCTCGAGCCGGAAAACGTAGAAGAATTCCTGCAGAAAATTCTGGCCCGCAACCTCGAATTGGTTGAAGCCATCAAAGATTTCGGCGCCGATGCGCTGATGTTCTGGGATGACTGGGGAACGCAGGACAGAACCTTCATCAGCCCCAACACCTTCCGCGAACTGTTCAAGCCGATCTACAAGCAGATCGCCGACCGCCTGCACAGCTACAACATGCACCTGATCGTGCATTCCTGCGGCTACAACTATGCCTTTATGCAAGACTTTATCGAAGCCGGCATCGATGTGCTGCAGTTTGACCAGCTGGGCGCTTACGGCTATGAAAAGATGGCAGATGAATTTGGCGGCCGCGTAACCTTCTGGTCCCCGCTCGATATTCAGAAGACCCTGCCCACTGGCAACCGCGAGCTGATCGAAAGCGAAGCCCTGCGCATGATTTCCGCTTTCAAAGGCAAAGGCTCTTTGATTATCAACGACTACGCTTCTTATCCCGATATCGGCGTAGAAGAAGAATGGGCCACCTGGGCACGCGATGTGTTCATGGCTCATCTGGCAGATAAATAATCACAAATCAACCAACAACGCCGCAGAAAATACCCGGTGCTGATAAGGCAGTAAAATGTAGAGAAGATGGTGTAACCCGATTTTTTGCGGGTTACACCGTTTTCTTTTTATGCGGTGAGCTGTTTTGGAAGTTGTGATGCGTTTCGCATCTGCGCCATCATCTTTCGGATTTCCTGCTCGTCAGGAAGACTTACCAGCCCCACCGCTGTGAAATAGATGTCGACTTTTACCGATTTTCGGGCGTGCTTCTTTTCCGGATTGTGTACCTCAATGCGACGAATCAGCTTGTTTACGATTGTCGGCGTCAGTTCTTTCATGTCAGTAAACTCCCGCAACCCCTGCAAAAGCAGGCGCATATCCACCGATTTCTGCTCCATTTCGGACAGCTGCTGTTCTTCCTCTTTGACCTTTTCCAGCAGTTCTTTCTGCTCGGATTCATACTCCGCCGCCATCCTTGCATAGCGTTCGTCCGACAGCTTCCCAATCACATTGTCCTCGTAAATCCGGCTGAACAGCTTGTCCAGATCGGCGATCCGCTTTCTGCTGCTTTCAAT
>CALWVE010000029.1 GCA_944384905.1 uncultured Clostridia bacterium
ATCAGCGCATCCAACTTAAAACAAAACTGACACCACTCGAAAAGCGATGTCAGTTCGTTGCTTAAAAAATAATTGTTACTACCATTTAGGCTGTTTTGTACTGTCCGCACAAATTAGGGCAGTCCAGTCATCTATGTGTTCAGTTCCAGCTGTTTTAATGTGGCGAATTTCGCTTTGCCGTTTCTAACCGGCCTGATTACGGCCAACGGCTTTGCCGCGATCTGCATGTTTGATATTTCGGTGGCCCTCATGTGCTACGGCGTGAACGTCGCCATTGCCGATGCCCGCATGGGCGGCGACGGAAAAATCCGGATTAAACCGCTGGTGAAAAAAGTCTTTACCACACCGGTGTTCCTCACCTACCTGTTTCTGGTCACGCTGGCGCTGCTGCATATCCAGCTGCCCGGGCTTGTGCTGGAACTCACCGGCGTAATCGGAAACGCCAACTCGTTCCTCGCTATGCTGAGTATCGGTATTTTGTTTGAGTTTAAACTCCCAAAAGCCGGACGAAGCATTGTGGTTCGCCTGCTTTCCATGCGCTTTGCCGTGTGCATCGCGATTGCGGCCGCCGTCTATTTCCTGCTGCCGCTGCCGGAAGACATCAAAAAAGCTTTGTGCGTTGTTCTGGTTGCTCCCTGCGCCGGAAGCGCTCCGCTGCTCACCGAAAACGCGGGCGCCGACGGCAGTATCGCCGCCGCGATCAATTCCGTTTGCATTCCGATCAGCATCGCGCTGATGGCGACTTTCCTCTCCGTTCTGTGAGGCAAATGTTTTTCGCTTTTAGTCTTGACGCGCGCTGTCAAGATATGATATAACCAGAAACAGATAAAATGGAAAATACGGGTTTTTCCCGAAAGGATGGATACAGATCATGAAGAAAAATCTTGCTGTCATCGGATACGGCGGACAGGGCGGCTGGCACGCCGACCATGCCCTGAAAAGCGATGTTGTTTCGCTTGCCGGCATTTACGATATTGATCCCAAGCGCGCCGAACTGGCCGAAAGCCGTGGTATTCACGCTTATGCTTCGCTCGAGGAAGTGCTGGCCGATCCGGCTGTGGATATCGTTACGGTTGCTACGCCCAACGACGTTCACAAACAGATCGTACTCGATTCGCTGGCCGCAGGCAAAAACGTGATCTGCGAAAAGCCGGTGGAAATGTCTTGCGCCGCAGTGGATGAAATGATTGCCGCCGCAAAAGCTGCCGGCAAGCTGTTCACTGTTCACCAGAACCGCCGCTGGGACGTGGATTTCCTGGCCATGAAACAGATTATCGAAAGCGGCAAAATCGGCGAAACGATCCGCATCGAATCGCGCATTCACGGTTCGCGCGGTATTCCCAGCGACTGGCGCTGCCAGAAGGAACACGGCGGCGGCATGATCCTCGACTGGGGCGTGCATCTGATCGACCAGATGCTGCAGCTGATCCCCGATGAAATCGACCACGTTTACTGCAATGTCACCCACATCACCAACGACGAAGTTGACGACGGTTTCGGCCTGACGATCACCTTCAAAACGGGCAAAACCGCTTATATTGAAGTGGGAACCTATAACTTCATCGCTCTGCCGCGCTTCTATATGCAGTCTCAGCACGGAACCGCGCTGATCCGCGACTGGCGCGAAAAAGCCCAGGTTGCTCATTGCCTGCACTGGCACGAAAGCGACGTGATGCCGGTTCAGACAGCCGCCGGTATCACCAAAACCATGGCTCCGCGCGACAGCGTGACGATGGAAACCTACGAAGTCGAGCGTCCGTCTTCGGATGTCCATGATTTCTACCGCAACGTATGCGCCGCCATCGACGGCCGTGAAGAGCAGATCGTTAAACACTGCGAAATCCGCCGCGTGATGAAAGTGATGGAAGCCGCCTTTGCTTCTGCCGAAAGCGGCCTGCCGGTTGCTTTTGACGAAGCCCGCTAAAAAAATTACCAATAAAACAAAAAGCCGCCTGTGTATACAGGTGGCTTTTTTATGTGTAAGGCAAGCGGTAGTTTACCGCTCTCGAAGTATCTTGTGCCAGTTCGGCACAAGGGAACCCCCGGCGAGGGTTCCCTACGAAAGAAACGTCCACCGGACGTTTCTTTCTACCTTCCTGCGCCTATGAAGGCAAAAGATTCCGCTCTCTGCGGAGAGCGGCCAAAGGCGCCGCCTTTGGAATCCGCAAACCTTTGAAAAGGTTTGATCGAAACTTTTTTCGTTTGTACATCAAGTTTTTGTCGTGTGACTTTGGCTTTCAAATTTACTTTAGCTTGGTCTCGGCGTATCCCGCGGCGGTTCGCCGCACGCGACTTGGGAGCGGCAACTTGCCGTTTCACAGCTTAATTTTTACGATTTCGCCGTCCGCGCTTTCCACTTCCACCAGCATGAAATGTCCGTTCCGGCGTATCCAGCTTTTCAGGGTTTTCTGCAATCCCTCTACAAGCTCCGGTGTGAGCCACGAAAGGTCTCTTCCCTCTTTTCGCACAGCCTTCAGAACAATCCGGCTGACCATCGGGCTTACCAGCATGGATGTGGGCAGCGGAATATCAAGATTGGCGTCTTTGCTTTTTACTTGAATGCGCATCTTATTCCACCGTGATTTCTACGATATCGCCTTCGGCAGATTGAAGCTCCAAAAGTTTTCCCACCAAGCCTTTTTCAACCAGCTTTAATATGGACTCGAGATCGATATCTTTAAGCACATCTTTTCCGCCCAGCATAGACGGCTGTACACCTAGCGTAATCGCCGCCTGAACAAGCGGAAGCGGCAGATTCATCTTAACCTTGTCCCCATCGGAAGAAAGGACATACAGTTTGAGGATCATGTCGTCTACATTTTTACGCTGTTCCGCCGGAACCATCCGCACTTCATCGGCCGGTTCGCCGCGCATCAGGAAATCAATGGTAACGTGGAAATAATCGGCCAATCCCGGCAGCATCGTAATATCCGGGCAGGAAAGATCGTTCTCCCATTTGCTCACGGCCTGCGGCGAAACGTTCATCGCTTCGGCCAGCTGATCCTGCGTTAGTCCGCGCTGGCGGCGCAGCTCGGCGATTCTTTTCCCCAATGTTTCGTTTGTCATGTTGAAAACTCCTTTCGTTTCGGAGGAAAACCCTCTGTTGTGCTTTTATGATAACCTGATATGTACCAAAACAGAAGCAAGCAGTCGTTGAATCTGGTCAACTGTAGATAGAAAAAAGCACAACCGAAGGTTGATTTATACGTTAAAGGCCTGTTTCTTTTGTAGTATAACAGATTTATTGTTATTTTGCAGCTATTTTTAAACGGCTGAAGGCTTATTTTAAAAAATTACCCCAAATTTGGAATTTTTAAAATCAGAACAAATAATTACCAAAAAAAGCAATCCAATACAAGCCGCATTCCATGGGATGTGCTATTCTTGCATCAATCCAAGCGGTGCGGATGTTGTTTTGCACCGGATATGAGTTTGTATTGAACCGGAAAGGTCGTGTAATTTCAATGACACCCAAAGAACTGCTGTTTGCCACCCTGCGCCATGAAAAAACCGAACGTGCCCCCTGGGTTCCGTTTGCCGGCGTACATTCCGGCCTGCTGACCGGAGCCGACGCCACTCAGGTACTGACCGATGAAGATACGCTGGTCAAAGCCCTTTTGGAAGTAAACCGTCTGTATAAGCCGGACGGACAGCCGGTCGTATTCGACCTGCAGCTGGAAGCCGAAATCCTAGGCTGCGATCTGGTTTGGACGAAAGACGGCCCGCCCAGCGTAGCCAGCCACCCGCTGGCCGACACCATGACGGTGCCCTGCAAATGCACCCTGCCCAAGCCCGATCAGGGCCGTCTGCCGCTGGTGCTCAACGCCATGCGCCGCATGAAAAAAGAAGTGGGCGATACCACCGCTCTGTACGGTCTGATCTGCGGCCCGTTCACGCTGGCCTCCCATCTGCGCGGCAACGATCTGTTTATGGATATGTATGACGATGACGAATACGTAGCCGAACTGCTGGCTTACTGCACGGAATGCGGCAAGCGCATGAGCGATTACTTCATCGACGCCGGTATGGATGTTATCGCCGTAGTAGACCCGCTGGTCTCTCAGATTTCCTGCGACCACTTCGAAGAATTCCTCTCCGGCCCGTACACCGAGCTGTTCGATCACATCCGTTCCAAGGGCGTGTTCTCCTCGTTCTTCGTGTGCGGCAACGCCACCCGCAACATCGCCGCCATGTGCGAAACCAAGCCGGATTCCATCTCGGTAGACGAAAACGTAGACATCATTGCAGCCAAGGCTATTACGGATTCCTATAATGTGGTAATCGGCGGCAACATCCCGCTGACCTCCATCATGCTGCACGGTACACAGCAGGACAACATGAAGTATGTTGTGGATATGTTGGCCAAACTTCCCGAATACCGCAACTTCATCGTTTCCCCCGGCTGCGACATGCCCTATGCTGTGCCGATTGATAACACCATTGGCGCCGCACAGGCCGTTCTCGAAACCGAAAGCGTGCGCAAGATGGTAGAAAACTATGTTTCCGCCACGTTCGATACCGATATCGAACTGCCCGATTACGAGCACCTCGAACGCCCGCTGGTGGAAGTATTCACGCTCGATAGCGCCACCTGTGCCGCCTGCACCTATATGCTCGGTGCCGCCGTGGTTGCCAAAGAAACGTTCGGCGATGCCATCGACATGGTGGAATACAAATTCACCGAAAAAGAAAACATCGGCCGCGTCATCAAAATGGGCGTGAAGAGTCTGCCCAGCATCTACATCAACGGCAAGCTCAAGTTTGCTTCCATCATCCCCAGCAAGGAAGAGCTTGAAGCCGCCATCAAAGAAGTTCTGTAATCTGTAAAACAAAGGCCGTGGGGATCGTTCCTCACGGTCTTTTTCAAAAAGGAGATTTTCCTCATGGATCTGTATCTGATCACCGGCTTTTTAGGCGCGGGCAAAACCACGTTTCTAAAGGAATTTGCCCGGCAATTTACAGGTAAACGCCTGCGGCTGATTATCAACGAATTCGGCAAAGCCGGCGTAGACGGTGCTTTGCTGCGTGAAGTGCATGCCGCGCTGGCCGAGATCACCAACGGTTCCATTTTCTGCGTCTGCCGGCTGGATAAATTTGAAGAGGAACTGGGCCGCGCCATTGAAGACGCGCCGGACGTCGTGCTGGTGGAAGCTTCCGGCTTGGCTGATCCCACCAGCGTGCAGACGGTTCTGAATCAGCCGCAGTTTGAATCGATCCAATACAAGGGCAGTGTCTGCCTGATCGATACGCCCCGCCTGCAGCGGGTGATTCACACAGCCCGTGTATGCCCGGCGCAGATCCGTGTAAGCAGCCTGATTTTGCTGAACAAAACAGATCTGGCCAAACCAGAACAGATCGAAGAGGCCCGAGAAAATATTCTGAGTCTGAATCCGTTTGCTGTTTTAATAGAAACGCAGTTCGGACATTTCGAGCCGGATTGGATGGCGGAAATCCGGCCGCTTGGCGGAGAAGACGACGTCTCACGCCCCGACATCCGCCTGCAAAAACAGCTGATCGAAGTCGATTCTGCCCTGACGGAAGAACAACTTCGCCACCTGCTGCGCATGATCGCCGAAGACACCTGGCGCATCAAGGGAATCGTGGAACTAACGGGCCGCCGTCTGCTGGTCGATTGCGTGGGGCCCGCTTTACAGATACAGGAAACGAATGTAGAAACACAAAACACAAACCGGCTGGTTCTGCTGGCCGGGCCGGGGATGCCGCTGCGCCGGGCCGTTAAACAGGCCGTACAGTGGTATCCGGGACTGATTCGGGAGGTTTTAGAATGATCAACGATATTCTTGCCCGCTTTGATGCAGGCGAAACACTGAGCAAAGCCGATCTTTGCGCGCTGCTGCAAATCCCGGTTGGAAGCGAAGACTATTATTGTCTGCTGGCGGCCGCCAACGGCTATTCCCGCCGCGCTTTTTCGGGGAAAGGCCTGATCTTCGGCCAGCTCGGACTGGACGCTCAGCCCTGCCGAATCAACTGCAAATTTTGCAGCCTGGCCAAAGACGCTATGAACGGCAAGCCGGTTCAGATCTGCGGCCTTGAAGATACGATGCGCCGCGCCAAGGAACTGGCCGAAGCAGGTGCCGAAGATGTTTTTCTGATGACAACCGCAGAATTTTCGCCCGAACTTTTCCTGGAATACGGCAAAGCTGTGCACGCGGTTCTTCCCGAAACGGTGCGGCTGGTGGCCAACGTCAGCGATTTCGACTTAGCCTACGCCCATAAGCTTCGCGAAGCCGGGTTTACCGGGGTGTATCACATCTGCCGCCTGGGCGAAGGAATCGATACCAGCGTGGTACCCGAAGTGCGCATCCGCACGCTGGACGCGGTTCGCGATGCCGGGCTGGAACTGTATTACTGCGTGGAACCGATCGGCCCCGAGCACACCAACGAACAGCTGGCCGACGAAATGATCCGCCCGCGCGATTACCCGGTGGGCGTAATGGCTGTGATGAAGCGCATTGCCGTCCCGGGCACACCGCTTGCTGCGCGGGGCGAAATTTCCGCCGCACGTCTGGCGCAGATCTGCGCTACGGCCACGCTCGCTATGCGTCCGCAGCGTGCCATGTGCGTACACGAACCGGATGAACTGTGCCTGATGGCGGGCGCCAACCAGCTCTACGCCGAATGCGGCACCAACCCGCGCGATACCTGCGCCGAAACCCGAAACGGCCGCGGCTTCTCCGTAGAAGACGCCAAAGCCATGCTGAAAAAAACGGAATGGAATTGAGGATACAATAGACAATCCCACCCGTAACGGTATAAAACCTCAATATGCAAACATTAAAAGTTTCGATCAAACCTTTTCAAAGGTTTGCGGTTTCCAAAGGCAGCGCCTTTGGCCGCTTTCCGCAGAAAGCGGAACTTCTTTTGCCTCCAAAAGCGCAGGATGGGGTGAGAAAACAGTCCGGTGGACTGTTTTCGAGGGGAAACCCACGCGTTGGGAGGGGTTTCCCCTATTATAACTTATATACCCACATAATAGCTTTAAGCCGCCCGATTCAAACCGGGCGGCTATTTTTATCGATTCATTTCATCTACCAAAGCAGCCGGTTTTGCCGTCATCTCTACCCAGGCAGGACGGAACCCGCTCTTGATGGCGTTGCGCACCGATCGAATATTCGACCAGGCCGCGCAGTAAAATGGGACTTTCCCCCTTTTCAGAATTTCCAGCGCCAGACGACTCGTCAGCGCCGAGGCGATTCCCTGCCGGCGATATTCCGGCAGTACGTCGATCCCGATCTGCCACATCGTATCGCAGTCAGCCGAACAACTGGCCAGCCCAATCAAGCGGTCCCCGTCATACGCACCAACACCTAAAACGTCCAGCTGTTTGCGTTTTTCACACAGGGCGTTGCTCCATTCAGGTGTGTAAAGCGTTTCAAAATCGGCCGGGAACAGCAATTGAATCGGATAAGGGCAGGGCCGCTCCTGAAGCAAGACGACATCCGGAAGAAAATATTCCGCCATATAGCAAATACGCAAGCCGTCTTGCTGAAGTGCATCGTTGAGGACATGCAGATTCGGCGTTTCAAAGCAGTGTTCCACCGGAAAACGATTGATGTAATCCGAAACGATTCCACGGTATTTTTCTGCAACGGAAGCGACAATATTGCTGCCGTAGGAAATCAGATTGCAATCAAACGGCAGCGTTAAATACCGGCGTGCCTGCGGATCGCAAACCGATTCAACCACACGGTTTTCGCTGGCTTTAAAATCTTCAGGGCGGCATCCGGCGTCGACGGCCGACTGTTCCATAGCCACCTGTAAAATTTCCTGATTGGTAAACATAGCGTTTCTCCTCCAAATTAAGCTTCGAGCGATTTCCAAAAAAACAGCTCATACGCTTCTCCCGGAAGCAAAAAGCCGCCGATTGCGCGATAGCCTATGTGCTGATAAAAATGCTGGGCGTATTCATCGGCCTGCGACGATGTCATGACGGCGCGATAACCCTGTTTTTTCATCTGCTCTTCCCAAAAGACAACCAGCGCGCGGCCTGTTCCTTTGCCTCGTTCCGGCTTGAGCAGATACAGCATATTCATAAACGGCGTATTGTCCCAGAAAAGATTATAGCGCAGCCAGCCGACAAAACGGCCCTGTTCTTCCGCGATTAAAACGCCGCCCTGACGAATCCGTTTTTCCAGTTCATCTGCGCGGATATGTTTATCATACGTCCGCAAAATCGCCAGGTCTTTTTCCTCTGCCCATCGAATCTGCACAGGTCATGCCCCCCCGCTCATTTCTTTTTCTTCTTTTCGGGAATTTCGCGGATTTTTGTAACAAAATCGAGATTCACCGCTTCACAGACTCCGTTTTCCTCCACCAGCACGGCGTTTCCGGAAATTTCTTTTAAGATACCGCTCACCTGCGTGCTGTTAAACATGGAAAAAACACATTTTTTACCGAGAAACTGTTTTGCCAGTTCTACCATCTTGCCTTGACCTCCTCTTTTCTTTTGAATGAAATGCGCGATGTAGTTATTCCGCCGCTGCGTCGTCAAATAAATCAGACAAACCAGCAGCAGCAAAACATAAACCGACGGATTCAAACCGTCACCTCCAGCCTATAAAAACGAACGGTTGCTTATTTGCGTTTGATCTGAGAAAGCACCACGCCGGTGCAGACCACCGTCACGAAGCAGGAAAAAACACACATGCCCAAAATAACAGCATTTTCGTAAGAAAAACCGTTACAAAAACTTCCGAATACAGCGGCAAACACCAGCCCCGCCACAACAACGGCAAAACCTATACCAACCGATTGCAAAATAATTTTCATAGTATATTTCTCCTTTGGCTGATGATCGGACTTTTGAAAGGGTGAATTTCTTCCAGAATAATCGGGGCACTTGTTTTCTAACGTTTAACAAACATAAGAAACGAAATAAAATACAGTTTTCTCTTATGTTTATCCTTTATCCAACCATTCTCCGGTATTAAGATCGATAAATTGAGATAGCTTGATTTCTCCTTTAAAATTTGAACCATACATACGAGCGCGTGTTTGATTATCAAATTTAAAACTAATATTATAATATCTTCCTGTTTTGGTCTTACAGATAAGATTGTTTTCCAACATAAATTTGATTACACGCTTATGATTTTCCAGATCATCACCATTTAAATAAAAACAAATAACGCCCGTTTCCATTCCGCTGTTTTCCATATCTCTACATTTACATGAAAAACAAACTTTTTCAGCAATCGCTTTTTCACAAATCCGTATGGCAAATTCCTGATCTTCAAAAAAATGCATCCATTTACCACACTTCTCTCTATCAAGTTTTTTCTCTTCACCAGAAGAAAACCAATACCATCCACCTAAACGGAACATCGTTACTCCTCCACTCATCTTAAATTCATATATGATACTTCTTTAAAAGCACGACACATTCGCAATGGCTCGATACGATAGGCTGAATGTCCTTGCTATTTTTACGAGCAAGGGAATATATCCACAGCCTTTTCCGTTGTTTAGTCGTTTGTGGAAACATATCCATAAAACTGAAATTTAGCAGTTTGGCGCCGGTGCTTTAACAACAATAAACTCCAGCGTTTCTTCAGAAACATTTTTTAAGTTCATTTTTGTATGGAATGGAACTTTTAATACTGTTCCTGCCTGATATTCATGTGTT
>CALWVE010000030.1 GCA_944384905.1 uncultured Clostridia bacterium
TGCACAAGTCCAGTAAAAACGGACAATAGAAAAAGACAGCCTCCTATGGTAGAATTAAAACACTGCTATAGGAGGTTTTGCTATGCGAAGGAAATATACATATATCAAAGATTTTGAAAAAGAGTTACTCGAATATTTGAATCAAGGGCACACATTGCGAGAAACGGGAGAAAAGTATGGTTTCACATACAAAGAAATGCGAGATTTCAAAACGAGATACAATAAAAATCAACGCAAAATTGCAGCAGGAATAGAAATTAAGCCCAAAGGAAGGCCACGAAAAGATGGAACAAAATTGCCACCATCTGTACAGCAACTAAGCAAACTCTCTCAGTTGCGATATGAACTTGCAAGCAAGGAAAGGTATATTAGGCGATTGGAAATGGAAAATGAATTGATGCGGGATTTTCTCTCGCTCACCGAAAGGAAGTGAGAACAAGCGTAAAATATATGGTAATTTACCGTCACAAAGATAAGTATTCAATTAGTGAAATGTGTAGATTTTTTAATGTATCACGAAGTGGATATTACGGATATGTATCAAGAATGGATATACCGGCATGGGATCTGCCGTTGGCAGAGAAAATAAGAGAATGTCAAGAAGCGTGTGGCAGAACTTACGGTTACCGTAGAGTGCATATATGGCTTGAAAGAAACGGTATATACCGCAATCCAAAGACTGTACTGCGAGTAATGCGGAAATATGGATTGTTGTCGGTGATCAGAAGAAAGAAATACCGTAATTACGGAGAACATCTGCATAAGTATCCTAACCTGTTAAACAGAGATTTCTCTGCCGAAAGACCGAATCAAAAGTGGGTTACGGATATTTCATACATACACACAAAGCAAGGTGTTCTCTATCTCTCGGTTATCAGAGATTTGTATGACAACAGCATTGTTGCTTACAAAACCGGAACGGAACAAAATATAAATCTTGTTTTGAGTACAATTACAGAAGCCAAGAAAAAAGAAAAGGTCACCACAGAGCTGCAACTCCACAGTGACCAAGGCTTTCAGTATACCTCACAAGCGTACTTTAAGCTAACACAATCATACGGCATAACGCCGTCAATGTCAAGACGTGGTAATCCGTATGACAACGCTTTGGCAGAAAATTTCTTTTCAATTCTAAAAACCGAGTGTATTTACCGTGCGAAACTTCAGACCTATGAGGAGGCTCGCCTTCTCATAGGTGAATACATCCATTTCTACAACCATCAGCGCATCCAACTTAAAACAAAACTGACACCACTCGAAAAGCGATGTCAGTTCGTTGCTTAAAAAATAATTGTTACTACCATTTAGGCTGTTTTGTACTGTCCGCACAAATTAGGGCAGTCCAATTTCGACACACGCCGTTTTTCATTTGGTTTATTGTGCCAGCACACCGCCGTCGCTTTTTGTGACCAGATAAATCTGTTCCGTAGCGCCTGTTTCAGCGTTGATATACACCAAAACGTCCTGTCCGTCGCGGTTTTGGCAGGTGAATTCATAGCAGAACAGTTCAAACAGTCCGGGGGAGGGGATAATAGCCAGCTTGGTTTCTTTGATTTCCAATCGGCTGCTGATTTTTTTCGCCGCCTCTTCCTGTGTGATGGCGGGATCTTTCATCGTGCGCTCATGGTGATTCATAAAGAATCCGGTTGCATTGTAGCCGATCACTTCGCCTGTTTCCATCGAGACGCTGACTTTAATCAGGTCGGGGTAACAAATCACGCCGTCAAATCCTGCCGCGTCATACGGGTCAACCCAGGCGAAGTTGATTGTACACACGTTTCCGGCTGTGGCGTAATAGCTTTCTTTCATGCGGCCCAGTCCCATTTTTTTGAGGAATTCACGTGCCGATTCCAACGCTTCGTCGTGAAAAATCAGTGTGTCTTGGGGAACAATATAATTTTCATAGCTCACCACTTCTCCGCCGTATACGGAAACCCGCACAGCCTTGTCTACGCAGGTGAAGTTATAGGTGGGAAGAGACGTGTTCTCCGTTTTGCCGGCGTTTGTGAGATAATCGGGATCATAATCCATCAGTTTGGCGGCCGCCTGCAGTGCGGTTTCTTCATCCGTTTCGGGTTTTCCCTGAATAAAGGCGGCTTCTTTCTGGTTGATGTGATCGGAGAACGGTCCGTCATACAGCAGCTCCGGATACGCGCTGAACGTTTCGGCCAGCTCGTCCAGCCCGTCGTCAAAAGCAGGCGGCTCGTCCACGGTGTCCAGATTGGCAATGGCGGCCTGTGTTTCGCCGATATAGACCTGGCCGTCGGAAAGCATGGTCTGCACACCCTCAAAAGCATCTGTGAGCTGATGCGCATACTCCGCCATCGTCGTCAGGTTTTCCACTTCTTTTTCGCTGATTTCCTGACCGCTTGAAGCTTTGGCCGAAAGCGAAAGCGCGTAATCGCCTATCTGAGAGAGGAAGCGGGAAACGCGTTCCATGCGGTTATCGGAGAATGGCAGGGTCTCGATGGCGGCTTTGGCCGTTCCGGCGCCGTTGGTCAGTTCCATGGCCAGACGTTCCAGCATCTGCGTTCCCACAGCATACTCCGTTTTTTCCAGCGCGGTTTCGATGTTGTTAAGCTCTTCGGCCAATTCATTGAGTGAACGTTCATAGGTATATTTGAGTTTCATGCGGTATTGGGAGGCGGCAATGCCGTTGTTAACGGCAAACACGCCCAAAACAACCAGCAACGCGGCTGTAAAAGAGGCAATCCGCACGGCGGTTCGTTTCATCATGATCCAACATCCTTTCTGTTTGTAACCTCTATTCTATGAAACGAGCCGTGCGATTATACGCTGATTTTGTTGTTTCTCTTTTATTTGCCTGCAAAAATAATGAAAAGGCCACCGGATGTTCCGATGGCCTTTTGTTTGGTTTGATTCAATTTTGAAGATCAGGCGTAAACTTCCGATTTCAATACGCCGATGTACGGCAGATCGCGGTAACGCTCGGCATAATCCAGGCCGTAACCCACCACAAACAGGTCTTCGATTTCGGCGCCCACATAGTCGGCGGAAAAATCTACCACACGGCGGCTGGGCTTATCCAGCATGGTGCAGGTGCGTACACTGCGCGCGCCTTTATTCAGCAGATACTTGGAAAGATAGCTCAGCGTGCGGCCGCTGTCGATGATGTCTTCCACGATCAGAATATCGCAGGCATCCAGATCTTTTCGGGAAATATCCAGAATGATATTTACATTGCCGGAGGAAGTGGTTTCGTTGCCGTAGGAAGAGACTTTCATAAAATCGATTTCGCAGGGAACGTTGACTTTCTTCATCAGTTCGCCCATGAAGACCACGGAGCCCTTCAGGATGCACAGCAAGACCAGCTTTTTGTCGCTGCCGCTGTAATCTTTGTCAACCTGTGCGGCGATACGGGAAATCATGCGGTCCAGATCTTCTTCGGAAAAAAGAACCTTTTCAATATCGTTATTCATTATGTCTGCTCCTGTCCGCGTAATATGGTCCTATTATAGTAGCATATTCGACAGGATTTTTCAAATCCTAAATGGGAGAAAAACAAAAATCAGCTGTTTTTTTCGCGTGAATTGCATCCGCTGCATCCCGCGCAGTTTCCGCCGCAGCCTAAACAGCCGCCGCGTTTTTTTCGGCGGCGCAAAAATACCACACAGGCGATTCCCCACGCGAGCAGCAAAGCAATAACAATCCAATCGTATGGGCCCATATCACACCACCAACATCATGACCTGATACACCACAAACGAAACGACCCACGCGATGCCGCACTGCGCGGCTACGATGCCCAGCGTTTGCAGTGTGGAACCCATCTCGCGGCGAATGGCGGCGATAGCGGCCACACAGGGCGTATACAGCAGGGTAAACAACAGGAAGCTTACAGCGGAATAGGGCGTAAACAAACTGCCCAGAGCGGCTGTAAGGCCGGAAGTGGTCGTTCCCAGCAATACGCTCATCGTGCTGACAACGGCTTCCTTGGCACTCAGGCCGGTGATCAACGAGGTGGCAATGCGCCAGTCTTCAAAGCCCAGCGGGCGGAAAATCGGGGCAATCCAATGTCCGATTACGGCAAGCAGACTGTCGGCGCTGTTTTCCACGATGTTGAGCCGTGTATCAAACGATTGCAAAAACCAGATGACGATGGCAGCCAAAAAGATAATCGTAAACGCACGCTGCAAAAAGTCTTTGGCTTTGTCCCACATCAGCATACATACGCTTTTCAGCGAGGGGAAGCGATAGTTCGGCAGCTCCATGACGAACGGAATGGGATTGCCGCGGAAAACCGTTTTGTTATAGATCAGCGCCGCCAGAATACCCACCAGAATGCCGGTTACATACAGCCCCAGCATCACAAGCGCCTGATATTCCGTGAAGAAAGCAGCGGCAAAAACGGCGTAGATCGGAATTTTGGCCGAGCAGCTGAAAAACGGCGTGAGCATAATCGTCATTTTGCGGTCGCGTTCGGAAGAAAGGGTGCGCGTTGCCATGATGGCGGGTACGGAACATCCGAAGCCGATCAGCATGGGTACGAAGCTGCGGCCGGAAAGGCCGATTTTGCGCAGCAGTTTGTCCATGACGAAAGCCACGCGCGCCATATAGCCGGTGTCTTCCAAAATTGAGAGGAAGAAAAACAGCACCACAATAAGGGGCAGGAAGCTCAAAACGCCGCCCACGCCGGCAAATACGCCGTCGATCAGCAAACTATGTACAACCGGGTTGATACCGTATTGCGTAAGCGCCGTATCGGCAGCGGCGGTAATGGTATCGATGCCTAAAGCCAGCAGATCGCTTAAAAAAGCGCCGATCACGCCGAAAGTCAGCCCGAAGATGGTGAACATGATGAGCAGGAAAATCGGGATAGCCAGATATTTGTTGGTCAGCACACTATCAATTTTCACGCTGCGCTTGTGCTCACGGCTTTCCTGACATTTCACAACCGATTGGCTGCACACCCATTCAATAAAGGAATAGCGCATATCCGCCAGAGCCGCGTTGCGGTCCATCTGGTGTTCGGCTTCCATTTCTACCACGCTGTGCTCGATCATATCCAGCTCATTGGGTGTGAGTTCCAGCCGTTCGGCGATCTGCTCGTCGCCCTCGATCAGCTTGGTGGCGGCAAAACGTGCCGACATGCCTACACGCAGGGCGTGGTCTTCGATCAGGTGAGAAACGCCGTGGATACAGCGATGAACCGGACCGCCGGCGCAGAAATCCAAAACTTTTGGATAGATCTTGTTTTTAGCCGTATTTACGGCGGCGTGAATCAACTCAGTAATGCCTTCGTTTTTGGCGGCCGAAATCGGCAGAACCGGCACACCCAGCATCTGGGACATTTTTTCAACATGAATGGTTCCGCCGTTGTTGCGGACTTCGTCCATCATGTTCAGCGCAATTACCATAGGAATGCGCATTTCCAAAAGCTGAAGCGTGAGGTACAGGTTGCGTTCGATATTGGTGGCGTCCACGATGTTGATGATGCCGTCCGGGTGTTCGTTCAAGATAAAATCGCGCGTGACGATTTCTTCGTTGGTGTAGGGGCGGATCGAATAAATGCCCGGCAGATCCACCACGGAACAGTTTTTCTGCGAGCGGATGTCGCCGACTTTCTGATCGACCGTAACGCCGGGAAAGTTGCCTACATGCTGGTTGGCGCCGGTCAGCTGGTTAAAAAGCGTTGTTTTGCCGCAGTTCTGGTTGCCGACAAGAGCAAAAATCATGCGTTATCCCTCCGGTTTGATTTCAATTTTTTTAGCGTCTTCCATGCGGATCGTGAGTTCATATCCGCGCAGACGGATTTCGATGGGATCGCCCATCGGGGCAATTTTGCGAACTTCTACTTTTGTTTTGGGGATAATGCCCATATCAAGCAGACGCAGGCGCAGCGGCCCTTCGCCGCCTACTGCGGTAATCACAGCCTGTTTTCCGATTGGCAGTTTATCAAGTGTCATGGTGATTCCTCATTTCATTTTCTTGCAGATCAATATCTAAAACGGCCGGCAAAAGGCCGTTTGTTTTTATAGGCTGCGGCAATTGTTTACAAGCCGATTTTTCTCGGCAAAATATTGACAATCCGCATCAGGTTTGCTAAAGTATAGTATCGAACCGGCTTGCCGGAAAAAAGGGAAAAACAATCGATACAGGGAAGCAATTTGAATAAAGTTGCATGTTTTATGGCATGAATTTACGCCAAAAGCCGCCTTTGTATGGATGTAAGATAACGGAGGGATATCACTTGGAAAAGAAACCGTTTGTTACAAAAGAGCAGGTGGAAAAAATTGCCGCCTCGATTCCTACGCCGTTTCATTTGTATGATGAAAAGGGGATTCGGGAGAACGCCCGCCGCCTGAAACAGGCTTTTGCGTGGAACCCCGGTTTTAAGGAATACTTCGCCGTGAAGGCAACGCCCAACCCGCATATCCTCAAGATTTTGCAGGAGGAAGGCTGCGGCGTGGACTGCTCTTCGTATACCGAGCTGCTGATGTCCGAAAAAGTGGGCTTTTCCGGCCAGGAAATCATGTTTTCTTCCAACGTGACGCCGGCCGAAGATTTTGCGCTGGCTCAGAAGCTGGGCGCCATCATCAACTTCGATGACATCACGCTCATTGATTTTTACAAAGACATCGCTCCTTTTGAGCCTGTCATGTGCTGCCGCTATAATCCCGGCGGCGATTTTACGCTGAATAACGAGATCATGGATACGCCCAAAGACGCCAAATACGGCATGACGCGCGAACAGATCCGCGAAGCTTTCCTCAAGCTGAAAGCTTACGGCGTGCGTGAATTCGGCATCCACGCGTTCCTCGCTTCCAACACGACGGAAAACGGCTACTATCCCAAGCTGGCCCGCATCCTGTTCCAGCTTGCTGTGGAACTTCAAAAAGAAACCGGCGTACACATCAAGTTCGTGAACCTTTCCGGCGGCGTGGGCATCGCTTATCGTCCCGATCAGCCCGAAAATGATATCATGGTGATCGGCGAAGGCGTTCGCCAGGCTTACGAAGAAGTTCTGGTTCCGGCCGGTATGGGCGATGTCGCCATCTATACCGAACTGGGTCGCTTTATGCTGGCGCCTTACGGCTGCCTGGTGGCCAAAGTGCTGCACCAGAAGCATATCTGGAAAGAATATGTCGGTCTGGATGCCTGTGCTGCCAACCTGATGCGTCCGGCCATGTACGGCGCGTATCATCACATCACCGTGCTCGGCAAGGAAAACGCCCCCTGCGATCATAAATACGATGTGACGGGCGGTTTGTGCGAAAACAACGATAAATTTGCCGTAGACCGTATGCTGCCGAAAATCGATATCGGCGATTATGTGGTGATCCACGATACGGGCGCACATGGTTTCGCCATGGGCTACAATTACAACGGCAAACTCCGTTCGGCGGAAGTTCTGCTCACCGAAGACGGCGGTTTCCGTCAGATTCGCCGGGCCGAAACACCGGAAGATTATTTCGCCACACTGGATTTCTCCGATTTTGAATAAGCTTTCTGCGCCGGAATCAACAGATTCCGGCGTTTTGTCTTTTCGTAGACAAAACGTTGGCCAATAGTAATGTTAGTACAAACTAACACGTTTGTCAACGGGTGTCGAAGAAAAATGCAACCGGCAAAAAGGACGCGCAGCCAATCGAAAACAGCTGCGCGTCCTTATTCTATAAGCTTTTAAAAAATCAATAAAATCCAGCGAAAATACTGGCCGCCGCCACGGTAATCAAACCGGCAACGGCAATGGCCAGGCTGCTCATGGCGCCTTCGGTTTCGCCCAGTTCCATCGCGCGGGTTGTACCGATGGCGTGGGCAGAGGTGCCGACTGCCAGTCCGCGCGCTACCGGTTCGGTGATGCGCAGCAGACGCAGAATGCCTTCCGCCATAATGTTCCCCTGAATACCGGTCAGGATGATCACGGCAACCGTGATGGCTGTAATACCGCCTAGTTCCTGCGAAACGCCCATTCCAATCGCGGTTGTAATCGATTTCGGGAGAAAGGTGACGTATTCCTCATGAGAAAGGCCGAATAAAGCCGCCAGTCCCAATACGCTGCCCAAACCGGCGACCGTACCGGCGGCAATTCCGCAGACGATGGCGACCCAGTTCTTTTTCAGCGTTTCCAGCTGTTGATACAGCGGAACTGCCAGACAGACCGTGGCGGGTGTGAGCAGATAACTCAGATAGGCGGCGCTTTCGCTGTAAACTTCGTAGTCAAGATGAAACGCCGCCAGAAAAGCGATCAGAAGCACGATTGCGATCAGCAGGGGATTGAGAATCGCGAGTTTAAGCTTGTTTTTGATCAACACGCCCAGCATGTAGGCACCGATGCTCGCAAACGCACCAAAGAAGAGAGAATTCTGGAGAAACTCAGCCATGATGACGCCTCCCCGAAAGCCGAATCACGGCCTGTGTGACGTGACCCGTTACCGCCATAACCACCAGCGTGACGACCAGCGTAATGATGACAGTCGGCAGCAGAATGGGTTTAAGAACCGACCAGGCGGTAATCAGACCTACGCCGGCGGGAATAAACAGCAGCGGCATAATGTCGATGAGAAACAGCGCCGTTTCGCGCACATGATGTAATTTGAGCACACCGCTCATCAGCAGCGCCAGCATCAAAACCAGCCCGTAAATGCTGGCCGGAACAGGCAGCGGGAGTAGTGCATGCAGAATTTCTCCGGCAAAAGAAACGGCAAGAATAATTAGCAACTGCCGGATGTATTTCATAAAATCCCAGCTTTCGTGAAAAATCTGTATTTTATGATACTGCAATCCCAGCGGGCGTGCAACGGCAAAAGAAAAAGAAAGTTTTCCTTTTTAGGCGTGGATTTTTTGAAATGTTGCTGAATACAGCGCCAAAAAGCATAACCCCGGGCAGAAAACCCGGGGTTATGGTCAGGAGGAAAAGATTACTCTGCCTGAGAAACGGCAGGTTTCCTGTGGTCGGTTTCGGCTCCGTCGGCGCTATGGATTACTTTGATCCACTTGCCGCTGTACAAGCGGAACACGCACCAAACGGCTTTGATAATCTGATCGATTTTCAGGAATGTAAAGATCCAGAATGCGGGCAGATGCCAGACAAGCCCGGCCAATGCGCCCAGCGGAACAGCGGCAACCCACAAAAACAGAATATCGGCTACCATCAAAAACTTGGTATCGCCGCCGCCGCGCAAAACACCTTTTGTCAGGATAGAGTTGGCCGCCTGGAAGATCAGGATAAAGCCAACGGCATCCATCAGTTGCGTTGCAATAGCGTGGGTTTCTTCCGTAATGTTGTAGAAACCGATAATCAGTTCGCCGGTTCCGATGACGAACAAACCGGCTAAAACGCCGATAATGACACCCATCGCCATGAAAGTAACGCCCTGCTTTTTGGCTTTTTCCACTTCGCCATCACCTAGCGTATGGCCGGTGATGATCGCACTCGCGTTGGAAATGCCTTGAATAAACACGGTGCTTAGCTGCTGTGTAACAGCGGTGATGGCGTTGGCCGAAACGAAGCTGGAACCGATGCGGCCCATAACCATTGCGACAGCACTGTTGCCCAGCGAAAGCAGACCGTCGCTGATGAGTACCGGAAGTCCTACACGGACGTATTCTCCGATCAGGTCGCTGCATTTCATCGTGAGGTGCTTGATGCGGTAGCCCATTTTTTTATCGACAAACAGGAAATAGCCGCAGATAAAGCAGAACTCAAATGTACGGGAAATCAATGTGCCCACGGCGGCGCCTTCGATTTCCATGCGCGGTGCGCCGAATTTACCGAAGATAAACATGTAATTGAAAAATACGTTTACGAAGAATGCGCCGATGGAACAAAACAGCGGGATTTTAACCTGTCCTACGCTGCGCAGAACAATGGTACAGGTGAGCGAAAAACCCAGCAGAATGTAAGCAGGCCAAAGCCATTTCAGATAGCGCACACCGGCTTCGATCATAGCCGCATCGTGGGTGTAAATTGCCATAATCTGCGCGGGAAAGAAAAAGGTTGCGATTGTGAAAATGGCGGAAAATCCCAGGCAGACCCGCATCATCAGCGTGATGGTTTTGCGCAGGGAATACAGGTCGCGCATGCCCCAGTAACGCGACGTCATCACGTTGGCGCCCATACCGATGCCCATACAGAAAATATGGAACAGCGTAATAAACTGGTTGGCCAGCGAAGAAGCCGAAAGCTGAACCTCGCCCATTGAGCCCAGCATGATCGTATCCATCATGTTTACGCCGATGGTAATCAGGCTTTGCAGGGCGATGGGAATGGCGATTAAGGCCGTTTTTTTATAAAACGATTTGTCCCGAACAAAAAAATGGAGAAACATACGTCACCTGACCTTTACATGAATTTTATAAACTCTTTATTCATTGTAAAGTAGGCAGTTGCCAATGTCAATGTGAAAAGTTGAAAAAACAAACTTTTTTGACAAAAACTGTCCCTCTGGTCAGCGGATGGAATTTGTGCTATACTGAATTTGAAAAAGAAACTGAAAAGGGGGATGGGCATGTATACGCTAAAAGATCATCGTGCGTTTCGTCGAAATGTGCGTCGGATGCTTGCGCAGGCGCAGCTTTGCGATATGCAGGCGTTTGTCCAGCACGGCGACACGTCCTGTTTGCTTCACAGTGTAGCCGTGGCTTATTACAGCCACCGAATCGCACATTTTTGCAGGCCGGTTTTGCCGTTTCGGGAACGGGAACTGCTGCGGGGCGCGCTGCTGCACGACTATTTCCTGTATGATTGGCACGATAAAGACCCCGCGCACAATTTGCACGGATTTAGGCATCCCGGTTTTGCCCTGCGCAATGCCGAGCGGGATTTTGAGCTGACAGATATAGAGCGCAACATCATCGCCCGGCATATGTTCCCGCTCACGCCCAAGCCGCCGACCTGCCGGGAAGCCGTGCTGGTTTCTCTGGTGGACAAAGCCTGCTCGCTGTATGAAACGATGGGACGCAATTGTTATCCGCGCATCCGTTTTTCGAATTTGATGCGTTTGGTAGAGGAAAGTAAATCTTTGCCCAAGCAAAAAGATATTTGAAGATAAAAGTTTCGATCAAGTCTACGCTGCCGCTACGGTCGGCGCCTTATTTGTGTGCCACCGGCACACGGCGCCCTTTTCAAAGGTTTGCGGTTTCCAAAGGCAGCGCCTTTGGCCGCTCTCCGCAGAGAGCGGAATCCTTTAGCCTTCATAAGCACAGGAGGGTAGAAAAAACATCCGGGGCGGCAAACTGCCGCACGATACTTCGCGGGTAAGCATTTCATTTGTTCTTTGCTTCTTTCGCGTGGCATAAGTTCAAATTTTGCTTAAAGCTTTATTCGCGACTTATGAGCGGAGATTCTCCGCCCCTCGCCGGGGGTTCCCTATTAATAACTTTTCTATTGTGAAGCTTTTATTTAATCGACCTATCTCTTTATGTAAAAAACCGTCACGATTCATCGTGACGGTTTTTCCTGTATTATTTTTAAGAGAACTGTGCGTTGAACATTTCGGCATAGAAACCGTTTTCGGCCATCAGACTGTCGTGCGTGCCCTGTTCCACAACCTGACCGTCTTTGACAACCAGAATCAAATCGGCGTTGCGGATTGTAGAGAGACGATGCGCGATGACGAAACAGGTTTTGTCGCTCATCAAACGGCGCATAGCTTTCTGAATCTGAATTTCGGTGCGGGTGTCTACGTTTGAAGTTGCTTCGTCCAAAATCAGCAGCCGGGCGTCGATCAGCATCGCGCGGGCAATTGTCATCAGCTGTTTCTGCCCCTTGGAAATATTTGTGCCGTCGTCGTTTAGGACGGTATCATATCCCTGCGGCAGATTTTGAATGTAATTGTGGATGCCTGCCGCTTTACAGGCGGCTTCCACTTCTTCTCGCGTGGCATTTTCTTTTCCGTAGGCGATGTTATCGAAAACCGTTCCGTGGAACAGCCAGGTGTCCTGCAAAACCATGGAATAGTTCCGGCGCAGGCTACGACGCTGCAAACTGCGGATGGGGTGGCCGTCCATCGTGATTTCGCCGCTGTCCGTATCATAAAAACGCATCAGCAGGTTGATCAGCGTGGTTTTTCCGGCGCCCGTAGGACCTACAATTGCGATCAGGCTGCCTCGCGGCGCTTTGACATTCAGATTTTTCAGAATGGTATTGCCTTTTTCGTAGCCGAAGCTCACATCTTTGAGTTCCACGTCGCCCTCGGCGTCGATATCCAATGCATCCGGCACATCGGGCAGCTCCACTTCTTCATCCAGCAGACGGAAGACACGTTCCGCTGCGGAAAATACGGATTGCAGTTCACCGATAATATTGGCAACTTCGTTGATCGGGCCGGAGAACTTTCTGGAGTACAATACGAAAGAAGAAATCTGTCCGATACCGATGCCGCCCTGCAAATACAGCAGCGCGCCAAAGAAGCTGACCAGTGAAAGAGAGAGGTTGTTGATGAATCCTACAGTGGGGCCGGTGATGCCGCCGTAGTATTCGGCTTTGTAATAAGCGGTAACCGCTTCATGGTTGCGATCGTCCAGCTTGTCGATGGTATTGGCCTCCTGATTGTAGGCTTTCAGCGTTTTCTGACCGCTGACCATTTCTTCCACAAAACCGTTGAGCTCGCCCAGCTCGGCCGAACGTTTGCGAAACAGCGGGCGGGTGCGGGTTGTGATAAACTTGGTGGCAAAGATCGAAAGCGGTACGGTGAAAGCGAACACCAGAACCAGAATCGGAGAAATTTCGAGCATCATAATCAGCGCGCCCACCACCGTGATTACGCTGGCGAGAATCTGTACCACGTCGGTGGAAAGGGAAGTGCTGATCGTATCGATATCGTAGGAAATACGGCTTAAAATGTCGCCGGTCTGGTGCGTATCAAAATAACCCACAGGCAGTTCGGTGAGTTTATTGAATACATCCGAGCGCATTCTGAAAATAACTTTTCGGCTGATCAGGATCATCAAACGCTGCAAAATGTAGGAAAAGACAGCCGACACAACAAAGCAGACGGCCATCCATGCGGCATAGTAGAAAACCAGATCCATGCGCATGTCCCCGGGTTTGATCTGATCGATCGCTAAGCCCGAATAATACGGACCGGCCAGCGCCAAAAGGTTACTGGCGATTGTCAGCAGTAAAGCGAGGATCATCAGCCATTTGTGAGCAAACACATAGCGCAGCAGGCGTTTTAGCGTTGTCAGGGTCAACGGCCGGTTTTCCCAATCTTCCGGCTTGCGGGTCAGCTTGTTCATACCGCCGCCCTGCATGCCCATTCCGGGTCCTCTCATTCGCTCACCCCCATTTGTGTTTCGCCGATTTCACGGTACAGCGGACAAGTTGCCATTAGCTGCTTGTGGCTGCCGTAGCCAATGATTTGGCCTTCATCGAGCACCAGAATTTTTTCGGCGTGCATAACCGAGCTGATTCGCTGGGCAATAATGATCTTGGTGCAGTCGTCGTGGTGCGCGCGGATCTGTTCGCGCAGGCGTGCATCCGTTTTATAGTCGAGCGCGCTGGAGGAATCGTCGAGCACCAGAATTTCCGGATGTCCGGCCAATGCGCGGGCAATCAGCAGACGCTGTTTCTGTCCGCCCGAAAGGTTGGCACCTTTGATCGAAAGCATCGCGTCGTATCCGCCGGTGTCTTTGATAAATTCGGTTGCTTGCGCGTCGGCAACGGCTGTATCCAAATCATCCAGACTGACCTCGCGGCCGAAGCGGATGTTTTCGCCGATCGTGTCGTTGAAGAGGATATCGTTCTGGAACACAACGCCGAATTTTCCGCGCAGATCATGAATGGAATAATCGCGGATATCCACGCCGTCGATCCGGATGGTGCCGCTGGTAACGTCGTAGAAACGCATCAAGATTTGCAGAATCGTCGATTTGCCGGAACCGGTCGCGCCGATAATGCCCAGCGTTTCGCCGTGATTGACCGAGAAATTGAAATGATCCAGCGTAAATTTGCTGAACGGATAGGTAAAGGTTACGTCATCAAATTCGATATGCGGCGCACCTTCCACAGGTTTGATGCTGTCTTCGTGGTGCATATGGATTTCGTCTGAGCAGTTGAGCACTTCTACAATACGATCGCTCGAGGCCATCATCTGCGAAGCCATCGTGAAGATACGGTTAATCGACATCAGGGCGTTGAGGATGATCGTGAAGTAGTTCATAAACGCGATGATGCTGCCCACGCCGGTGGCTCCCGCCTGTACGCGGAATGCACCGACGACAACAACTGCAACCAGCCCGAGGTTGAGCATCAGGCTCATCGACGGATTGATAATCGCCATGGTATCGGAAGCTTTCTTTTCGCGTGCGGTAAGGTCGGTGTTGGTTTTATGGAAGCGGCGGCGCTCATATTCCGATTTGGAAAGCGCTTTGATTACGCGCACGCCCGTGGCGTTTTCACGCACGACACGGAACATTTCATCGGAACCTACCTGCACATTGCGATACAAGCGCACGCCTTTGCGCGAGACCGTAAAGGTGATGTATCCCACAATCGGCAGTGTGGCCAGCATAACCAAGGTAAGCACCGGGTCGAGCGTCAGCGTCATAATGATGCCGCCTACCAAAAGAATCGGCGCGCGGATACCGATTCGCTGCATCATCCCGATCGAGCGGTGAATGATATAGGTATCGCTGGTCATACGGGTGATGAGCGAGGGGATCGTAAAGCGGTCGATGTCGCGGTTGGAAAGATACGAAATCTTGGTAAACAAATCGTGCCGCACGTTTTCGGTTACGTCGCGCGCCACGGATGCGGCCAAGCGGTTGGCCACGATGTTGCCGCTCCATCCCAAAAAGGAACAGACCAGCATGATGACGCCCCAGATACACACAAGCGGCACACTGCGCGTAGGGATAACCGAGTCGATGATGTACGCCAGCACCCACGGAATAACCAGATCCATGAAAGCGGCGATCGTTTTGGTTCCCAGCGCTGCAATGAACCGCGCCATGTAGCGGAGCAGATAGCGGAGTATGGTTTTCATATTCCTCCTTTGCTTCCAAATTGTGAACCGGAAGCAAAACAACCCTCCCTTATGTTAGTTTCTCTTTACAACTAATAGTATAGCACGCCTGAAAGGAATGTCAAGCTGTTTATTATTAACTTGTTAAAGTTTTAAAATAAGGTGATAGATGGCTGATGCTAGTTTTTAGATTGTTTTCTAGACTTCTAAGTAAGATTCTGCTATAATAATCAAAAGTATGCCTTTTTAGCAATTCATGATTAAGTTCGGTAAGAAGGCTGTTGATTAAATTTACAGGAGGTTCGTGATGAAAGTTACTTTGCTGGATTACACGCCTTCGCCGGAAAAACTGATTGCCAGTGCGGCCAAGCTGTGTTATTCTCCTTCCGATATAGAATCGATTCAGGAAGGGCTTACGGAAGAAAAAACTGCGTCTTTTTTGGAGATGCTGACCGAAATCGGTCATGAAAGCCCGATCGAACACGCCTCGTTTACGTTTGGAATCGAAGGCGTTTCCCGTTCGCTTTTGGCGCAGATCACGCGCCACCGCATCGCTTCCTACAGCGTGCAGAGCCAGCGCTATGTGCGCGAAAAAGCGTTTGAATATGTGGTTCCGCCTGAAATTGAGGCAATTCCCGAAGCGCGCGAAGAATACCTGCGCGCCATGGAAGAAGATCAGCGCCATTATGAATCGCTGACAGCTATGCTCAAAGCCAAGCATAAGGAAGCCTTTTTGCAGATGAGTATGGAGCCGAAAGCGGCCGCCCGCGCAGCCGAAAAGAAAGCGATTGAAGACGCGCGTTTCGTGCTGCCCAATGCCTGCACCACCAAGATGATCGCAACCTTTAATGCCCGTTCGCTCAAGAACTTCTTTGCCCATCGCTGCTGCAACCGCGCGCAGTGGGAAATCCGCGATCTGGCCACGCAAATGCTTTTCTTGGTGCGCGAAGTGGCGCCGCACATTTTCGGAACCATGGGGCCGCCGTGTTTGCACGGTCCTTGCCCGGAAGGAAAAATGTCCTGCGGCAAAATGAAGGAAATGCGTGAAAGATTTGCGTTTACCGCACCGAAGGCGGGGGATAAGGCATGAGCCTCATCGTAATGGAAGGTTTGGACGGCAGCGGCAAAGGTACGCAGACGGCGATGCTCGCGCAGCATCTGCGCAAGTGCGGTGTGCCGGTGCGTACGATTACGTTCCCCAATTATGATTCGCCGTCGTCTGCGCTTGTGAAAATGTATCTTTCCGGCGAGTTCGGAAAAGACGCTGACAGCGTGAACGCCTATGCGGCTTCTTCGTTTTATGCGGTGGACCGCTTTGCCAGTTTCCGCATGGACTGGCAGAAAGATTATGAAGCCGGTACGCTGATTCTGGCCGACCGGTATGTCACGTCGAATATGGTGTTTCAGATGGGCAAGCTTCCCCGTGAAGAATGGGAATCGTTCGCCCGCTGGCTGGATGATTTCGAATACGGAAAACTGGGGCTGCCTCGTCCCGATGCCGTTTTGTATTGCGATATGCCCATTGAGATTTCGCAAAAGCTGCTTTCCGCGCGTTATCAGGGCGATGAAGGGAAAAAAGATATTCACGAAAAAGATCTTGCTTTCCTGAAACATTGCCGGGACGGAGCCATGGCGGCCTGTTCCTGGTTTGGTTGGCAGCAGATTCACTGCGCACAGGGCGATCAGCCGCGCAGTGTAGAAGATATTCACGCCGAAATCTGCCGCCGGGTGCAGCCGTTTGTACCGGGTGTGCAGCTGTAAATAATTTTGGTCTTGAATAAGGAGAAAACAGGATGATTTATGTATTTTTAGCCGATGGATTTGAAGAAATGGAAGCGCTGGCGCCTGTGGATATTCTTCGGCGCGCCGGTTTAACGGTGCAGACCGTGGGTATCGGCGGCAAGACGGTGACGGGTTCCCATGGAATTCCCGTTGTGGCCGATTGCCTGGAGGCGGACGTTGTTTTGGAACAGGCCGAGATGGTGATTCTTCCCGGCGGAAAAGGCACGCCGCATCTCGATGCCAGCGAACTCGTCGCGCGCAGCGTACGTTATTGCGTGGAGCACGACCGTTGGGTCGGCGCAATCTGCGCGGCGCCGTCTGTGCTGGGACATCTGGGTGTGCTTAAAGGGAAAACAGCCACCTGCTTCCCCGGTTTTGAAAAGGAACTGACCGGCGCGAAGCTGAGTGAAGCCTATGCGGTGCGGGACGGAAAAATCATCACCGGCCGCGGCGCGGGAGCCTCTGTAGAATTTGCGCTGACGATTGTTGCCGCGCTGTGCGGAGAAGACAAAGCCGCTGCTCTGCGGGAAAATATCCAGTGCCCGCCCCTTGCATGAGCACTTTATCGCCGGAAGCCGAGAAAAAGGAACTGCGCCGAACTTTCCGCCGGCTTCGAAAAGAGATGTCGGCCGAAGAAAAGGCGCTTTCTGATGCGGCGATTGCCGAAACCTTTCTGAACAGCCCGTTTTATAGCCGTGCGCAGACGCTGTTTGTTTATAGCAGTCTGCCGCACGAGATCGATACCAACCGAATTATTCATTGCGCCTGGGAACAGGGGAAAGCCGTGGCGGCGCCGTTTTGCGATCCCGAAACGCACACCATGCGCTTTTATCGCATTCTGTCTGCGGATGATCTGCGGGCCGGTGCTTACGGTATCTTAGAGCCTGATCCTGCGCGCTGCAAACCGGTTGATCCGGATGCGGACAGCCTGTGTCTGGTGCCCGGTTTTGCATTTGACGAAAATGGGTTCCGGCTGGGTTACGGAGGCGGTTATTACGATCGTTTTCTGGCGGGTTTTCCGGGAATATCCGTTGGTTTGTGCCGCGAAAACGGGTTGGTTCCTAAACTTCCGGCCGATGCGTTCGACAAAAACGTAGATGCCGTTGTTTTGGAAAATCGGATTTTAATCTTCGGAAAGGATACATCTTGGAAGGAGAATTTTGAAAATGAATGAACAGAACAGACGCCCGCAGGACGGAACGCGGGAATACCAGGAACACACACGGGCGTTCGATCCTGTACAGGATGATCGAACCATGATTTACGATGCTCCGCTGACTGGTACTACGAATCACGGGCAGCGCAGACAGGTTGATCCTACCAGAAGCGTACAGGAACAAACCCAAGCACGCCGTGCGGTTCGCAATCAAAGCGGACCTGCGCGCACCAATCATTATGTGCCGGATATCCGGACGGAAGAGGAACGTATGGCAACCGATAAAAAAGAACACAAACGCAGAGATAAAATTAAACGCCGCAAAAACCGCCACATTTTTAGTGTGATGTGGGTTTTGATGGTGGTTTTGCTTTCGCTTACGATCAGTAAATACCTGATCAGTGGTTCCAACGACTTTTTCGGTGTGAACCGTGTGCACGAAACGGTTACGGTGGATATTCCCGAAAATGTTACGATCGATCAGCTCACCGATATTCTGTATGAAAAGCAGGTTATCAACAAGCCGGAATTTTTCCGCCTGTACTGCAACCTGACGACGGACGTGGATCTGTTCCGCCAGGGAACGTTCCAGATTGAAACCGATATGGACTATGAAGGCATTATCAACTATCTTCAGTCCGAAGGCGAAATGGAAACGGTGGAGGTTACGTTCTACGAAGGTATGAACGTATTGCAGATGGCCGAATTGCTGGAAGAAAACGGCGTCTGCACGGCCGATGAGTTTACCGATGCCGTCAATAATATGGATTTCAGCGATTATTGGTGCGTAAAGGATATCGGCAGTACAGAAGGAACCTATTATAAGCTGGAAGGCTATCTGTTCCCGAGTAAATACGATTTCTATGCCAATAACACCGAAGAGCTTGAAAGCATTATCGGTAAAATGCTCAACAGCTTCGAAACGAATCTGGAAGACGAGGGGTTGGTTGAACAGATTAAAAAATCGGGTTATTCCTATAAAGATATCATTACGCTGGCCTCCATCATCCAGGCCGAAGCCAGAGACGTGGAAGATATGTATATGATCTCCGCCGTTCTGCACAACCGACTGGAAGACGGCTATTATTACGATATCCACACGCTGGGCTGCGACTCTACAACGTATTATCCGTATAAGACCAAGGAGGATGTGCCGGCCGATCAGCGCGAAACCTTTAAGAGTACGTACGACACCTACACGATTGAAGGACTGCCCGCCGGCCCCATTTGCAGCCCGGGTATCGATGCGATCAAAGCCGCGCTCAATCCGAGTCCGGACGGTGCGTACTATTATTACTTTGGTCACCATTCCGATGGTACGCCGTACTATTCCGAAACACTGGCCGAACACGAATATCAGCGTGATTCCGAATAAGGGGGAAAAACTATGAAACGCCCGGAACTGCTGGCGCCTGCCGGAGATCTGGAACGGCTGGATGCCGCGCTGCGTTTTGGCGCAGACGCCGTTTATCTGGCGGGGCAGGAGTTTGGCATGCGTTCCGCTCCCGCTAACTTTACCAACGAAGAACTGCGCCTTGCGGTGGAAAAAGCCCACCGCAAGGGTGCGAAAATCTATGTGACCTGCAATACCTTGCCGCGCAACGATGAATTCGAACGCCTGCCCGCTTTTCTGGCTTATTGCCAGGAAGTGGGGGTAGATGCGTTTATCCTTACGGATCTCGGTGTGTTGGAGCTGGCCAAGCGCTATGCGCCCCGCGTGGAGATTCATATTTCCACACAGGCCGGTATTGTCAACTACGCCGCCGCCAACGCTTTTTACGCGCTGGGAGCTCGTCGTGTTGTGCTGGCGCGGGAACTTTCACTGGAAGAAATCCGCGAGATTCGCCGCCGTACGCCGGAAGATCTGGAGATCGAAGCGTTTGTTCACGGCGCGATGTGCGTGTCGTTTTCCGGGCGGTGCCTGCTCTCCAATTATTTCACGAGCAGAGACGCCAATCACGGCGACTGCGCCCAGCCCTGTCGCTGGGATTACTGGCTGACGGAAACCACGCGGCCCACGCGACATTTTGAAGTGAATACAACCGAAAAGGGAACGTACATCTTCAACTCCAACGATATGTGCATGATCGATCATATCCCCGAGCTGGTAGAAGCCGGAATCAGCAGCCTGAAAATTGAAGGCCGCGCCAAAGCCGCTTATTATGTGGCTTCGGTCACGCACGCGTATCGCCATGCGATTGACGCTTGTTTCGATGCGCCCGGCCAGCCGCTGCCCGCATGGATTCACGAGGAAACGATGAAGATCAGCCACCGTCCGTATTGCACGGGCTTCTATTTCGGAAACGAACCGGGACAGGATACCGTGCGCGGCGGTTATTTGAGGGAATATGAAGTGGCCGCTGTCTGCGAAGGCTATGAAAACGGCATGCTGCACCTTTCTCAGCGTAACCGTTTTTTTGCCGGCGAAACGCTGGAAGTGCTTCAGCCGGGCTGCGAACCGTTTTCCGTTACATTGGATAAGCTGTATGATGAAAATATGGAGCCAATTTCGGCCGCGCCGCATGCAACGATGCGGGTGTTGGCGCCGTGCAGCCGTCCGATTGAAACCGGGGCTTATCTGCGCCGCAAAACGACTTGATTTTAAAGAAAGAAGAGGGATTGTCTGGATATGATGATTGAAACTATCGAAACGCCGCGTCTGCTGCTGCGTGCTACGACAAGAGAAGATGTGTCGTTTTCTTTAAATCTCTGGACAGATCCCGAAACTTGTTATTATCTGGCTGATCCTCCGCGTGACCGTGCCGATGAACAGTACCTTTCCTGGGGGAAAGACGTAGAAACCGAAGAGGGCTGGTATCCCATGATTGTTGTTCTGCGGGAAACCGGCGAGAGGATCGGAACATGCAGTTTGGTACCCTATCCCGATGAACATCGATGGGATCTGGGCTATGCGCTGCATAGGCAGTACCAGCGTCAGGGTTATGGAACGGAAATGATTCGTGCCATGATCGAATATGGACGCGCACATGGCGGCCGCGTATTTACAGCCGATGTTGCAAAAGAAAACGCAGGTTCCAACGCTGTTCTGCGTAAATTGGGATTTACACCGGTTCGAGAAGGCTCGTTTACCAAACGAAATACTGAAATTGTTTTCGAAAGCTTTACCTATCGGCTTGAATTTTGATTTCGTGAGATTGAAATGAAAAAGCACACCCGTTTGATTGGATGGGTGTGCTTTTCTTTCTTTTGTAAAATGTCTGAATTCAAAATAAAAAGGCCCGAAAACACATTTTCTTTTATTTTTTGAACCTGTATACTGTAGACAATCCGAAAGGTTGAACGGAACCTCATTAAAAAATAAAAAACAGGAGTGGATTGACATGCAGAAACCGATTACTGTTGCGATCGCCGGCTGCGGAAGCCGCGGCAAGGATACCTATGCCCCGCTGGCCGAACGTTTCCCCGACAAAATGAAGATTGTGGCCGCTGCGGATATTGACCCCGCCAAAGTGGAAGACGTGAAAAACCGTTACAATGTTCCGGCTGAAAACTGCTTTGCCAGTGCCGAAGAAATGCTGGCTCAGCCGAAGCTTGCCGATGTCATGTTTATCTGCACCATGGATAAACAGCACGTTCGTCAGGCTATCCCGGCTCTGCGTCTGGGCTATGATCTGGTTTTGGAAAAGCCGATTTCCCCCGATCTCGACGAATGCCGTGAAATCATCCGTGTAGCCAATGAATGCGGCCGCAAGGTTATTGTTTGCCACGTGCTGCGCTACACGCCTTTCTACAACAAATTCAAAGAACTGCTCGACAGCGGCGTGATCGGTGAGATCGTAAACGTAAACGCTTTCGAAAATGTAGGTTACTGGCATCAGGCTCATAGCTTCGTGCGCGGCAACTGGCGCAACGATCAGGAAACCAGCCCGATGATCCTGCAGAAGTCCTGCCACGATATGGATATCCTGCTGTGGCTCACCGGCAAAAAGCTCAAGAGCGTTTCTTCCTACGGCAACACCTATCTGTTCCGCGCCGATAAGGCTCCGGAAGGCTCCGCTCTGCGTTGCCAGGATTGCAAAGTTCGCGAGAACTGCCCCTTTGACGCTGAAAAGATCTACATCACCAACAAAGCAACCGGCGTTGCCCATGGTCATAACGGCTGGCCGTGCGACGTTGTTACGCTGCATCCCACGGAAGAATCCATCCGTGAAGCGCTCAAAACCGGTCCGTATGGCCGCTGTGTTTATCACTGCGACAACAACGTCGTCGATCATCAGATCATCAACATGGAAATGGAAGACGGCTCCACGATTAACTTCACGATGTGCGCCTTTACCGCCAAGGGCGGCCGCTATACCCGCGTAATGGGTACGCTGGGCGATATCATTGCCGATATGGAGCACAACACCATCCAGATCAACCGCTTCGGCGAAGAGCCCGAGCTGATCGACGTCAGCAAGCTGACCGATGACTTTGCTGGTCACGGCGGCGGCGACTCCCGTATGGTGGAAGAATTCTTCGATCACCTGCTTACCGGTGAAGCTCCCAGCATCCGTACCACTTCGCTGGAGCGCTCCATCGAAAGCCACTTTGCAGCCCTCGCCGCGGAAAAATCCCGTAAAGAAGGCGGCCGTGTGGTTGAGCTTTCCGAAATCCGCGGATAATCTATAAAATGAAGAAACGGTCGTACAGCCAAGCTGTGCGGCCGTTTTTGTATGGTATGGCAGAGACTTGTGCGGCGGCGAACCGCCGCGGGATACACCACGGAGAAGTTTTGTTAGATATATAAGCTTAAGTCGCGTGCCAGAAGCTAAAACTTTGATTAAAGCTTTATTCGCGACTTGTCAGCGGGGATTCCCCACCTCGCCGGGGGTTCACCTATTTCTAAACTGCCGCACATGCCGCTACACTGTTGCCTGTCCGAGTTTTTTCGGATGGGCATTTTTTGTTTGAATCGTACAACGCCACCTTCGTATCCCCGACATATTCCGCCGGACGACCGTCATATAATAGAAGCAAGAGAGGGGGTGTGCGGGTGGTCATCTATGCCGACGTCCTGTTTGCAATCAATTTTCTGGCGGATTACGCCTTGCTGCTGGCCGTTGTACGGCTGTGGCATCTTAAGACGAGGCGGCTTCGTTTGCTTTTGGGCGCGGCAGTGGGTGCGGCCGGTGCGGTCGTTTCCGTGCGGCTGCCGCCGGCGGCTTCTTTTCTGTGTACACTGCCTGTTTGTGCGGGTGTGGTTGCGGCGGCATTTTGTCCGTGTACCCGGCGCACCTTTTTGCGGGCGGCGGCCGGATATTATCTGGCGGCGTTTTTGCTTTCCGGCGTTTTGCTGCTGGTTTGGCAGATCTGGCGCCCGCCGGGGCTCTACATACAAAACAACGTGGTCTATTATCCGATCCCTGTTCCGGTCTTTTTTATCTTATTGTGCGTGTTCTACGGGATTTTTACGCTGCTTTCCGAACTGGCGGGGCCGCCTGTACCGAAAAATCAGATCATCTCGGTTCGTATGATCTGCGGGGAAAAGCAGGCGGAATTATCCGTTAAGCTCGATACCGGCTGTTCGCTGCGCGAACCGTTTTCGGGTCTGCCTGTGCTGGTAGCGGAAGCCGCATCGCTCGAACCTGTACTGCCAGAATCGGTCCGCACTTGCCTGAAAGGAGAAGCCGACGCGCTTTCCAGTGGCTTGCGGCTTATTCCTTTTGCCGCCTTGGGCGGGGAAGGATTACTGCCCGCTTTTTTCCCCGATCGGGTTGAACTTTCCGAAAGTAAGCAGGAGGTACGGTGCTGGGTGGCGGTCAGCGGACGAAATTTGGGCGGAAGCGGATTCTCGGCGGTGATCGATCCTTCGGCGGTCGAGGGAATTTTTGAAGAAAAAAAGTAAACCGGTTGGGGCGAAAGCCTTGGAGAGAAAAAGGAGAGCGATGGTTATGCTGCCGGTTCTGATCAAACAGTTTTGCGAAAAAATCGTTTCGTTTTTGGTTCCCTTTCTTCAGGAGCCTTGCCATTATATCAACGGTCCGGAGGCGCTTCCTGCGCCGCTTACTCCGCAGCAAGAAGCCGAAGTTATGGAAAACATACGGCGCGGCATTCCCGGCGCGCGGGAACCGCTGATTACGCATAACCTGCGGCTGGTGGTATATATCGCCAAAAAGTTTGAAAGTCCGGGCGCGGGGGCGGAAGATCTGATTTCCATCGGTACGATCGGGCTGATCAAGGCGGTGAATACGTTCGACCCCGACCGCAGCATCAAACTGGCGACATACGCTTCCCGCTGTATCGAAAATGAAATCCTGATGCACCTGCGCAAAAGTGTGCAGCTGAAAAACGAAGTTTCTATCGATGATCCGCTGAATGTCGATTGGGACGGAAATGAACTGCTGCTTTCCGATGTACTGGGCAGCGACGGCGATACCGTTCACGTCAGCTTGGAACAGGAGGACGAACGGTCTTTGCTGCTGCGCGCCGTGTCCGGTCTGCCGGAACGCGACCGGCAAATTATGCAGCTGCGCTTCGGATTGTTCCGCACACGGGAACATACGCAGAAAGAAGTAGCCGACACGCTGGGCATTTCACAGTCGTATATTTCAAGATTAGAAAAAAGAATCATCAAGCGGCTGCGGCGTGATTTGGAAAAAGTAGGCTAGTTGAACGATATCCCAAATAAACGATCAAAAATCTGGTGAGTCTGCCGATTGTATCCCCTCTGTTCGTGTGCTATCATGGTCACGATTCGGAGGGGATGTTTTTTGAAATATTATCTGTTTCCCAAGTTCTTTGTGAACTGCATCACGGAAGAACTGATGGCCTATACGGCCGAACTCGGTTTTGACGGCCCCACCGCGCTGGTGCGCGATGGGTATGCGCTCACCCCGGAAAATCTGCGCGAAGCTTTGCCGGCTTATCTGGCCGCGGCGCGCCGGGAGGGGCTCACGGTAGCTTATGCCAACACGCCGTTTGATATGGCGCACATTGAAGATTTTGAAGACGGCATTCGCTGTCTGAAAGAATACGGTATTACGCAGTTTCGCCTCAATCATGTGCCGAAAAATGTGGCGCCTGCCCGCGAACTGGCGCCCCGACTGCGGGAAATGGCGCAGCGCACGGAAGCGCTGATGCAGAAAATTGGCGGCATTCAGGCAATCATCCAAATTCACGGTTATTGCTATCCGCATAACGCCACGGCGGCTTATGCGGCGGTTCAGGGGCTTGATCCCGCCTGTATCGGCGTGAAACTCGATCCGGGCAACAACATCTGCCAGGAAGGATATGAGCTTTTCTCGTATCAGATTGATTTGCTCGGAGAATACATCGCGGCCGTGAGCGGAAAAGACGTATCGATTACACGCACTGGCGATCCGCAAGCGGCCGATAAAGGCTGGCGCCGCGCTTTTGTCCCGGCGGATGAAGGGATCATCGACTATGTTCCGATTTTTCGTCGGCTCAACGAGCAGGGATTCCATGGTCCGCTGATTATGATGCCGTTTTATCATGAAAACGACCTGCCACGCCATTTGGATGGTCTGCGCCGGGATATGCGCTATTTCAAAGCCTGCGAACAGGCTGCAAGGGGAGGGGAAGCCCGATGAAAGCTGCATTTTTTTGTGATCGGCCCGAAACGGTCGATTCCGTTTACGGAGACGGACGCAAGGAAGCGGTAGCCGCTTTAACCGATCTGTATCCGGAAATTATTACATCTGAAAATCTGGCGCAGCATTTGCCGCGTCTGCATGATCTGGAAGTGATTTTTTCCACATGGGGGATGTTTGTTCCCACAGACGAGCAGTTTGAGGCGATGCCGAATTTGAAGTGCGTGTTTTATGCGGCTTCTTCTGTGCGGCGTTTTGCCGAACCGTTTTTGCGGCGCGGTATCCAGGTGATGACGGCGGGTGTGGCCAACGGCACCAGTGTGGCAGAATTTACGCTGGCGCAGATTTTGCTGGCTAATAAGGGATATTTCCAAAATGCCCGCGCGGCAACTTCACTTAAAAATCGTTCCAATTGGCCGCGTCAGCTTTATACGGGCAATTTTGAACAATCCGTTTCACTGCTGGGCGCGGGCATGATCGGGCGGAAAGTGATCGAACTTCTGCGTCCGTTTGCGCTGAATGTGCGGGTTTACGATCCGTTCCTTTCCGAAGAAGAAGCCCGCGTGCTCGGCGTGGAGAAGGTTGATTTGCTTACGGCGTTTGCATCCAGCTCGGTGGTGTCCAATCACGTCGCGAATCTCCCCGAAACGCAGGGAATTTTCCGCCGGGAGCATTTTGCTTCCATGCAGCTGGGTGCAACGTTCATCAATACAGGCCGAGGCGCGCAGATTGTAGAATCGGAAATGATCGAGGTTCTGCGCAATCGCCCAGACCTCACGGCTCTGCTGGATGTTACGTTCCCCGAGCCGCCGGTGGAAGGTTCGCCGCTGTATGAACTGCCGAATGTATTTTTGTCGAATCATATTGCGGGTGCTTATGCGCATGAATTGTGGCGCATGGCGGATTTCTGCCTGGAAGAATGCGAACGTTTCGGCCGCGGGGAACCGCTGCGCTGGGGCGTTACCCTCGAGCGGCTGAAACATATGGCTTAATTTAAAATTAAAAAACCGTCTTGCGAATTTTTGCTGACTCGCAAGACGGTTTTCTTATTCTGATTGATTTGCCAGTTGCATAATCTGTTCGGCGGCTTGCTCGGGTGAACAATCGGAAACATCGATTTTGGTAGTTTTTAGCCGATCATACAGCGGCAGGCGCGGGATGCTTCGGTCGAGAACATCCGGCTGACGCAAGCCCGCGTCGATATCTCTTTGCAGGCGAACTTTCAGCGCCTCGGGGCTGCACACCAGTGAAACGGCATGAAGCCGGCAATCCGAAAGGTCGAGCTGTCGTGTGATGTCGTCCAGGATGCTCTGTTCGTGCATCACCCAGCCGAAGATAATATGCTGATAAGCCGAGCAGTGAATGAACTGATTGAGCAGGAAAACGATGTTTTCCATCACCATTTTCCGCGTTTCCTCATTCACGATAAACGGATGCATATCCCAGCACCAGTCGCCGTCCAGAAACACACTGTTGTCGAGTTTTTCTTTTAACAGGCGGCATGTGGTGGTTTTGCCCACGCCCATCGTGCCGCCGATCAGATAAACCTGCTTCATTTTTCTGTTTCTCCCGGAATCAATTCAAGCAGTTCGGGGAACGAGCGGATCACGCGGCAAGCGCGGGTGGTATCCGTTAACTCGCCCAATCCGTAAGCCGCATAGATGAACGGGACGCCCGCTTCTTCGCAAGCTTCGGCATCCCAAACGGTATCGCCTACATAAACCGGCGCTTTCAGGCCGTTGCGCTCGCAGATCAGACGGATGTTCTGCGCCTTTTTCATGCCCGTGCGGCCGAAAAATTCATAATCTTCAAAATATTTGGCCGTATCAAACGTTTTAAAGAAAGTTTCGATGTAGCCGTCTACACAGTTGCTGACGATAAACAGCCGAAAATGCTTGGAAAGCTTTTCGAGCGTGTCGATCAGGCCGGGATAAATCGTGGTTCCGTGGCGGTAGATGTAGTCGCATTCCTCCGTATTGCACCGGCGCAGCAGGGCGGAGCTTTCTTCAAACGTCAGCTGCGGGAAAAGCTCTTGTGCGATTTCGTCTTCCGTCATACCGAAATATTGGCTCAAAGAATCGATCTGCGGCGGAAGCGGAAGCCCGCTGCGGGCAATCGTTTCTTTCCAGGAGGCGGTTACTTCGGCCACGGTATCCCAGAGGGTGCCGTCCATATCAAAAATCAGGCTGTCAAATGGCATGTGCGTAAAATTCCTTTCTTAATGAAGATCCAAAGTCTGTAAATTGGTGAGGTCATACGGCGTCTGCTGATAAACATAATAGTTGAGCCAGTTCGAGATCAGCAGGTGCGCGTTGCTGCGCCAGGTGAACGGCGGCGTCTGCGAAGAATCGTCGTTCGGGAAGTAATTGTAGGGGACTTTCGGATTCAGTCCGCGGTTTACATCGCGCAGGTATTCTTTCTTTAAAGTATCGCGGTCGTATTCGGCATGACCGGTTACAAAGAACTGCCGGCCGCTTTTTGTGGCGATGATGTGCATGCCTGCCAGATCCGATACAGAAAGGATCAGCAGTTCCGGATGTTTTTGAACATCCTCCATGCGCACTTCCGTATAGCGGGAATGCGGTGCGAAGTAGTTGTCGTCGAAGCCGCGCATCAGCGGGTGATACATATTCAGTACCTTATGATTGTAAATGCCGCTAAGTTTTTCGGGCAACAGATATTTTTGGATACCGAAATGATAATACAGCCCGGCCTGCGCGCCCCAGCAGATATGAAGCGTGGAGTAGACGTTCGTCAGGCTCCATTCCATCACCTTGCACATTTCTTCCCAATAGTCCACTTCTTCAAACGGCATCAGTTCCACCGGCGCGCCCGTGATAATCATACCGTCGAATTTTTGGTCCTTCAGATCGTCATACGTTTTATAGAAGGTATTCAGATGAGAAGAAGACGTGTTGCGGCTGGTGTGCGATTTCATATGCATCAGTTCCACATCAACCTGCAAAGGGGTGTTGCTCAAAAGGCGGAGCAGCTGGGTTTCGGTTTCAATCTTGGTGGGCATCAGGTTCAGAATCACAATTTTCAGCGGACGAATGTCCTGAGCAACGGCTCTTTCCTGATCCATTACAAAGATGTTTTCGTTTTCAAGGTTCTCAATAGCCGGCAAATCGGCCTGAATGCGCAGCGGCATAGGTGGGTTCCCCGCTTTCTTTTCAGATTATTTTGAAATTCTCTCTCTTAAAATAGGAGCTGGACAGCAAACTTTTTTTAAAGTATAATGAAAAAACAGCTTTCCGATTCAAGTTTACTTCATTTTAATCGTAAATTCAACATCTACAAATTGTGGTTTTGGTAAATAAACTGTCTATATATAGTGGTCGAAAAAGAAATTCAAAAAAACTCAAAAAAGTTTGAAAAAAGGTGTTGACAAAAGGGTGTGGATTTGATATTATAGTCAAGCGCTCGAGAGAAGCGGTGAGCAAAAACCGAAGAACGAGAGAGCAAGAGGACCTTGAAAATTAAACAACGAGAGAAAGAGTACCCGTAATTCCAGAGAGACGATAAGAGATTATCGATACTCTGAATTATAAGAGCAAGCAGAAGCTCGATAAAAAATCTGCAGTCAGCGA
>CALWVE010000031.1 GCA_944384905.1 uncultured Clostridia bacterium
TTCAAAAGCAAAGAAATACAAGATATAGATATGTTGGCAGAAAAAGAGCGGGAATGAACACCTCATGTTGTGTTTTCCCGCTTTTTGTTTCCGCCGTACTGTATGAAATGTTGTCCCTTTAGACAAACAGAAAGAGGGGATACACCATGACATATACGATTAAATCGGTAGGCGGACACGTGGAAGTTTTTGATCATCGCGGGGAATTTGTTTTTCGGCCGATACACGTCAGGAGGCCATGGAAGATCTTCGCGATTTGTGTGCTTGACAAGTCTTGGGCTTTCTTCTATAATATTTTCTGCGAGCAGACTGAACAGCTGCGGGCACAAGTCCGGAAACGGCGTGTCTGAGGAAAGTCCGAGCTCCAAAGGGCAGGATAGCGGCTAACGGCCGCCGAAGGCGACTTCAGGGAAAGTGCAACAGAGAGATACCGCCGGCTTTGGCCGGTAAGGATGGAAAGGCGAGGTAAGAGCTCACCGGCGCACAGGAGACTGTGCGGCCATGTAAACCCTATCCGGAGCAACACCGCAGAAAAGGCATACGGCGGCCCGCCGGCCTTATGGGTGGCATGAACCGTGGCGGCAACGCCCGGGCGAGATAGATGGCTGTTCACGACAGAACTCGGCTTATAGGTCTGGTCGCTTTTTTAAAGAAATCTGCCGATCCGCTTGGATCGGCATTTCTTTTTTGTTTTGGTTGTGGTATAATACGGGCAGCGCCTGTCCGCCGAGCGGGCAGAGCAAACGGGTTTTGCCCGAAACGGAGGTTTTTGTATGCTGAAAGGAATCCCGGCGATCATTCCGCCGGAACTGCTTCGCCTGCTTTCTGAAATGGGCCATGGCGATGAACTGACAATTGGAGACGCGAATTTCCCCGCGCACACCTGCTGTGACCGCGTGGTGCGTATGGACGGCCATTCCGTACCGGAAATTCTGGACGCTGTTTTGAAGCTCATTCCGCTTGATCCGTATGTGGATCATCCGGTTTCGCTGATGCAGGTTGTGCCCGGCGATACAGTGGAAACGCCGATCTGGGATACATACCGCGAAATCATTAAAAAGTATGACGACCGCGAAGATCCCATCGAAAACATCGAGCGCTTTGCTTTTTACGATCGTGTAAAAGAAAAAAGCTCGTTTGTCATCATGAGCGGCGAAACGGCTTTGTATGCCAACATCATCCTGAAAAAGGGCGTTATTACGCCGGAATAAGCAATAAAAAGCGGCATGGTTTATACCCCCATGCCGCTTTATTTTTATAAACTTACAACTTAACCTTGGAGATTCTCTGCGATATATTTACTCGCTTCCCGAATACTCAGTGGGTTCATGTTTTCTTTATGGACTTTCAGAAAATTCCGTACCCAGTCCGGGTTCGTCTTGGAATAGTCCCGTAGGCTCCAGCCGATTGCCTTGGTGATGAAAAATTCCGTGCTGCCCAAATTGTTCAGCAGGATTTTTTCAAGCAGCTCGGTATCGGTTTGTTCTTTTCTTCCAAGCTGATGATCGATAGCAATTCTGCGAATCCAAAAATCGGGATCGGTTGACCAGTTAAGGATCAGTTCTCTGCCTTTCGAATTGTTTGAAACCAGGTACCCGATGGTTTTATTAAACCCATCGATGCTATCCCACCACGCTTTGGTTCGCAGGTATTTTTCGATATGCGGCACATCGTCCAGCGTTAGCAGTCGGTGCATAGCCGAAAGATAATCGATGACAAAATACTGAAATTCACGATGCTCGTCTGCATAGCTTTGATCCAACAGTTCCCAGTTGACTTGTTTTTGCTTCTTTTCGGCTTTTAGAAATGATTGGTACAAAGCCTTTCTTTTGGGTGTTGGCAAACCGTAAAAAGGGAAGAGGTTTCTCATATACGCGGCCATTTTTTCAGCGCAAGCCGGATCTTGATTTTTTTCAAAATCACTTTTTAAAGTCAGATAAAAATCCATTTCATTTTTCTCCTTTTGCGCCGAATTTAGCACGGCTATCCGCGATTCCCCATAAGCTGGAAGAGGGGGAAATCTTATGAACAGTTGTGAACTAATCAGCGCAATTACAGCGCTGGCCGCCGTTTTGGCGAAAGGGAAAACCACCGAAGAAATCAGCTTCCTGGCGGTTGTTTTAACATAACTTGGCGACACGCTGGGAACGATTGCTGCGCACCAGGAAAAGTGCTGTCCGGATCTACAGGCCACCGATCTGCAATTGCCCGATTAAAATAGGTTCGTCAGGCTGTGGGCGGCTGATCGTAAATGCCCTGAACAGACACTTCGCCGGAAAAGATGATTTCGTCTTTTCCTTCCGGCGTGCGGATGACCAGTTCGCCGCTTTCGGTGATATCGACGGCGATGCCCGTCAATAGGCCATCGGGCCGCTGTGCGCTGACCTGTCGCCCGATGCTCACGCAAAGTTCGCGGTAATCCTGCATGATCCGCTGTGTCTGGTGTGTTTGGTGCAGCTCAAGCAGCGGCTCGAATTCGTTGAGAATGGCGGCCAGCAGTTCGGCACGCCGGATGTCATGGCCGCAGGCCAGCTGCAGCGAAGTCGCTTTGTAGGCGATTTCTTCAGGGAAGCTGCCGGTGTTGGCGTTTACGCCGATACCGGCCAATACATAATCGACCTGATTTTCTTCTGTGGACATTTCGAGCAGCATGCCGCTGAGCTTTTTGCTGCCCAGGACAATGTCGTTGGGCCATTTGATGCGGGCATCCAGACCATATAGGTTTCGGATGGCGCGGCATACGGCCAGGCCGGAAACGAGCGTCATATTGGCAGCTTCTGTGGGCGGGCAGTCGGGCCGAAGTAGCAGCGTAAACCACAAGCCGGCGCCGGGCGGAGAAATCCATTTGCGCCCCAGGCGTCCTTTGCCGCCGGTTTGTTCTTCCGATACAAAAACACTTCCGTGAACGGCGCCCTGCATGGAACAGCGTTTGGCTTCCGTGTTGGTGGAATCGATCGTCTGGTATGTATACAGCGTGTGCCCCAAAATCTTGGTTCGCAAGAAAGGCGCCAGCGTGGCAGTGGAAATAAGATCCGGTGCGCCGAGCAGCCGGTATCCTTTATTGGTAACCCGTTCGATGGTATAGCCTTCGTCCAGCAAGCCGTGAATGATCTTCCAGATCGCGGTGCGCGAGACGTTTAATTTTTCCGAAAGTTCTTCTCCCGAAATGAAATCGTTCGCCTGCGTCAGCATTTGCAGAACGATTTCTTTTTTAGCAGGCGCCGTTTTGACGCCCGGTTGTTTTTCCATGGACAAGTCCTCCTTTTTCGATTGGCTTTTTTATTATAACCTGCTTTTTTCGCTCGGACAAGGCCTTCTTGCAAGTTGTGACGGATTGCGGTATAATACATGTGAATTGAAACAGCAGGATAAATGGAGGGTTTCACATGGATGTACGTCCCGGGGACGTTTTGCAGATGAAAAAGCCGCATCCGTGCGGCAGCCGCGAATTCCTTGTGCTGCGTTCGGGAATGGATTTTAAAATCCGCTGTGTGGGCTGCGGCCGCGAAGTGATGGTTCCGCGCCTGAAATGTGAAAAGAATATCAAAAAAATCGTTCATCCGGAAGAAGCTGAAGCTTAGCGCGTTCTGTTTTGCATAAATTTAGGTATAAGAAAGGCAGGACAGAACGATGTTTGAAAATCTGGAAGTTTTTTTGCGCCGAAAAGAAGAATTGACGGCGCGTATGTACGATCCCGCAGTAGCCGCCGATCCGGAGCGTCTGCGGGAAGTGATGCAGGAGCTCAATGAAGTTACGCCGCTGGCCGATACGTATGCGGAGTACCTTTCCGCACAACAAACCGCGCAGGAAGCGCTCAATTTGCTCGACGAAACAGATGATCCCGAGCTGCACGAACTGGCTCAGGAAGAGTTGCGTGCGGCGCAGGCACGTTCGGAAGAACTGGATACCCAACTTCGGCTGTTGCTGCTCCCGCGTGACCCGCGCGATTCCAAAAGCGTGGTGGTTGAAATCCGTGCCGGCGCAGGCGGGGAAGAAGCCGCGCTTTTTTCGGCCGATTTGTACCGTATGTACACCATGTACGCCGAGCGCCAGGGTTGGAAAACGGAAATCGGTACGCTCAACGAAACGGAACTGGGCGGAATCCGCGAAATTGGTTTCATGATCGAAGGGCAGGGCGCGTTTTCCCGCTTGAAGTTTGAAAGCGGTGTTCATCGCGTGCAGCGTGTACCGGTAACCGAATCGCAGGGCAGAATCCAGACGTCTACCGCGACCGTGGCTATCATGCCGGAAGTGGACGATGTGGAAATACAGATCGATCCCAAAGATCTGCGCATCGATACGTTCCGTTCCAGCGGCGCGGGCGGACAGCATATCAATAAAACTTCGTCCGCCATCCGCATTACCCATTTGCCCACAGGGCTGGTGGTGGAATGCCAGGATGAGCGCAGTCAATATAAAAATAAAGATAAAGCCATGAAGGTGCTGCGCGCACGACTGTTTGATATGGAACAGCAAAAGCGCGACAGCGAGATTTCACAGGCGCGCCGGGAACAGGTGGGCAGCGGCGATCGTTCCGAACGGATCCGCACCTATAATTTCCCGCAGGGCCGTGTAACCGATCACCGGATCGGACTTACGCTGTATCGTCTTCAGGATATTATGAATGGCGATCTTACGGAACTGATCGACGCTCTGACGGCGGCCGACCGGGCCGAAAAACTTCGGGCAGTGATGGAGCCCGAATCCTGATGCATGAACAAGGAGATGTTACTTTGCAGACATTGCTGCTACACACTGAAAATCCGGCGGATATCGAGCAGGCCGGCGCAATTCTGCGCGGCGGGGGACTTGTGGCTATTCCCACCGAGACCGTCTACGGCCTGGCTGCAGATGCGCTGAATCCGGAAGCGGCCAAGGCAATTTTTGCCGCCAAAGGACGCCCGGCCGATAATCCGCTGATTGTCCATATTTGTGATTTGAATCAATTTCCCGAACTGGTTCGGGAAATTCCGGAATCGGCCTGGCGGCTGGCCAAAGCATATTGGCCCGGCCCGTTGACAATTATTTTGCCGCGTGCAGATTGTATTCCCGATGCCGTGAGCGCGGGTTTGCCTACGGTTGCCGTGCGCTTCCCGTCTCATCCGGCCGCGCAAGCTGTGATTCGCGCTTCGGGCTGCCCGCTGGCGGCGCCCTCGGCAAATCTTTCCGGCAAACCCAGCCCTACAACGGCGGCTCATGTAATGGAAGATATGGACGGCCGTATCGACGCGGTTTTAGACGGCGGCCCCTGTGACGTTGGCGTAGAGTCTACGGTCATCACGCTGGCTACTCAGCCGCCGCGCCTGCTGCGTCCCGGCGGGATTACGCTGGAACAGCTTCAGGCTGTTCTGGGAGAAGTGGAAGTCGATCCGGCCGTAACCCATCAGCTGGCGGCTGGCGTTCGTGCGGCTTCTCCGGGTATGAAGTACAAACACTATGCCCCCAAAGCACAGGTGACGATGCTTTCGGGCACCAGCGAACAATTTGTTTCGTTCGTGAATCAATGGGCCGGGCGACCTGTCCGTGCGGCGGCTTTGTGTTATGAAGAAGAAAAAGACCGGATTCGTATTCCCGCAATTTCCTGCGGGAAAAGCGACGACCTGGCCGCGCAGGCACAGCATCTTTTTGATGCGCTGCGCCGTGTAGATGATGATTTGCACGCTTCGTGTGCATTTGCTCATTGTCCGCCGCAAGAGGGCGTGGGGCTTGCCGTTTATAACCGGCTGGTTCGCGCCGCGGCTTTCCATCAGATCGATCTGACGCCGCGTGTGATCGGCCTGACAGGGCCGACAGGCGGGGGAAAATCCGTTGTGAGCGATCATCTGCGCGCGCTGGGCTGCGTTATCATCGATTGTGACCAGATTGCGCGGGAGGCCGTTCGAGATGCGGATGTACTGAAAAATCTTTGTGCTACGTTCGGCGCGGATATTCTGGATGAAGACGGTGCGCTGATTCGCCGCCGATTGGCGGAGCGCGCGTTTGCGTCTCAGGAAACCACCCAGAAACTCGACGACATCACCCATCCGTGGATTATGGCCCGAGTCGGGGAGCAAATCCGGGCGGCGCAAAAGCTGCCTGTTCCGGCTGTGGTGGTCGATGCGCCGCAGTTGTTTGAAGCGCACGGGGAGAGCTTGTGCGATTGTGTGCTGGTTGTAACTGCTCCGCAGGAAGAACGTCTTCGCCGCATTTGCGCGCGCGACGGTCTTACACGGGAAGAAGCGCTCCGGCGTATGAGCATTCAGCTTTCCGAAGAAGAATTTTTGCGTCGTGCCGATTGTGTGATTCATAACCTTAATTTGCAGGATACGCTGGCTCAGGCCGAAGCGTTTCTGCGTTCGATGAACCCTTATGGAGGAACAGCGGATGAAGCAAGCCACTAAAAAGCGGCGATTCCCCATTTTGGGCGTTTTGGCAGGTGTATTGATCCTTGTTTTAGCTTCGTCTGGGGTGGTATACCACGCCTGGGACTGGATGTTGCATCAGCAATACCCGCAGGAATACCAGGAAATTGTCGAGGAAGAAGCGGCGCGGTATGAGCTGGATCCCATGCTGGTTTATGCCGTGATTCGTGCCGAAAGCGGATTTGACGAACAGGCTGAATCGGCGGTGGGCGCACGCGGCTTAATGCAGCTGATGCCGTCTACGTTCGACTGGCTTCAGGAAAAAGACCGCGAAGACCTGCTTTCTCATGATTTTCTGTTTGACCCGCAGGTAAATATCCACTATGGCTGCGCGCTTTTGCGTCTGCTGATCGATTTGTATGGAAGCGAGGAAACGGCTATCTGTGCGTATAACGCGGGGATGGGAACGGTTTCCGGCTGGCTGGAAGATGAATCGATTTCCGAAGACGGTACGAATTTGCTTTCCATTCCGTACCCCGAAACGGCCGCCTATCTCGAACGGGTTTTGAGCAACCGTTCCATGTATCAGCGCCTGTATGGCGAAACTGCTCAAACTGTATCCACGTAAACGAACAGCATTGCCTGTTTGAAGATATAAAAATTCAGGAGGAATTTTGATTATGGCAGAAAAAACACCCGCCGAAGTACTCGGCGAACAGCTTTTGATTCACAAGGAGCATGCGGCCGTACGCTGCACAGACGAACAGCTTGCGGCAGCAGACGCGTTCTGCGAAGGCTATAAATCGTATCTGGACACTTCCAAAACCGAGCGTGAAGCCGTGACCACCACGATTGCGCTGGCCGAAGCCGCCGATTTTACGGCTTTTGATAAGTCCAAAACGTATCAGCCCGGCGACAAAGTGTATTTCAATAATCACGGCAAATCGATCTGCCTGGCTGTTATCGGCCGTCAGGGCACGAAAAACGGCGTGAAAATTGCCGCGGCTCATATCGATTCTCCCCGTCTCGACCTCAAGCCCATCCCGCTGTATGAAGCCAACGAACTGGCTCTGCTCAAAACGCATTATTACGGCGGCGTGAAAAAATATCAGTGGACCGCGCTTCCGCTGGCTATGCACGGTGTGGTTTCCAAAGCCGACGGCACCTGCGTAGAAGTAAAGATCGGCGAAGACGATCAGCCGGGCGATCCCAAATTCTGCGTGACCGACCTGCTGCCGCATCTGGCTCAGGAACAGATGACCAAGACGCTGGCCGCCGGTATTGCGGGTGAAGACCTCAACATCCTGGTAGGCAGCCGTCCGGTTTGCCGTGAAAAAGGTGAAAACCGCTTTAAGCTCAATGTGCTCAAAGCGCTCAACGAAAAATACGGTATGGTTGAAGGCGACCTGATGTCCGCTGAAATCGAATTCGTACCCAGCGCCAAGGCTGCCGATATCGGTTTCGACCGCAGCCTGATCGGTTCCTATGGTCACGATGACCGTGTTTGCGCTTATCCTTCCGTTATGGCTGCTCTCGATTGCGGTACGCCGGAATCCACCGTTGTAGTGGTACTGGCCGATAAGGAAGAAATCGGTTCCGTAGGCAATACGGGCCTTAACTCCAACTTCCTGTGCGACTTCATCGAAGATCTGGCCGACCTCGACGGTATGGCGGTTCGCGATGTTATGCGTCGTTCCGAATGCCTCTCCGCCGACGTGTGCGCCGCTTATGATCCTACTTATGCTTCCGCTTATGAAGCCAACAATAGCTGCTATGTAAATTACGGCGTTGGCGTGATGAAGTATACCGGTTCCCGCGGTAAGGGCGGTTCCAACGATGCTTCCGCCGAATACACCGGCAAGGTTCGCCGCTTGTTCGATAAGAACAACGTGCAGTGGCAGATCGGCGAACTGGGCCGCATCGACCTGGGTGGCGGCGGAACGGTGGCTTTGTACATCTCCGGTCTGGGCGCTGATGTTATCGATGTAGGCGTACCGGTGCTTTCCATGCATGCTCCATATGAAGTGGTTGCCAAAACAGACGTTTATATGCTGTATCTGGGAATCAAAGCCTTCTTTGAAGAAGCTTAATTTGTTTTTGAATGCCGTCGGACCTACATCCGACGGCATTTTTGCATATAATTGTAAATTTTGTACGAACAGGCTCTAAAAACGCCTTTCTTGCGTTATAATTAGAATAATGAAAAAATAAAAGGGAGAGGCTCTGCGGATGAAACGCTGTCTGTTGATTATCAATCCTTGTGCGGGCAAAAAAACTGCTGTGAAAAACCGGACCATGATGGAGTCCGTTCTGCATGAATATGGTTATGTGTGTACAACCGTTCTGACAACCGGCCAGGGGGACGCAACCCGTATAGCGGCTGAGCGTCAGTCGGATTTTGATTTGATTCTCTGCTCCGGCGGAGACGGAACCCTCAATGAAGTTGTGGCGGGTTTAACGCAGGTAAACAGTGTGAAGCCGCTGGGGTATATTCCTGCCGGCAGTACGAACGATTTTGCCAGTTCGCTGGGTATCTCTACAGATCCTGTCAAGGCGCTGCAGCAGATTGTAACCGGTACGCCGCATCCGATCGATTTGGGATCGTTTGGCGGGCGCACGTTTACGTATATTGCGGCCTGCGGTGCGTTTACCCGGGCTTCTTATGCAGTGGCGCAGGAAAAGAAAAATCAGTGGGGCAATTTGGCTTATATTATGGAAGGCATTCGGGAATTGCCAACAATCCGTTCTTTTCCGCTTAGCGTACAAATAGGTGAAACCCACCTGGAAGATGAATTCTGGTGGTTCTCCGTAACCAACGCCAAATCGGTTGGTGGCCTGATCCGCCTGGGAGACGAACAGGTTGCGCTGGACGACGGCAAACTGGAAATCATGCTGATCCGTCCCGGGGATGTGGCTCGGATTTTTTGGGCGCTGCAAACGCACAAATACGATATTCCGGAAATTCACTTTTGTTCTGCCGATTCCGTTTCGATATCGTCTCAGGGTGTGATTCCCTGGACACTCGATGGAGAACAGGCCGAAAGTGACGGAACCATTCAAATTAAATGTTTGCCCGGCGCTTTGAATCTGATGATTTAAAATGAGAATGGAAAGTTTGGATAAAGGAAATGAAACTGGTCTTTTTGGATATTGACGGAACACTCACACCGCCGGCCGGGCATACGATTCCTGCATCGGCGCTTGAAGCTTTGAAGCGGGCAAAGAAGAACGGACATCGCCTGTTTTTGTGCAGCGGTCGAAATCGCGAAATGTATCAGCCCATAGCGGCTCAGTTCCCGTTTGACGGCGCAATCGGATGCGCCGGGGGGTGGATTGAAATAGACGGTCAGCCGATTTTTGATTCCCCCCTCGAAGAATCTGTGGTAGAGCACACCGTTCAAATCCTGCATGACCATGATTTTTATGCGGTGCGGGAGTGTCTGGACGGCTCCTTTATGGATGAACGCCTGACAGATTTGCTTAGCAACCCGGCGGCCGTAAAGGGCAAAGAAGAATGGCTGCGTTGGCAGAAAACCATGGGGGAGGCCTTTGGCTGGCAACCTTCGCAGAACTATCATGGAGACGCTGTTTACAAACTTGTTTTCATCGGGTTTGACGCCGATCAGATGGCCCGTATCACGGAACTTCTGGACCCGCTTTTCCGGGTCTGTGTACATAACGCGCCCGGGGAAGCGCTGTTTAACGGCGAACTCATTCCACGAGCTTTTGATAAAGGTCGTGCGGTTGCCTGTATCTGTGAAAAATTAGGGATTTCACTTTCGGATACCGTTGCCTTTGGCGATAGCCCTAACGACTTGGAAATGCTCCAGACGGTTCAGCTTGGTTTCGCGATGGGGAATGCACACCCGGCCTTAAAAGCGCAAATTCCACATAGTTGCCCGCGTTTTGATGAGAATGGTCTGTTTAAAGGCTTTGAAATGGCAGGGTTAATCGAATAAAACAAAAAGCACACGGTGTCTTGCATCGTGTGCTTTTTATAGCCGGAAAAACAAATCTTTATCTCCGAAGCATTTTGTTGCCTTAATAGGGAACCATCGCCGGGGGTTCCCTGTTGAGATAACAAGCTTATCCAGCTTGAACCATCATGTGCTTTTGGTTTTAGAGTATTTTACGATAGAGCCGCTCCATTGAGCCGAAATTCAGCCGTGTTTGCTCACAGGCGCCAAAGCCCAGCTTTTCATAAAATTTTCTTGCGCGGGTATTCTGTTCAAATACCCACAATATCACATCGGAATAGCCGGATTCCTGCATTTGGTTAAGCACATGGTCCATTAGCTGCGCGCCATAACCCTTGTGCCAATTGCCAGGCAGGCTATGGATACAAATGAGCTCGGCGGTGTGCGGGTTTGAACCTTCCCGATCCGGCCCACAGGCGGCGATAGCGTGCGGTTGTCCGTTAACAGATTCAATCGAGATTTGGTGGGTTCCCTGTTCCAAAACGTGTCGGTACATCGCTTCCGCTTTAGTAAGGTCGGTATACCGCACCAGATCTTCCTTGGAAAGAATCTTTTGGAATGCGGATTTCCAGGATTCCACCTGAATGTGTGCCAGTGTTTTTTCGTCGCCCGGTTTTGCCGAACGAATGGAAACGGAGGTCATTAAATTCGCCTCCTATTATCGGAATTCCACATCGTCCGTGCGCCGGGGGGCCGTTCTGGCGTAGCGAACGGCCGGATAGCCCAGCAGCATAACGGCGGCAGGCGGCTGATCCTGCATACCAAGCCATTCCCGAACAGCGGGGAGAGAGGCTGCCAGTCGGCACAGATATCCATTGTACATAGCACCCAAGCCCAAAGAAACGGCAATGAGTTCCACACACTGGGCGGCTAAACCGGCGTCCAGCGCATTGTCTGTTCCGATAAACAGAACGGCCGGCGCATTGCGGAACAGATATTCGTCTTTCGGCAGATCGTTTCTGCCTTCATAAAAATGTTTGAGCAGCCGGAGAATCCTCGGATCATTTTCAGTTGAAATCGCTTCTTCTACCGCCTTCCAGAAGATGGATTTAAACAAATCCAGATCCTTCTGAACAAATACAAAACGATTGTGCTGTGTGTTTTTGGCTGTGGCGGCGTGACGGCCGGCTTCGGCCAGCATCATCAGTTTGTCGGATTCAATTGCCTGAGACGTATAGGAACGGACACTTCGGCGGAATTTAATGGTATTGAGCAGATTTTCCGCCGGCAGGTCAAATGTTTCCGGCGTGTATTCGATGGTAGGATCATCCGCATATTCGGGGATACGGATGGCGTTTTGCGGACAGATCGCCGCGCAATGCCCACAGAGGAAGCAGTCGCCCCGTGCCTGGGCATGGCCGTTTTGAAGAAACAGATTTTTCTGGATACAGTCGGCAACACAAAGGCCGCAGCCAGTGCACAAAGACGTATTAAGTTCAATCATATCAAAAACCTCCCAAATCGTATTCTATGGGTATCGTACCATGTTTGAATGCAGGTTGTCAATTGAGGAGAAAACGAACGAAAACTTTCTGTTTGTCGGTCATCTTGGAAATACGACAAAAAAGTAAAGATTTTGTCAAATTGAGGTTGCAAAAGTGCTCAAATCCTCCTATAATAGTCGATGGCCGGCATAAACCGGCGGATTCTGTCAAATTTACAGTTGGAGGGTTTAGGCGATGAATGAATCCAATGCACCCATTCGCGATGCGAGAAGTCTGGGTATCCCGAAAATGCTTTTGTTGGGAATCCAGCACATGTTTGCCATGTTCGGCGCAACCATTCTGGTTCCGATTCTGGTAAACGGTTATTTTGGCGGTGAATTGAGCCACGCGCTTACCGTACAGGTTACGCTGTTCTGCGCTGGTTTCGGCACCCTGTTTTTCCACGTTTGTTCCAAGTTTAAAGTTCCGGCTTTCCTTGGTTCTTCCTTTGCTTTCCTGGGCGGTTTTGAAACCGTATCCAAATTGAGCACCGGCATTTACGAAGGAATGCCCAACGATGAAAAAGTGCTATATGCCTGCGGCGGTATCGTTGTTGCCGGCGGTTTGTATCTGCTGCTGGCACTGATCATCAAGCTGGTTGGAGTAAAGCGCGTCATGCGTTTCCTGCCCCCGGTCGTAACGGGCCCGATTATTGTCTGTATCGGCCTGGGTCTGGCCGGTTCCGCTATCAGCAATGCTTCTCAGAACTGGCTGCTGGCTATTATTGCACTGGCTGTTATCATCGTATTCAACATCTGGGGCAAAGGCATGTTCCGCATTATCCCCATCCTGATGGGTGTAGTTATTTCCTATCTGGTTGCAGTAGGAATGCATATGGCCGGCATGACCAATGCGGACGGCTCGGCTATTTTGAATTTTGCTCCGATCGCTTCCGCCGACTGGCTGGGTCTGCCGCCGTTTGCTATCGCTAAATTCGATGTAACCGCTATTCTGGTTATGGCGCCCATTGCGCTGGCTACCATGATGGAGCATATCGGCGACATGTCCGCTATTTCCGCTACGGTAGGCGAAAATTACCTGGCTGATCCGGGTCTGCATCGTACGCTGATCGGCGACGGTCTGGCTACTTCTCTGGCCGGTTTGATCGGCGGTCCTGCCAATACCACATATGGCGAAAACACCGGTGTGCTGGAACTTTCCCGTGTACACGATCCGCGCGTCATTCGTCTGGCTGCTATTTTTGCGATTCTTCTCAGCTTTATTCCCAAGGTTTCTTCTGTTATCAGCACGATGCCTGCCGCTATCATCGGTGGTGTGAGCTTTATGCTGTACGGTATGATTTCTGCAATCGGCGTTCGTAACATTGTGGAAAACAAAGTGGATCTGACCAAATCCCGCAACCTGATTATTGCTGCGGTGATTTTCGTCTGCGGTCTGGGCTTCAGCAGTGGCCTGACCTTTACGGTTGCCGGCGTTTCCATCACGCTGACCGGTCTGGCTGTAGCTGCTCTTGCCGGTATTCTTTTGAATATCATCCTGCCGGGTAACGATTACGAATTCGGTGTCAACGCCAAGGGCGATCAGAGCCGCGGCGTAAGCATCAAGCCGAACGTTGAAGACGAAAAATAATCGACTGTCTGCATAAAAGAGATTTAAGAAAGGATGTACAAAATGAACTACATGGAAAATGTCACCGTTATGGATCATCCGCTGATTCAGCACAAGATTTCGATTCTGCGTGATAAGAATACGGGTACCAACGAATTCCGTAGGCTCGTAGAAGAGATTGCTATGCTGGAAGGCTTTGAAGCGCTCAGCGATCTGCCGCTGCAGGATGTAGAAATCGAAACGCCGATTGAAACCTGCATGACGCCCATGATTGCGGGCCGTAAGCTGGCGGTAGTGCCGATCCTGCGCGCCGGATTGGGCATGGTCTCTGGTATCCTGGCGCTTGTGCCCAGCGCAAAGGTAGGACACATCGGTTTGTATCGCGACGAAGTTACGCACGAACCGCATGAATACTACTGCAAGCTTCCCAATCCCATTAACGAGCGTACAATCGTTGTGCTGGATCCGATGCTGGCAACCGGTGGCTCCGCTGTAGACGCTGTATCGATGATTAAGCAGCACGGCGGTAAAAACATCAAGTTCATGTGCATCATTGCGGCGCCCGAAGGCGTAAAACGTCTGCACGAGGCACATCCTGACGTTCAGATCTATGTCGGTCATATGGATCGTCAGCTGAATGAAGACGCTTATATCTGCCCGGGTCTGGGCGATGCGGGCGACCGTATTTTCGGAACCAAATAATTAAGAAAATCGGCTTGCTAAGCGAGCCGGTTTTTTGTTTATCCGTTAAAATATGTTTCTACGCCTTGTGCAATGGCTTTGGCGTAATCCCGATAGTAGGCATCAAATAATTCGTTATCCCGGTCGCTGGTGATAAACCCCATTTCCAGAATACAGCTCACCATGTTCGTGAGTCCGTTTACATTGTAATCGTCTTGCGGGTCCATCATGGTGCCGGTGCGAATTTCGCGCAAATCCATATAGCCCAATTTTTCAAATTGTTGAAAAAGCAACCTGCATAGTCTGTAATCTTCCGCCGGTTTATTGTGGGCGATCCAGGCTTCAATTCCGTTCGCTTCCTCAGGTCCGGCATACATATTCCGATGCAGTGAAATCAGCAGATCAGCGTCGTTTTCATTGGCGAATTGTGCGCGTTCGGTTGTGTCTAAGTACGAATCATCGTCCTGCGTTAGGATGACACGAAAGCCCATTTTTTCCAGCTCCTTTTTTGTGGCCAGAGCCAACCGTAGATTATCGTCTTTTTCACGCCGCAAAAGCTGCTCTCCCTGCGTGAGAATAGAGCCCGGATCTTCTCCGCCGTGGCCCGGATCGAGACAGATGGTGTAGCGCGTTTGCGGAGTTGGAGTCGGAAATGTGGGTGCGGGCAGCTCAATCGCTTCATTCGCGGCTGAAACCTGGGCGGCTTCCGCTTTTCCGATTGCCGCACGTCCGAAAAGCCCAACCATGGAGCAGGCCAGCAATAAGATAATCCCCACCGGCAGGAATGGCCTGAACCAAAAAGGAATAAAAATTCTGCTTGTCCGATTTTGTTCCATTTTTTCGCCTCCATCCGTTTTGTTATCATCAGTATAACATTAGGTTAGGGTAGGAAAAACGTGAATAAAATCGAATTCAACAAAAAAATTAAAATAGGGGGCAATCCAATAAAAAAGATGGTGCATTTGTTGACAAAAGTACCGGTTTCGGTTATGCTATGAACGTATGTGAGGAGGAATTTTCCATGAAGAAAGAAAAATCTTGCGGAGCTGTCATTGCCTGCAATATAAACAATGAGGATAAAATTCTGCTGATCCGTCATCGCAACGGCGGCCATTGGGCTTTCCCGAAAGGCCATGTGGAACACCACGAAACTGAAGCTCAAACGGCCTTGCGTGAGATTCGGGAAGAAACCGGGCTTTCGGATGTTTGCCTGGATACCGGATTCCGGTATGTCAATACCTATTCTCCGAAACCGGGCGTCATGAAAGACGTGATTTATTTTGCCGCCCGTACGCAAACGCAGACGGTTGTTGTGCAGGAGGAAGAGGTGCTTTCCTATACGTGGGAAACGCCCCAAAAGGCTCTTACGCTGGTCACGTTTGCAAATGACCGGCATTTGATCGAAGCCTATCTGGATTATTGCGCCAAAAAAGAAAAGGAGACTGGGGTATGAAAGAGAAGAAATCCGTTCGAAGTGTTGTGATCCAGATTGTACTGTTTTTAGCTGCGGCTTTCGTTGCCTTCTGGTTCATGCTTCCGCCTATTCATCCCCGCAGTCCGCTGTTTTGGCAGTATGTGCTGGTTCTGATCGTAGAAGCGTTGGTGATTTTCGGATTTGCTTCTTTGAAGCAGGCTATTTTTTCCGGTGTTGCCCAGCCGCATGCGGGTTCAAACCAGGTGATCGATCTGGAAGAGCTCAAGCAGGCGCGCAAAATTTGGTTCAAACCCCGCCATGTCAAAGTTCTGCTGATTGCCGCGGCCGTTATCGTAGGCTTGGGTATTTTGGCTACGGTAGTGGGTTCTCAACTGTTTAACGCTAAAAGCTATAGCCGCCTGATTACCTATCAGGAAGGCAATTTTTCCGAAGATGTTGCGGAAATTTCCATGAACCAGATTCCGGTTGTGGATCGCGAAACCTCCATTGCCCTGGGTAAGCGCAAGCTGGGCGAAATGTCCGATCTCGTTTCTCAGTTTAATATTGCAGAAAACTATACGCAGATTAACTATAACGGACAGCCGGTTCGCGTTTCTCCGCTGATGTACGGCGACGCGATCAAATGGCTCAAAAACATGGGCAACGGCATTCCGGGCTATATCATGGTAAATATGACAACGCAGGAAGCTTCGCTGGTTCGCCTGGATCAGGGAATCCGCTATTCCGAAAGCGAATACTTTATGCGCAATATTTATCGTCATCTGCGTTTCCAGCATCCGACCCGCATTTTCGACGATGTCACGTTTGAAATTGACGACAACGGCACGCCGTATTGGGTAGCTTCTACCGTAGAATACCGTATCGGCTGGTGGAGCGGATACGATATCGGCGGCGCAGTGCTGGTCAACGCCCTTACGGGTGAATCGGCTTATTATGATCTGGAAGATATTCCGTCCTGGGTCGATCAGGTTTTCAGTTCCAGTCTTGTAGTGGAACAGCTGACCTTTATGGGCAAGTACACCAACGGTTTCTTTAACTCCATTTTTGGCCAGACGGGCGTTCTGCGTCCTACGGAAGGCTATAACTATCTGGCGATCAACGATGACGTTTGGCTGTATACCGGCATGACGTCTGTGCTGGCGGATCAGTCTAACGTCGGTTTTGTACTGGTTAACCTGCGTACCAAAGAGACTAAATTTTATTCCATCCCCGGCGCGGAGGAGTATTCTGCGATGAGTTCGGCGCAAGGGCAGGTACAGCACCTCAACTACACGGCCACATTCCCGCTGCTTTTAAATGTTGCCGACCGGCCTACGTATTTTATGTCGCTGAAAGATGCGGCCGGGCTGGTTAAGATGTACGCCTTTGTCGATGTCGCCCAGTATCAGGTTGTCGGCACGGGCGATACCGTGGACGCCGCGCGCGATGATTATATTATGAAGCTTTCGAACGAAAATATCGAAACGCCTTCTGCGCAGGAAGATATCACGGCGCTGGTTGAAAAAATCGCTTCGGCTGTTGTAGACGGAAACACGGTTTATTATATCCGTTTGGCCGGCAGCGAAGATGTTTATACGGTTCCTGTTTCGCTTTCAGATCAGCTGCCGTTTGTGGCTGTCGGCGATCACATCACGCTTACAGTCAGTTCGACAGATAGCTTTAAGAAAGTGTTGGCGGTGAAATTTCCCTAAAAGCACTTTCGCTTAATTGAATCGTTCATAACAAAACGCCTTTGTGTGACGGAAGTCCGCAGAGGCGTTTTTCTTTTTGTTCTAATTGCTTCCCGGCGGACATACCCTTGTAGTACAAACCTCAAGGGAGGAAAAAACATGGAACCGAAAGCCTGGAAAGATCTTTGGAATTTGTTGGGGCAGCCGGTATGGGGCGCTCATTTGCCGGCGTATCTGCTGCGCGATTTGCAGGATATCCGGATTCGCCGGGGGAGAGTCTCTGCCTTGACTTGTTCCGGAAGGATACTTTTCCCTTGCCGGGAAGGAGGAATCCGGGATCGCCCCACAGCATCCAGCGTTCTTTATCATGAAAACGAAATGAAAGAACTGGTTTGCCGCTTGTGTTTGGGCAGCCTGTATACGCACGAAGACGAAATGAAAAACGGCTTTTTGATTTTGCCGGGCGGTCATAGAGCCGGTATCTGTGTCGAGTGCGTTTCGGAAGAAGCTTCGGTTTTTTCGGCCGAGCGGATCAGCTCCATTGTGATCCGTGTGACACGTGATGTACCGGGATGCAGCCGGATTATTCCCGAAGTGATGGGCGAAAGCCTGCTTTCCGGCTTTCTGCTTTGCGGCCGCCCGGCTTCCGGGAAAACGACTTTGCTGCGGGATCTGATTCGATCTTTGTCTTCGGGAGATCAGCTTCGTCCGCTGCGTGTGGCGGTTGTAGATGAACGGCGGGAATTTTCCACCTTACTGGAAGACCCATTGTGTACGGCCGAAATTTTTTCGGGATACAAAAAAGAACGCGGAATCGTACAGGCTATTCGTTTTCTCGCTCCGGATGTTTTAGTCTGCGATGAAATTGCCGACGAAAAAGAAGCAGAGGCGCTGATTCGAGCCGCCGGAGCCGGAGTAGGCGTGATTGCTTCGCTGCATGCGGCAGACTTTGACGATTTATCCCGCCGCCCGGTTTGGGAAAGTTTGCGGCAGGCGAATCTGTTTTCCGCTGTCGGATTTTTGCAGGGACGGGAAGCGCCCGGCCGTCTGCGTGTCATTCAAAAAACGGAGGGCAATCATGAAGTGGTTTGGTGTTCTGCTGATTCTTTCGGCGGCATGTCTGGCGGGGCTGTATCAGGCCGAAAAGTTTACGCGTCGTGTGCAGGGACTTAAACAGATTCAAGCCGTTTTTACATCTTTGCGTGCCGGAATCGCCTATCGCTGGGAACCGCTGGCCGATTTGCTGACATTCAGCCCGCGCAATGCGTTTTCGGAAAGCTGGATGCAGCAGTTACAAAAAAAACAAGGAATAGGCACCGCTTGCCTTACGGCTGCACAGCGGCTGGTTTTGCATACGGATGACGTTCGTCTGCTTGAGCGATTTGCGGCGGATGCCGGCAAACTGGGGCATCAGGAACAGTTGGAGGCTATCGATCTCTTGCTGCAGCAGCTGGATGAAAACCTGAAGACGGCACGGCAGGAGGCGCAGAACCGCAGCCGTGTGCAGCTGGCCATGGCGGTCTGCTTGGGCGGTGTGGTCAGCCTGCTTCTGATCTGAAAAACAGGAAGATACGAAAGGAAGAATGAACGGTATGGATGTGGATCTGATTTTTAAAATAGCCGCCATCGGCATTATCGTAGCGGTTCTCAATCAGCTGCTGATTCGTTCCGGCCGGGAAGAACAGGCGATGATGACGACGCTGGCCGGGTTGATTGTGGTGCTTATGATCCTGATCGGTGAAATCAATACGCTGTTTGAAACCGTCAAATCGGTGTTTGGGCTGTGATGGACCATGGCAGGGTGGATGCTGTTTTCGGCAACGGCAATTGTCGTTGTTGCGTTAATCAAACTGCTCGAAAAAACCAGCCGGGAATATGCGGTGTTTCTTTCTCTGGCCGCGGTTCTGTTGGCAATCGGTGCGGCGCTGGCTTCCGTTCAGCCTGTGCTCGATTTAATCGGAGAACTGTCCGGAATCGGAAACCTGAACGCAGATTGGGTTCGCATCTTGCTCAAAACACTGGGCATTTGCCTGTTGTGTCAGATTACGGCCAGTGTATGCCGGGATGCCGGGGAAAACAGCCTGGCGTTCGGTGTGGAAACGGTTTGCCGGTTCACGGTGTTGGTGGAATCTTTGCCGCTTTTGCAGGATTTGTTAGACGCGATCATTCGTTTACTGGGGGGCGGTTTATGAAAATTCGAATAGCCGGTGTGCTCCTTGTGTTGATTTGCTGCATGATATCCTTTCCTGTGCAGGCGTATGAAGCCGATGCAGAGGAAATCTATGCCGAACAGTATGAGGCAAGCGGAGCAGGGGAGCTCCCGGGTCTGCTGCCAGAAGATACTCAGGAGCAGATGAATCAATTGGGAATCACACCCGAAAATGCCGCCCAACAGGCCGGTTCTTCCGGTTGGCTGGAACAGATCGGCAACACACTGCGCGATAAATTGGCTGCTCCACTGCGTACATGCGGGCTGTGTCTCGGTGTGGTGGTGCTAGCGGGTTTATCGAAGGTTCTTGAAACGGATTCTCTTTCCGAGCTGCCGTCTGATTTAGCGTCGATTGCGTCTTTTTTGCTCTTATTGCCGCCGCTGGTTTCCGTTATCCAGACATCTAAAGAAGTGCTGGACGGCGCTTCCGCTTTTATGATTGGGGCTGTACCCGTTTATACCGGTGTGCTGGCTTCTCTGGGAAAGACTGTTTCAGCCGGTGTGCTGGGCGCCTGGATGATGGCGGCCGGAAACGCGGTAGCTTGGCTCGCGCAGCAGATGATCCTGCCGTTTTTGCTGATTTTGCTGGCCTTTGCCGCCGTTTGCGGAATTGCCGCGCCGGAATTTGGACATATCGGCGACGGACTTTACAGCGTGGTCAAATGGGTGCTGATTCTGTCTGTTACAGTGTTCACCGGTTTGCTTTCCATGCAGAGCCTGCTTTCCGGCGCGGCGGACGGTGCGGCCGGAAAGGCCGCGCGCCTGGTGATTCGCAATGCCGTTCCCGTTGTCGGGGGGCTCATCGGGGATGCAACGGGAGCGGTACAGGCCAGCATCACACTGCTGCGGTCGGGAATCGGAGCCTTTGTGCTTTTGGCACTGCTCATGACTTTTTTGCCTTTGCTGGCCGAAGCGGCCATCTGGATCGGCGTTTTGTACCTTTCATCCGTATCGGCGCAGCTGTTTGGACTGACCCGGCTTTCCGGCTTGTTTACGGCCTGCAAAACCGTTATGCAGATTCTTTTTGCCTGCGTCATCAGCAGCGGGATGATCTTAACGGTGTGTGCCGGGATCATCCTTTCAGTGGGAGGTGCCGCATGAATGTGATACAGGGCGCGGCGCTGACCATTTGCCTGGCGCTGCTGCTTACCGTGCTCATCCGGCATCTGGCCCCGAAAGGTCTTTCGCAGACTTTGCTGAGGCTGGTATGCGGACTGTTTATTCTGGCTACGGTTTTTCAGGCTGTCCGCGGCATTCCGCTGTGGCTTTCTTCTTTTGATTTCTCCTGGGATATGCAGGAAAGTGAACTGGCGCAAACCGTTTATCGCCAGCGAATGGGCGAAGCGGAGGGGGCTATCTACGACTATACGGCAGGCTTATTGGATGCGGCGGAAATCCCGTGGCTTGAACTGCACATTTTTATGGATACACAGCAAAATGAGAGCATAGAATTAGACAGAATCCATGTAACGGTTCCATCGGCATCTGCGCGTGACCGGACGGTATCGCTGCTGGAGGAACTGTTTGTGGGGGTGACGATTGAGGTGGAAACGAATGAATGATCAAATCAGGGAGATTGGCCGCCGGATTTCTTCCGGCGTACAGAGGAAAAAAAGTCTGGTTTGGATTTTTTTGCTTGCCGGATGCGGCATTGTGTTAATCCTTGCGGCGCGCATACCTTCCAAAGAAACACCGGCCTCTGATCCGGCGGTTTCCTCGGTTTCGCAAGCTGCGATCGAAGAAGCATTGGAAGAACGTCTTCGCGGTTTGGTGGAAGCGATCACAGGAAATGATGAAGCTTCCGTTTTGGTCACCTTGGAAGGCGATAGCCAAACCGTGTACGCCACGCAGGGAAAAACCAACGTTGATAAGCAATCCGACGGAACGGAAACATCCCGCAGCCAGACGGACAGTGAGAACAGTTATGTGATTGTGAAAAATGCGGACGGTTCCCAGTCGGCGCTTAAGCTGACGGAAATTTATCCGCAGGTTCGGGGCGTTGTGGTGGTTACGCCTCAGGCGGAAGACGCTCGGATAGAAGAGCGTATTGTCACAGCCGTTACAACAGCTTTCGGCATCCCGTCTTCCCGGGTTTGTGTTGTATTATCAAATTAAATCAGGAGGATTCAGCATGAAAGTAGGAAAAAGACAGTTGGTTTTGGCATCTTTGGTTTTGGCTTTGGGGGCGGCCGTTTATCTTAACTGGACGCTTTCCGATGGCATTCCGCTTACGACAACCGGAGAGACGGCTACTTCTTCCGATGCCTTGGAAGAAAAACTCGTCAACGCCAACCTGACAAATGAAACCGAAACGGGCGCGGAAAGCGGCTCGAAAGCGGAACAGGCGAATACATCAGGGGGAGAGGATGCTTCGGTAGAAGCCGCCAAAACGTTCAGCGAAGCACGCATGGCCCGTCAGCAATCCCGCGATGAAGCGATTGAGCTGCTTGAATCGGTGCTGCAAGACGTAGAGGCCGATGAAGAAACCAAGAAAGAAGCCATCGAACAAGCGGCTGAAATCGCCCAGAATATTTTACAGGAGACCAACATCGAAAACCTGATTAAAGCCAAGGGCTGCACAGACTGTACCGTTTATCTGGAAGACGAACAGTGTACGGCCGTTGTCAGCAGCGACTTTACACAGGCAGACCATCTGGTCGTTATCCGTGATATTATTGTAGATCAAACCGGTCTTTCGGCTGACGCCATTAAAGTGGTTCCGGCTGCCGGCTAAAAAATACCCGCCTGCTGTTTTGTAGGCGGGTATTTTTTATGAGAAATTGTTTTTAGGGTTAAATTAAGATTACAGACGAAAAAAGTTTCGATCAAACCTTTTTAAAGGTTTGCGGTTTCCAAAGGCAGAGCCTTTGGCCGCTTTCCGCAGAAAGCGGAACTCTTTTGCATCATTAAACGCAGGAAAGGGTGAAAAAACAGTCCTGCGGACTGTTTTGAGGGGAAACCCTCGTCGGGGGTTTCCCCTAATAATTGATGCTGCTCACTTTTTAGCACACGTGTATCTTTTATTTAAGAACCTGTAGAACGATACCGGCTGACGCCGAATCGCCAGAATAGCAGGCAAGGTACAACGAATACACAGCCCACAAGCGGCAACAGCCCCAGCCAGGGTTCTTCACGCTGTCCGATTAGATATAAAAATGGATAATACTGGAACAGCGCAAACGGGACGACATAGGTACAAAAACGAAGCACACCTTTGCCGTAGATGCCTACAGGGTATTTCCCGTATTCCCGGGCGCCGTCTGTAAAAATATTCATAAATTCCAGTCCTTCGATCGTGAAGAAGCAGAATCCGGCGTACAAAATAAACAGCGATGCAAATACAACCGTTCCCCCGAAGATCATGGAAACCACGGTTAACGCCCGCGGCAGATCCCAGGAAATGCCGCTGTTTGAAACGCTGTAAATCAACATGACAATAGCCTGCAGGAACCGGCCGAACCGCGTGAATTCGATCCTTTGTCCCAATACCTGTAGAATCAGCCCGCGCGGCCTGACCAAAATGCGGTCAAACTGTCCGTTGGAGATCATCGAGGAAAAAGCGTCAAATCCACGGAAGAAACACTCGGCCAGTGTAAACGCCATCAGCACAATGGAAAAGCAAAGCAGGCACTCGCCGAATGAAAACCCTTTCACGGTGTTGAAGCGGTCGAACATAAACCATACGCCCAAAAACACATTGAACGAGACCAGAAACTGCCCGATCATCGTGAGGAAGAACGAGGTTTTATATTGCATACAGCTTTTCAGGTGAATCAAAAAGTAGTTCAGATATAGTTTCAACTTCCGCACCTCCTCAGCCGCCGGCCAGCGTGACTTTGGCAAGTCCGCGCCGTTCCATCCATTTGCCCAGTACAGTTAAGGTAAACAGCCAGAATACTTGTAAGCCCACTGCCTGCAAAAGCGCATCGCCGGTCAAATCTCCGCCGTAAATACGCAAAGGAACGTTTTGTGCAGAAGCAAACGGAAGACATTCGCAGATCTGACGCAGGCCGTCCGGCAAAAAGGGAAGCGGAACAATCGAACCGCCCAGCAAGTCGGCGGCGGAAACGAAAACCATCCGGGTTCCCTGCGGATTGACAAAGAAAAAGGCGCTCATATAAATCACCATGGTCAAGGCAACCACATTCCCAAGCGCGAATACCATTGTCAGGATAAACCAGGCAAAGGCCGGAAGAGAAGCGGGAAGCGAAAGCCCGTACGGAGCAGGGATAAAAGACGCTACCAGCAAAATCGGAATGCAGCGCAGCAAAGCCTTGGCACACCGTGTAGCCGCCGAACGGGTAAACCACATGGCATAAACGCCAACCGGACGGCAAAGGTCATAGGCTACGGTGCCGCTGGTTACGGCGTCAAACAGTTCCGATTCCCAAAACCAGGTCATAAACAGCGCCAAAAAAGCCTGCTGGAGCCATACATAGCTGGAAAGTGCCGCAAATCCCATCGGGAAAGCCGACGGATCGCCTTCATAAAAAGCTTTAAACAGCAGAACATTCATCATCCCCCAGAAAAACTGGGTGGAAATGCCCGCCAGTGCCGCACTGCGGTATTGCAGGCTATGGATAAATCGGATACGGAAAAAAGACAGATACTTTTTCATGTTCCGCCTCCTTATACACCGTAGCGGTGATACAGGCGGGCGGTCAGCTCGTCCAACGAAAGTTCGCCGGTGTCGTCCAGCGCGCGCAGGTCGTCAAAGGTGCCGTCCATCAAAACTTTTCCCTTGCCGATCAAAATGATCCGGCTTGCCAGCGCTTCGATGTCCTGCATGTCGTGGGTAGTGAGCAATACGGTCGTATGGTGCAGCCGGTTTTCTTCCTGGATAAAATGGCGCACCGCTAATTTGGAAACGGCGTCCAGGCCGATTGTCGGTTCGTCCAAAAACAGAAGTTTCGGCCTGTGCAGCAAAGCGGCCGCAATTTCACAGCGCATCCGCTGACCCAAAGAAAGTTGACGGGCGGGTGTGCGCAGCAGCTCGGATAAATCGAGCAGTTCGGTCAGTTCATCGAGCGTTTTTCGATAGGAAGCTTCTTCGATTGCGTAAATGTCCCGCAGAAGCTCAAAAGAATCGATGACCGGCACGTCCCACCACAATTGACTGCGCTGACCGAATACGACGCCGATTTCCCGCACATAGCGTTTGCGCTCTTTCCACGGCACATATCCGTTTACGCGGCAGATTCCGCTATCCGGCGTGAGAATGCCGGATAAAACTTTGATGGTACTGCTTTTTCCGGCGCCGTTGGGGCCTATGTAACCGACGATCTGTCCTTCGGGAACAGAAAAGGAAATATCGTTTAATGCGCGTATCTCCTCGTATTCCCGTTTGCCCAGAGCTTTGAGCGCTTCACGGAACCCCGCGCGTCGACGGGCCACCCGGTAAACTTTGGTTAAGTGTTCCACTTCGATCATACTGTTTCCTCCTGGTAGTCATAATGATGCATCGGCGCCGGGCAGCCAGAGGACGGTAACGGGCCGTCAGTAGCCTGTTCGGAACAATGCCCTATCTTGCCAAGCGGCGGCTTCGCGCACGGCCGCAAAGCCTTTCTTCGTTTTGTACGAAGTACCGTTGTGGATAGCTTCTTTTTCATATAATCTGAAAAAGGGAATACATTCTAGCATAACTTTTAATGAATGTCAACAAAAAGACCCGCCTGAAAAGAAAATCAGGCGGGTTCTTATAATTTTATACGATACGGCGTCTTAACGACGGATCATAGCCGGCTGTAATGGCTGCCAGCTGTTCTGACATCGTTTTGACTACTTCGGTATAAGAAGCGTCGTCTGCCAGATTGCGGCTTTCGGTCGGATCGTTTTTCATGTCGTACAAATCCGTGGGTTTTCCGGCTGCACCGGTCACGACCAGTTTGTAGTTTTCATTGCGCAGCATGAACCAATCCTGCTTGCCCAGATGGTTTTCTGCAAAAACGGCCGGATGATCGGTTTTTTCTCCGGCTGCGAGCGGCAAAAGGCTCTTGCCGGGCAGCGTTTTGCGGCTGGAGGAACCCGCAAATTCCATACAGGTTGGGTAGTAGTCCACGGCGGAAACGGGAGTATCGACAACAGGAACCTGTTTCATGCCGGGAACTTTTACAATCAGCGGAATGCCGCAGGAACGTTCATACGGGAGGCATTTATTGACAAGTCCGTGGCTGCCCTGCATATCGCCGTGATCCGCCGAGAAGAGAACCAGCGTATCGTCAGCAAGCCCCAGTTTTTCGAGTTCGTCGAGAATCTTGCCTACATTGGCGTCAATTTGCGAAACCATGCCATAGTAGAGCTTTAAGTAAATTTGAATGTCGTTGCCGTAGCGCTGATAGTCGGGGCAAAGCTCAAACGGACGCGGGCTCGGCGGCGACTGCGTAGGCGTATAGGGCTGAACAGGCGCAAAGCATTCCGGCATCGGGAATTCCACGCCGTCATACAGCGCTTCATATTCCGGAGAAGGCTGTTCCGGATAGTGCGGCGCCTGGAAGAAAATCGTTTCCATGAATGGCTTATCCTGAGCGGCCAGTTCACGCAGGCGTTCAATACCCAGCTGAGCCGTTACGTCGGTTCGGTGACCGTCAAAACGATGCTCAGTCAGGTTTTCATCGTAAAAGCATACGTCTTTCAAAAAGCCGTTGTAGCACTGATAACCGATAAAGTGATTGTGTCCGGCCCAAAATTCGCGCGGCACGGGGCAGTTGCCTTTATCGCCCAGATGCAGTTTGCCAACAAAACTGGTATCATAGCCCAACGCGTGCAGTTCATCGGGCAGACAAAGTTCGTTGGGGGAAATGGCGTCGCAGTTGTCCTGCACGCCACAGTCCATCGAATAGCGTCCGGAATATAGTAACCCGCGGAACGGCGTGCAGACAGGATTGTTGGAATAGGCATTCGTAAACAACGTACCTTCCGAAGCAAGCCGGTCCAGATTGGGTGTTTTAACAAACGGCGACAAACAACCTAATGCATACTTGTGCATCTGATCGGTAAAGATCATCAAGATATTTTTTGGCATAACAAACTCCTTCCATTCCATTCTGCTTCTGCAGAACTCCACTGGCTTTGATTATATCATTTTACTTATGGTTTGCAAGTAAAATGATGGATGATTTACAAACCAAAGGAAGGAGCCGTTGTATGTAGATTTGAAAATTACCAACGGATATCTACTTCAATTTTGTACACTTCATAATCATGATCGACATAATATTCTTTATCACCTGACCAGAAACTGTGAGCGATCTTTTTTTCTTTATAACGTATGGGCATAACATAGGTAGAGGCGCATCCGTTCGGGAAGCCCTTTTCCGTCATTAATTGGACCAGCAAGCGCAGAAGTGCCTGCTGTTCTGTCCAGGAATCATAGCTGTAAATTTTACTAAAAGAGTCATGGGGAGGCGTTGTGGTCTCCAAACGTTGCGTACTGCGTACACCATTTTCCCATTCATGAAAGTCAACGCAATAAGGATCAATATAACTGTAACCGTCGGAATCCCATTTGTCCGCGTAACAGTTGAAAAAGCCGAACAGCCGGCGCTGGCCGGAGCGCTGCTTATGTACACATTCCATTTCAACATAATCCATCGCTTTGGACGCAAGCGACTGCATATGTTTTTGCTGCATGAGGTCACGGATATCATCCTCTTGAGTATGAGGCTTGGGCGGCTCGTATGGGGGAATATCCTTTAAATTATCATAAAAGCTCATACATTTTCCTCCTCGTTGTTTTTAAATCTAGCTTATTTCGATAATAGGCTTTTAAAACAAAAAAGTCAATAGGAGAGCAGAAATAACCGAAAGCTTTGTCAGATAGTTGATTCCCCGGGAAAATATGATATAATATTCTTACCGGTGCAGCTTGAAAAGTAGACAAATGCCGCTTTTGCGGGAAATTTGCAAAAAGACGTACCGGGCAAGGTGCGTCTTTTTTTATTCGGCTGCGTATTTTGTTCATTCTTTTTCTATTATAATAATCGACAGGAGGTCCGTTATGACCAGACATGAATCCCGTGAACAGGCGTTCGCTGTTGTATTTGAACGCCAGTTTACCGATCACACATTTGATGAAATTATCGAAGCGGCCACCGAGAGCCGTGATTTTGTGTGCAGCGGTTTTTGCAGCCGCCTGCTCAAGGGTGTAGAGGCACATGCCGAAGAAATTGACGCCGCCATCGAAGCAAACTGCCGCGGCTGGAATCTGCGCCGTTTGTCCAAAGTGTCGCTGGCTGTTTTGCGTCTGGCAGTTTATGAGTTGCTGTTTGAAGACGATATCCCCGAAGGCGTTTCGGTAAACGAAGCCGTAGAACTGGCCAAACAGTACGGCAGCAAAGAAGACGCCTCGTATGTCAACGGCGTGTTGTCCGGTATTCTGCGCAGCCGCAAAAATCCGGAAGCGCCTGTGGAAGCCGAAGCATGAGCGAATCTTTAAATGCCTGTATCGGCATCGATACCAGTAACTATACAACCTCGGCCGCCTTGTTCAGCGGGGGCGAAGTGAAGGTCAATAGCAAAAAACTGCTGCCTGTACGCCCGGGTGAAGTTGGACTGCGCCAAAGCGACGCGGTGTTTCATCATGTTCAGCAGCTTCCCGAGGTTTTGACTCCTGTTCTGGAACAGGCGGGTAAACCGGTGGCCATCGGCGTGTCCGATCGTCCGCGTGCGGTTGAAGGCTCTTATATGCCGTGCTTCACGGTAGGGAAGACGGTGGCAAGCGTTTTGGCGCAGACCCATGGGGTTCCGCTGCACTATTTTTCCCATCAGCAGGGGCACATTGCCGCAGCCGTTTATTCAGCAGATAAACTGAACCTTTTAAAAGAAAAATTTCTGGTTTTTCATGTCTCCGGCGGCACAACCGAGGCGCTTCTCGCGACGCCCGGTGCAGACGGTGCGCCACAGGCTGAGCTTGTCGCATCCTCTTTGGATCTGAAAGCCGGACAGGCTGTCGATCGTGTCGGTGTAATGCTGGGCTTGCCGTTCCCGGCGGGTCCGCATCTGGAACAGCTGGCCCTGCAATGGCACGATAAAATCAAGATGCGTCCGGTAATGAAGGGCAGCAGCTGTTCACTTTCCGGCGTGGAAAACCGCTGCCGCGCCATGATGGAAGCCGGTCACCCGAAGGAAGAAATCGCCCGCTACTGCCTGGAATTCATCCGCGTATCGCTTGCGGCCATGTGTACGGCTTTGCTGGAAGAATACGGCTCGCTTCCGGTTGTGTTTGCAGGCGGGGTGATGTCCAACAGCATCCTGCGTGAATCGCTTTCTGCGCGGTTTGGCGCTTATTTCGCGCAGCCTGCCTTTTCGGCCGATAACGCGGCCGGAACGGCTGTTTTGACCGCCCGAAAGGAGGGGCTGCTGTGAGCGGACCGCTTGTTTTAACCATCACGCAGATCAACACCTACCTGAAATCTCAGTTTGAAAGCGACGAACGGCTGGCTCATTGTTTTGCCGTAGGCGAAATTTCCAATCTGACCGATCATTACGCTTCGGGGCACATTTATCTTTCTTTAAAAGATGAGCGGAGCGTGATTCGCGCCGTGATGTTTGCTTCGGCGGCGCGCAGGCTCAAATTCCGCCCGTGTAACGGTATGCGTGTGCTGGTGCGCGGCCGCATCACCGTGTATGAACCGCAGGGGCAATACCAATTCTATATAGAAGATATGCAGCCGGACGGCGTAGGCGCCCGCGCGCTGGCGCTGGAACAGCTTAAAGCGAAACTTCAAAAAGAAGGCCTGTTCGATTCCGACCGTAAACGCTCGCTTCCGTTGTATCCGCAGCGGATTGCCGTAGTGACGTCACCTACGGGAGCGGCTGTTCGGGATATTCTGCAAATTACAGGACGGCGCTGGCCGCTTGCTCAAATTGACTTATATGGCGTGCTGGTGCAAGGGGAACAAGCCCCGGCGCAGATTGCAGAAGCCATTTATCAGGTTGGAAAAGACGCGAAAGCCGATCTGGTGATCGTGGGACGCGGCGGCGGTTCTGCGGAGGACCTTTGGGCCTTTAACGACGAACAGGTCGTGCGCGCCGTAGCAGCTTGTCCGATTCCGGTTGTTTCCGCCGTAGGCCATGAAACGGATTTTACGCTGTGCGATTTTGCGGCCGATCTTCGTGCCCCCACGCCCAGCGCTGCCGCGGAACTCTGTACGCCTGATTGGCAGGAAGAGCTGCAGCGGGTTTCTTCCGCGCGGGAGCGCATGGCGCAGCTGGTTAAAGATGAAATCGAAAACGCCCGAATGGCGCTGGATGTACTTACTACCACGGCCACAGGGCATCATCCCAAAAATCTGGTTGATCAGCAATACCAGAAACTCGATCTGCTGGTGAATCGGATGCAGACACAGATGCGGCACCAGCTCCAGCTGCGGCGGGAACGGTTCGGTGTTCAGGCGGCGCGTCTAGATGCGCTCAGCCCGCTGCGTGTTTTGGGGCGCGGCTATGCCGTTGTTTATAAAGATGAAAAAGCCGTTTCCAAGGCGGAGGCGATTAGCCGCGGCGATTCCGTTCGCGTTCGAATGGCTGACGGTGAACTGCTTTGTATGGTAGAAGATACGGTAGCCCATCAGGAAAAGGAGGGGGAATATGGACGAACAGACATTGACCTTTGAGCAGGCTATGAATAAGCTTCAGGCGATTGTAGAGCGACTGGAAGCCGGGGAAGAGACGCTGGATAACTCGATCAAACTGTTTGAAGAAGGCGCGAAGCTTTCTTCTTTCTGCTATGATAAGCTGAAATCGGCTGAACAGAAAGTTAATCGGATAGCTGAAAAGGAGAACGATGAAAATGTTTAATGAAGCTGCCTATCTGGAAGAGGTTGAAGCGCTTCTTTCCGCCCATGTGCCGCAGAAAGAAGCCTTGCAGGCTCGTTTGTTCGAGGCGGAACGGTATAGTTTACTCGCTGGCGGCAAGCGTGTGCGGCCTTTGCTGTGCGGTGCTTTTTGTGCGCTGTGCGGGGATGAAGCTGGACATGCGCTTTGGTTTGCTGCGGCGGTTGAAATGATCCACACGTACTCGCTGATTCACGACGATCTGCCCTGCATGGATGATGATGATCTGCGCCGCGGCCGCCCTTCCAATCATAAAGTTTACGGGGAAGCGTTGGCGCTGCTGGCCGGGGATGGTCTGCTTACAAAAGCATTCGAAACGATTGCCTGCCCCCAGGCGCGGGAAACCTGCGGCAACGAAGCCGTTGCCCGTGCAGTTTCCTGCCTGGCAGAACTGGCGGGGGACCACGGCATGGTCGGCGGTCAGGTCATCGATCTGAGCACCGAAAACAACGAAGCGGCCGGACTTGATGTTCTGCAGGCAATGGACGAAGGCAAAACAGCGGCTCTGATTGAGGCCGCCTGTGTATTGGGCTGTTTGGCGGCGCATGCCGGGGAAGAGCAGATCCACGCCGCGCGTGTCTATGCACATGGCGTCGGGCTGGCTTTCCAGATTCGCGACGATATTCTTGATGTCATCGGCGATCAGGCCGCTTTGGGTAAAAAAACAGGTGTAGACGCCCATAACGGCAGACGCACGTATGTGTCGTTATTGGGCGTAGAAAAGGCCCAGCAGCTTGTAGAAGAATATACGGAACAGGCCGTGCGGGCGCTTGCCGTATTCCCGGGGGATAGCAGTTATCTGGCCGATTTTGCTCGCCGCCTGGCCCAGCGGATGCACTGATGGCGCGGGTTTATACCTTTACGGTCACGCAGCCGTGTGATGTGAAAACATTTCTTCGGCATCGATGCGGCCTTTCCTCGCGCATGATCATCCGCTTAAAGCAGGAAGAAACCGGGATCACGGTAAACGGCAAGCACGCCCGTGTGATCGATATGCTTGCCGCAGGCGATACAATTGAGCTTCAGATGCCGGAAGAGACCGACGATTCTCCCGGTATCTGTGCGCCGGTTTCGGTGTTGTGGGAAGATGAAGATTTTCTCGTGATCGATAAACCGGCAGATCTGCCGATTCATCCTTCTGCCGGGCACGAAACAGATGCGCTTTCTTTGCGCGTGCGCGGCTATTATGCTGACCGCGGAGAAAAAACGACGTTTCGCCCGCTGTATCGATTGGATAAAGATACGTCCGGGCTGCTCATTGCCGCTAAAAACAGTTACGCCGCGGCGGCTTCTTCTTTAGAAAAAATTTATTTCGGGGTTTGCGAAGGGGAAATCGCAAATCCGGGAACGATCGATTGCCCGATCGGGTTGCTTCCGGGGCATTCGATTCAGCGCGGCTGCGTCGATTCCGGTCAGCCTGCGGTTACGCATTTTGAGCCGATCAAAAGCGACGGAAAGCATACGCTGCTTCGTTTTCGGCTGGAAACGGGGCGAACGCATCAAATCCGTGTGCATATGGCGTCGATCGGCCATCCGCTTGCCGGAGATGATTTTTACGGTGGTTCGCTGAATATTTTAGGCCGTCAGGCGCTGCATTGCGGAGAGGCGGTGCTTACTTTTCCGCCGCGGGAACAGCGAATAATGTTTTCGGCTCCGTTTCCCGAAGATCTGCGCCGGGCGTTTCCGGCTTTGTTTTAATTTGTGTTTATTTTTCAGGAAGGGAAGGGATTGTTTTGCCCGCCGCTATCACGCATTATTTCCACGGAAAACAGGTTGCCGAAAAACTGCGTCTTTCTGTAAACGAGGCGTTTACTTTGGGGTGTCAGGGCCCGGATTTTTGGTTTTGCCATCGCTTTTTCCCTTGGCAGCGCGGAGAGAAAAAAGCCGATTTCGGTGGTTTTCTGCACGATACGCCGGCCGATCAGCTTTTGAGCCGCATGCAGAAAATTGTAGAGGAAAGAAACGATCCGGTATTGCGTTCGTATTTCTGCGGTTTTTTGTGCCACTATGCGGCGGACCGCACTTGTCATCCTTATATCAACAGTTTGGCGGATTCACTCAACAGCCGCATTTCGGGGCAATCCGCTTCCATTTTTCATAACGAAATTGAATCTGCGCTCGATACGATTCTTCTCCGGCATAAAACCGGCAAACTTCCGGGAGAGTTCCGTTTGCAGGATACCATGCCTTGCGGAAAAGATGTAACGCAGGCTGTACCGCCGCTTTATGCGCAGCTTGGAAAACAATACAATGTATCCATTTCCACGGAGGTGGCCGAACAGGCAATCCGGGATGCACATGCCGCTTTTTCGGCTCTGCGCGATCGAACGGGGCTAAAATATCGTCTGGTGCGGCTGGCAGAAGGGAAGAAGAAGCGCAGTCTGTCCTGCCATTTTCGGCCGATGCTGGAGTCCGCTGAAATTGATTATGCTAATCTTTCAGGAGCCGGCTGGACGGATTCACAAGGCGCAGAACATTTCGAAGATTTCTTTATGCTGTTCGATGCCGCGGTTTCGGATGCCTGTTTTTTGATCCAAAAATTTATAAATCATGAGCAAATCGAGCCCTATTGCAAGAAGAGTTTTTAGTTAAAAATTGCGTCTGTTATCAATTTGTAATCTTTTTGTCATCTTTCCTCTTGACTTTGTAACCATTTTGTAATATTATTAAAACCGTAAATTGCGAAAAAGGTTTTCAGAAAGGCAGGAGGAAGCAGATGCAGTTTTCGGAAGATGCAAGTAAAAAGCACCTGAAAGGCCGTTTGGCCGGTTCGCGCCGCGTAAAAGGTGTTTCTATTTTGAATCTGGCCTTGCCGGTGTTTTCGCTGTTATTTCTGGCTGCAACCATTTTGTATTGGAATACCGCTTCGTTCGGTCTTTCCGTTTATGTTGATGGCGATAAAGTAGCAACCGTAGAAGACGAAACCGTTTATGGCGAAGCCAACAAGCGCATCAGCGAAATGGTTACGTATGAAGCCGCTGCTGCTTCCGATTATTATCGTACACCCAGTTATGAAATCACCCTGACCGATAGTCTGTCCAGCGTGGATTCCGTTATGGAATCGCTGCTTTCTCAGTATGAAGGCGAGCTGACAGAGGCTGTCGGGCTTTATATTGATGGCCAGCTGTCGGTTGTTGTCGAAGATGAAGAAGAGCTTACTTCTGCATTGGATACGTACAAACTGAACGCCGGTACTGTTTCCGGCTCGGAAAAAGAATTTGTTCAGGATGTCCGCGTGGTGCCGGGGCTGTATGCCGATGGCTCGGTTGTTTCTCCCAATATGCTTCGTCAGATGCTGACGGGCGGCGTGCTCGGACTGGATGTTTCCGAAACGGTAACGGATACCCATGTTGAAGAAATTGCCTATAAAACCGAATATACGAAGGATAGCAGCCTGTATGAAGATGAATCTGTTGTTACCCGTGAGGGTGTAAACGGTTCTGTTTCCTGCGTGGATCGCGTTACGCTGGTAAACGGCAAGGAAACTTCCCGCGAAGAGATTTCCCGCGATGTTCTCAAGGAAGCTGTTTCGGAACAAGTCAAGGTTGGAACGAAAGAACGTCCGGCTCCTTCCGGTTCTTTCTGCTGGCCCACGCCTTCTTTGAATATGATTATGACTTATTTTGAAGAACGCTGGGGCTCATTCCACGGTGCGCTGGATATTTCGGGTCCTTCCGCAGAAGGATCGGATATTCTGGCATCTGATTCGGGAACCGTTGTGTGGTCCGGAAACTGCGACGACGGATATGGCAACTACATCATTATCGATCACGGCAATGGATTCCAGACCTGGTATGCACATTGCAGTGCGCTGTTTGTTTCAGCGGGCGATCAGGTTACCAAGGGTGAAGTGATTGGCCTTGTGGGCAATACGGGTGATTCGTATGGCGCACACCTTCATTTTGAAATCCGTTTAAACGGAGAGAAAGTTGACCCGCTTCAGTATACTTCTTATTGATAAAAAATGCCGCGGTAAAATCCGCGGCATTTTATTTACTTGCTTATATGTACGGTCATATGTTCACGCATGCGATCTTCGCCTAAAATGACGCGATAGAGATTCAACATATTCTCGCGGGTGTTGGGGTGATTCTTCCCGCCAAGCTGCAAAATAGAGAAACGTACGCTAAACAGGGTTACGTCAAAGGGCTGCAAAACCGCGCCGTTTTTGGTGTAGAAACGGATGCGGCGTTCGCGATTGGCCCGATCTTCCGGATCTTGGGCTGTTTGAACAGCCTCGCATTCAATCAAAATGCCGTGCGGATAGGCTTGCTGCAATACTTCCAGCACACGGCTGCCCCAGCCTTCGTCCCGATGGCCGCGTACAACGGCCAGATAATCGAGCAAGACTGGGTGTTCGGGTTCTCCCGGTACAGCTGCCAGGCAAGCATAAGCGATCAGGCTGTCATTGTGGAAAAAGCCTTCCACACGATAAAAGCCTTTTTCACAAGAATCTAAAATCACAGAGAGCGGTTTGAGTTCGCTGGCAGGAAAGTCAATTTGCATGTGATTTTCATGAAGCTGAGCGATTTCTTCGCTGTTTAACTTTCTGATTTCCATAGAGGGCTCCTTTTATGCAAAACCTTTTTCAATATTCCGATAACAACAAACGTTATCATACTTTATCGTATCATAACCGGAGCCGTGGCGTCAAGCGGGTGAAGGCTGTGCTGAATGCCGGGCTGACCTGCCCCAATCGGGACGGGAGTCGGGGGAAAGGCGGCTGCCTTTATTGTAGCCGCGGCGGAAGTTATTTTTCCGGTTGTGGCAGTCTGACCGAACAGTTGCTGACCGAACGGGAACGTATTCATCGTAAAATGCCGGAAGCTTCTCTGGTTGCTTATTTTCAAGCCGGGACAAACACCTATGCGCCCGTATCGAAGCTGCAACAATTTTGGGAGGAAGCGCTCGCTTGCCCGGATGTTGAGGCTATGGCGATTGCCACACGCGCAGATTGTTTGCCCGATGATGTGTGTGACGCGCTAGCTCAGCTTGCGAACCGCATAGAACTTACGGTTGAACTCGGCTTGCAAACGGCGTGGGATTCCACGGCGGAAATCATTGGGCGCGGACATACTTGGGACGAATTTAAAAGTGGTTATTTTAAATTGAAAGAGTGGGGGATTCGCTGCTGTGTGCATTTAATCAACGGTTTGCCCGGCGAAACACAGCAGGATATGCTGGGAACAGCGCGTTTGCTGGCAAATTTGCGCCCGGACGCCGTGAAAATCCATTCCCTCCATGTGATGGAAAATACAGAATTGGCAGATTGGTGGCGTGCGGGACGTTACATACCCATTTCAAGAGAGGATTATGTGTCGGCCGTGGTGGGCCAACTGGAACTTTTACCACCCGAAACCGTAATTGAACGCATAACAGGCGACGCAGACCGTTCGCAGCTGCTGGCACCGCTGTGGAGCGCGGATAAAAAGAAAGTATTGGCGGCTATCGACCGCCGTTTGGTTGAACGAAATACCTGGCAAGGGCGGCTTTACCGGCCGGAGTCAGTTCAGAACAAGGATAGCAACGTTTAAGATTCCGGCGAAAATCAGCCAAAGTAAATAAGGTAATTGAAGCCAGCCTGCAATCCGGTCGATCTGTGCAAAAGTCCAGGTCATTGCGGCTGCTAAAATAAACAGTAAAACGATCCAAATAGCGCCCAGCGTGTAAGCGTTCAGACGGAAGAACAGGATGGGCCAAAAGAAGTTGATGACCAATTGCGCCGCAAAAAGTGTTAGTGCGTTTTCCCGCTGCGGGGATTGGTTTTGCGCTACCCGTGCTGCACCGATTCCCATCAACAGGTATAAAATAGACCAAATAATCGGAAAAACGATGGCAGGCGGTGTGAAAACCGGTTTATTGATTTGCTCAAAAGATTCAAAACTGTCACGGATCAGCCAGCCGGCCACGCCGCCGGTCAACAAGGCTACTGCCGAGAAAAATACATAACTGCGGATTTTTTGTGTCATAAAAAGCGCCTCCTTGCCAAAAGTATACGGGCAAAGAGGCGTGATTTATTCAGTTTGGCAAGCTTTTTGCCGATTATAATTCGCGCGTCCAGTATTTTCGATCCAAACTGCGGTACTGAACGGCTTCCGCAACATGCGGCGCGCGAATCGTTTCGCTGTGATCCAAATCGGCAATGGTTCGGGCAACTTTTAAAACACGGTCGTAAGCTCGTGCGGAAAGGCCAAAACGTTCAAACGCATTTTTCAGCAGAGATTTGGCCGCTTCATCCAAAGGACAATCCTGTTCTAAGCGCGAAGCGGGAATATTGGCGTTGCAGGTAATGGCGGTGCCTTTAAAACGCTCTTGCTGGATTTTCCGCGCCGCATTGACCCGCTTTTTGATTTCGGCCGAAGTCTCTTCCTGCTTTCGGGATGTCAGCGCATCAAATTCAACGGGCGGCACTTCTACGTGAATATCCAGCCGATCCAAAAGCGGCCCTGAAACGCGGGAAAGATAGCGATTTACGGCCCCGGGCGAGCAAGTGCAGGGGCGGGTAGGGTGTCCGAAATAGCCGCACGGACACGGATTCATGGCGGCCACCAGCATAATAGAACAAGGATAGCTTACACTTCCGTTTACACGCGCAATGTTAACCGTTCCGTCTTCCAGCGGCTGACGCAGAACTTCCATAGCCGAACGCGAAAATTCAGGCAGTTCGTCCAGAAACAATACGCCGTTGTGGGCGAGTGAAACTTCGCCGGGGCGCGGGATAGAACCGCCGCCGGAAAGGCCGGCTACCGAAATCGTATGATGTGGGGAACGGAACGGCCGGGTTCGGATCAACGCGCCGCCCGCCGGTAAAATGCCCGCTACAGAATGAATTTTTGTCGTTTCAATTGTTTCTTCAAACGTCATATCGGGCAGAATAGAAGGGATGCGCTTGGCAAGCATGCTTTTGCCTGAGCCCGGACTGCCAATCAACAGCACATTATGTCCGCCGCTTGCGGCAATTTCCAGGGCGCGTTTGGCTTCTTCCTGACCTTTTACTTCCGAAAAATCGGGCAGGGAGATAGGGGGAAGGTCCGCGGAAGAGGCAGGCTTGATTGCTTTCGGTGCTTCTTCGCCCCGCAAAATGCGGCAAAGCGAAAGAATGTCCCGTACGGGAACAACTTGTAAGCCTTCCACCACGGCGGCCTCTTCTGCGTTGGCTTCGGGAACAAAGGCGGTGGAAAAGCCGGCCGCTCTGGCCTGGATGGCCATGGGCAGCGCGCCGCGCACCGGACGGACTTCTCCCGAAAGCGACAATTCGCCGAAGAAAACGGCGTCATTCGGATTGAAACGGTCGCTCAGCTGACGGGATGCATGCGCCAACGCAACAAAAATCGGCAAATCGTAAAGCGGACCCTCTTTCCGTTTGTCAGCCGGCGCAAGATTGACGGTAATCCGGCTGACGGGGAAATCAAATCCGCAGTTCTTCATGGCGGAACGCACACGATCGCGCGATTCCTTTACGGCCGCATCCGGCAAACCGACAATTTCAAACGCCGGCAATCCGGATGAAAGCGAGGCTTCCACCTCTACTGCAAACGCATCCAAACCATACAGGCCGATGCTGTAAATTTTTGAAACCATCTTAAAACCTTTCTGCGGAAATTGCCGCGGTTTTTCTCTTTCTTTTCATTATAAAGCAGGAAAACCGTATGCGCAATTCCGGTTTTGGAAATTTTTGAATAAAAAATAAGTTGCCATATAAGTTAATGTGGCAAAAAAGTGAATATTTTGAACAAAAAAATACTTGTCAGATTGAATGTTTTACAGAAAATAGAAAACAAGGTTGACAAATCTTTGGAAATCAGGTAATATGTTGACAAGCTAGAATCTTTCTATAACCAGAGGGTGGTGTGATACCTGGAAATAAGCGAACGCACGGATGAAGAACTGATCCGCCTGATTGCCCAAAAAAATAACGATGCTTTTGTGGAACTGGCGGCGCGTTATCTGTGGCTCATTCGTGCCAAAGCGCAGCAATGCGAAGTCCCGGCGTTTGATACCGACGACTTATCGCAGGAAGGGCTGATCGGGCTTTATGATGCGGCTTTAACGTATAATCCAAACGGAGCCGCTTCGTTTAAGACCTATGCCGGCATTTGTATTTCCAATCGCATCACGTCTGCTCTGCGTAAACAGACAGGTCTCAAAAACAAACCTCTTAATGATTTTGTCTCGATTTTCGATGATGACAATGCCGCCGGTCTCCAGACGGGTGATTTGGAATCGACGATTTTGTTCAGGGAAATGATTACAGGTGTGTTGAGCCAGGTTAAACATCTTCTCTCCGAGCAGGAACAAAAGGTTCTTCGGATGTATCTCGGAGGATATAATAGGAAAGAGATCGCGCAGGCACTTTCTGTATCCCTTAAGTCCGTCGATAACACCATCCGGCGTGTCCGCAGCAAATTTAAGCATCACCGCTGTGATGTTTAAATATATATGCCCCAATAGCTTATTTAGAGCGTTGTTCATCAAAGGTTACGGTCAAAATCCGTAGAAGGGCAAAATCTTTTTTATCCAAGTGAGGTAAGCAATCATGTACGAAGACAAGACTCTCATCTGCAAAGAGTGCGGCAAGGAATTCGTTTTCACCGCCGGCGAGCAGGAATTTTATGCTTCCAAGGGCTTTGTAAACGAGCCCCAGAGATGCAAAGCCTGCCGTGACGCCCGCAAGAACGCTGCCCGTCCGGAGCGCGAAATGTACACCGCTGTCTGCGCTTCCTGCGGCAAAGAGGCCAAAGTGCCCTTCAAGCCCCGCGAAGATCGCCCGGTTTATTGCAGTGAGTGCTTCGCCAAGATGAGACAGGAGTAATCTCCTATCGGGAAATCTAATTTTGCTCTTTTACGGAAAAGCGCATAAACGGATCTTTGTAGCGATACAGCCAACCGGCTGTATCGCTTTTCCTTTTTGAAAAACTGTGTTTTTTAAGGTTTTCTGTAAAAGATACACTAAAAAAACGCGGAAGATTTTCCGTTAAACTATTTAAAAATAACGAAATGCCTCTTGCACTTCCACCACATGTAGTATATAATCTGTGTTGAGGTGATATAAATTGAATACAAATTATCTTATTTCTTCTGTTTCCGGTCAGAAGCTGTATGACACAGTGAAAGACCTGCCGATCATCGATTATCACTGCCATCTTTCTCCGAAAGAAATTTTCGAAGACAAGCTTTTCGACAACATCGGCGAAATGTGGCTGGGCGGCGACCACTATAAGTGGCGTTTGATGCGTGCCAGCGGCGTTGACGAGGAATACGTAACCGGCAGCGCTTCCTGGAAGGATAAGTTTATCAAATATGCCGAGTCCATCGAATTTGCTGCGGGCAACCCGCTGTATTACTGGACCAAAATGGAACTCGAGCAGTTCTTTGGCGTAACCGAACAGCTCACGGCTGCCAATGCTGAAGAAATCTGGGAAAAGGCAAATGCCGTTATCTGCGAAAAGAAGCTTTCTCCCCGCAAACTGATCCTCGATTCCAAGGTTGAATTTATTGCCACGACCGACGATATCTGCGACGATCTTTCCTGGCATGCCAAAATTAAAGATGACCCGACTTTTGCACCGGTTGTTACGCCGTCTTTCCGTTGCGACAACCTGCTGCTGATTCGTAAGCCGGATTATGCCGATTACGTAAAGAAGCTGTCCGGTGTTGTTGGTTTCGAAATCCAGTCCATGGACGATCTCGAAAAGGCCATCTGCCAGCGTCTTGATTTCTTCAAGGCCAATGGCTGCATCTTCACCGACGTAGGTATCGAATTCTTCCCGGATCATATCGGCACGAAAGAAGAAGCCGATCAGGTCTTTAAGGCTGCTCTCAAGGGCGAAGCCGTTTGCAACGAAGCTTATTATGGTTTTCTGGGCTATCTGGATGTTTTCCTGGGCTGTGAATATAAGAAGCGCGGTCTGACCATGCAGATGCACCTGGCCGTTAAGCGCAATGCCAACAGCGTTTTGGCTGCCAAACTGGGCGCCGATGTGGGTGTGGACTGCGTAGGCGATACGATCAGCGGCAACGCACTGATCAGCATTCTGGATGCGATCAACGTAAAGACCGGTCTGCCCAAGACCATCCTGTACACGCTGAATCCCTCCATGGCAACTCAGCTTTCCAGCATTGCCGGCTGCTTCTCCAATGTTATTTTGGGTGCTGCCTGGTGGTTCTGCGATCATGTACGCGGCAACAAGGAACAGATCCGTGTGATTGCCGAAACGACTACGCTCAACACCTTCCTCGGCATGCTGACCGATAGCCGCAGCTTCCTTTCCTATGCTCGTCACGACTTCTTCCGTCGTCTGCTTTGCGACGTTGTGGGCGAATGGGTTGACAGAGGCGAATTTACCGCTGAAGCTGCCGAAAAAGTGGTTGCCGGCTGCTGCTATGGCAACGTAAAGAAAATCGTAGGCTGATTTCATTTGGAGTTGTATTGAAATAGCGAGGTATCACGATGCGATTTGGTTTTTGTTCGGATATAACCAATGCACCGGTTTTGAAGAAAATCGGCTACAATTACATCGAGTACAGCGTTAAAAATATGGTACAGCTCCCGGAAGAAACATTCCGGGAGCATGTCGCCATGCTTAAAGATCTGAATTTCTTTGCCGAAACGTTCAACTGTTTTTACAGCGATCAGATTGTAGTGGGGGAAGATATTACCCCGCCGGATATTCTGCGGGAATACACCGTAAGCGCAATGGATCGCGTTGCTCGTCTGGGCGGAAAAGTCGTGGTGTATGGCAGCAGCCGTGCCCGGAATATTCCGGAAGGCTTTTCCAAGGAACGTGCCTATGAGCAGTTCTGCCAGGCGGCACGAATGACAGGGGAAGCGGCCGCACCGTACGGCATTACCGTTGTGCTGGAACCGCTGAACATAAAAGAAACGAATTTCTTCCATTTGGTAGAAGAGGGAATTCAGATCGTTCGGGATGTTAACCATCCCAATGTGCAGCTGCTGGCTGATATGTATCATGTCTGCCAGATGAAAGAAGATTTTGCACAGATTGTTTCGGCAGGACAAATGCTTCGGCATGTCCATATTGCCGAGCCGGAAAACCGGACGCCGCCCAGCTTTGAAGATGCATTCGATTATAATTTGTTTGCACAGGCACTGCAAAAAGCAGGCTACAATGAGCGGTTAAGTGTGGAACCGACCATCCCGGAGGGTGAGTCGTTAGAACATGCGGCTGAGCGTGTTTTGCCGATACTGAAAAAATATTTTTCATAATACGAAAGGAATTTTATCATGAGTGATTTTGTTCTTTCCGCTTTTGCCGATGAAGCCGGCAAAGAGGTAAGCGCCCAGATCAGCGCCATGGTGGATAACGGCATCCGTTATCTGGAAGTGCGCGGTGTAGGTGATAAAAATATTGTTGATCTCACGGTTGCGGAAGCTGCCGAACTGAAAAAGCAGCTGGCCGATCACGGCCTGTCCACCTGGTCGATCGGTTCCCCGATCGGTAAGATCAACATCGACGGTGATTTTGCCGCCCATGTGGAACAGTTTAAGCATGTGCTCGAGCTGGCCAATACGCTGGAAGCCGGCAACATCCGTATGTTCAGCTTCTTTATGCCCAAGGGCGAAGATCCGGCTCCGTACCGCAATCAGGTTATCGAGCAGCTCGGCGTGCTGGTTGAAACCGCTAAAGGTGCCGGCGTAGATCTGTGCCACGAAAATGAAAAGGGCATTTACGGCGACATTGCTTCCCGCTGCCTTGACATTCTGCAGAATGTTCCCGGCCTGAAAGCCGTATTCGATCCGGCTAACTTCATTCAGAGCGGCCAGGAAACCATGGAGGCTTGGGAAATGCTGCATCCGTACGTAAAGTACATGCATATCAAAGATGCCGTTGCTGCCGGTGACGTTGTACCGGCCGGTACCGGTGAAGGCCGCATTCCGGAATTACTGCCGCTGTATGCTGCTCAGGGCGGTCGTGTGCTGACCATGGAGCCGCATCTGTTCGAGTTCTCCGGTCTTTCCGGTCTGGAACAGGAAGGCGAACGCAGCGTTGTGGGCAAGCTTTCCTTTGGCAGCCAGCGTGAAGCGTTTGATTATGCTGTGCAGGCGCTGAAAAAAATCACCGGCTGATTTTTCTGTCATATCCCGCGGGCTGCCCCGGCGGCAGTCCGCGGTTATTTAAAGGAGCAAGAGAATTATGGAAAAAGTACGTCTTGGTATCATTGGCGTAGGTAATATGGGTTCCGGCCATGCTCGTAATATTATGGATGGCAAGTGCCCTGAGATTGAGCTGGCAGCTATTGCCGACATCAATCCCGAACGCATCAAATGGGCACAGGAGAATCTTCCTGAATCCGTTGAGAAATTCGATGATGCCTACAAAATGATGGACAGCGGCAAGATTGACGCTATTCTGGTAGCTGTGCCGCACTACGATCATCCCAAGTTTGCCATGGAAGGCTTTAAGCGCGGTCTGCATGTCATGGTGGAAAAGCCCGCCGGCGTTTACACCAAGCAGGTTGCCGAAATGAACGAAGCCTCCAAAAAGGCCAACGTTGTGTTCGGCATGATGTTCAACCAGCGCACCAACCACATCTATCGCAAAATGCGTGAGATCGTGAAAAGCGTCGAGATGGGCGCCATTAAGCGTACCTCTTGGATCATCACCAACTGGTATCGTCCGCAGGCTTATTACGATTCCGGCGCATGGCGTGCAACGTGGAGCGGTGAAGGCGGCGGCGTATTGCTGAACCAGTGCCCGCATAACCTCGACCTGTGGCAGTGGATTTGCGGCATGCCGGTTAAGGTAGACGCCAAGCTGCATTACGGCAAGTGGCACAACATTGAAGTTGAAGACGACGTAACCACTTATGTAGAATACGCCAACGGTGCAACCGGTACCTTTATCACCACGACGGCTGATTTCCCGGGTACCAACCGTTTTGAAATCACGCTGGAAAAAGGCAAGCTGATCGCCGAAGGCGACAAGCTCACCAAGTGGGAACTGGATGTCAGCGAACCTGAATTCTCCAAGACCAATACCATTCCGTTTGGTACGCCGAATGTGACGGAGACCGTTGTGGAAACCGACGGTGAAAATCCGCAGCATGTGGGTGTGCTGAATGCTTTTGCCGGCGCAATTCTGCGCGGCGAGCCGCTGGTGGCCAGCGGTACCGAAGGCATCAACGGCCTGACGCTTTCCAACGCCATGCATCTGTCTTCCTGGTTGGGTCGTCCGGTTGAGATTCCGTTCGACGCTGATCTCTACTATGAAGAACTGATGAAGCGCGTAGCCACCTCCAAGCGCCGCACGGAAGTTCGTGCCGTTGTGGTGGATGATATGGGTTCCACTTATAACAGCGGCAAGAAATAAGTCTTTTGGGGGTGTTGTTTTGAATACAGTTCGAATGGGTGTTGTCGGTGTCGGCAATATGGGCAGTGCACATGCCATGAATATGTTCACGGGCAAAATTGAACATATGCAGCTTGCCGCCATTTGTGATATCGATCCCAAAAAGCAGGAATGGGCAAAAGAAAATTTCCCTGGCGTACCGATTTTCTCCGATTATAACGAGATGTTTGCCAGCGGTTTGCTGGATGCCGTAATCGTAGCTACGCCGCATTATATCCATCCCGAAATTGCGGAAGCAGGCTTGGAAGCCGGGCTGCATGTCATTTCCGAAAAGCCGGCAGGTGTATTCACCAACCAGCTGACGGAATACTATGAAAAAGCCCGTAAGTCCGGTAAAGTCTTCGGCATTATGTTTAACCAGCGTACGAACCCGCTGTTCCAGAAAGCACGCGAAATTGTGCAGTCTGGTGAACTGGGTCAGCGCAAGCGTCTGGTCTGGATCATTACCAACTGGTACCGCAACCAGAAGTATTATGATTCCGGTACCTGGCGTGCAACCTGGAACGGGGAAGGCGGCGGCGTACTGCTGAATCAGGCTCCGCATAACCTGGATCTGTGGCAGTGGATTTTCGGTATGCCCAAGACGATCCGTGCTTTCTGCACCTGCGGTAAATATCACAATATCGAGGTAGAAGACGATGCGACCATCTACGCCGAGTACGAAGACGGCGCAACGGCTACCTTTATCACGACAACCGGTGACTATCCCGGCACCAACCGCCTGGAAATTACGGGCGATCGCGGAAAGATTGTACTTGAAAACGGCAAGCTGACCTTCTGGAAGCTGCCGATTCCTGAACGTGAATTCTGCTTTGATCCTGAGGGAAACAAGCCGACTCCCGAAGTGATCGAATATGTTCCCGATACCAAAGAAACCGCTCATATCGGTATTCTTCAGAATTTCACCAACGCAATTTTGTTTGATGAGCCGTTGCTTGCTCCCGGTTTTGACGGTATCAACGAACTGACCATTTCCAACGCAGCTTATCTTTCCAGCTGGACGGATAACAGCAAGGTTACGCTGCCGATTGACGCAGATCGCTATGAAGAACTGCTCAAGGAAAAGGTTAAAAAGTCGATTGAAGAACAGGGTAAAAAAGAATTTACCGGTACGATTTCCGATACGGCGGGCAAGTTGATTGACCGCTGGAGCGTGAATTGGTAAAAATTCTGCCTGTTTCGGCCTTTCTTTTCGGAGGCGCTGCAATTTTATTTGCAGCGTCTCCGTTTTTGTTTTATAATTAAAGAATCACCCATACTAAAAGATAAGCTTGTGCGGAAAGGAAGGATTGTATGTACCGATACGATCTGCATGTTCATACCAGCGAGGCCAGCCGATGCGGCCGCAGCCCGGCAAAAGATATCGCAAGAGCCTATGCCGATGCGGGTTACGACGGAATCGTGATTACCGATCATTTTATTCACGGGAATACGGCTGTTTCCGAAGAACTCCCATGGAAAGAACGAATGCAAGCTTATGAAGCTGCCTGCCTTTCTGCCCGAGAAGAAGGCGCCAAACGTGGACTGGATGTCCTCTTCGGAATCGAACATCGTTTTGGAGACGGGGGAAAGGAAGTCTTGGTTTACGGAATTTTGCCGGAAACTTTGGCGCTTCACCCGGAAATTGAAACAATGGAAATTGAAGCATTCTGCCACTTTATGCATCAAAACGGCGCCTACATTTCGATGGCGCATCCGTTTCGAAAAAAGCCCTATATCCCGCAGCCGGGCGTTTCCGTTGACCCGTCTTTGCTGGATGCGCTGGAAGTGTATAACGCCGGCAATCGTGACGATGAAAACTTCCGGGCGCTCTATTATGCCTGTCGCCATGGTTTGGGGATGACTTCGGGCGGCGACGTGCACGACGCCGAAAGCGAACAGATTGGTCAGGCCGGTATGCTGTTTTCGCGTCGAATTACCTCTGAAAAGGCGCTTGCTCAGGCATTGTTTGCCGGAGAAGGGCTGATTCTCAGCAACGGTACGCCGTGTGATGATTGAATTTGTCCTGTGTCCGCTTCGCAAAGACAAAAAAAGCGTCGTTTCCTCTTCCATTTGAGGGAGCGATTTGTTATAATGATAAATCAGATAAGAATATTATCACAGCGTTTTTACGCACAGAAGGGATGGATCGTTTTGATCAGAACGAGATTTGCACCAAGCCCCACCGGGTTTATGCATGTAGGAAACCTGCGGACAGCTTTGTTTGAATACCTGATTGCCAAGTCGCAAGGCGGGCAATTTGTACTGCGCATTGAAGATACCGACCAGGAACGTTTGGTAGAAGGTGCGACTCAGGTTATTTATGATACGCTGCGTCAAGTCGGCCTGCAGCATGATGAAGGTCCGGATATCGGCGGTGAATTCGGCCCTTATGTGCAGAGTGAACGCAAAGATCTGTACCTGCCTTACGCCAAAAAGCTGGTTGAATTGGGCGGCGCCTATTATTGCTTCTGCACCAAAGAACGTTTGGATGCTTTGCACGAGCAAAACGCTTTTGGCGGTTACGACCGTCATTGCCGCGATCTGCCCAAAGAAGAAGTGGATCGTCTCCTTGCGGCCGGCACGCCTTATGTCATTCGCCAAAAAATGCCGCTGACCGGCACCACCACTTATGACGATGTGGTATACGGTACGATTTCCATTGATAATAAAGAACTGGAAGACCAGATTCTCATCAAATCCGACGGTTACCCGACCTATAACTTTGCCAACGTAATCGATGACCACCTGATGCAGATTACACACGTTGTGCGCGGCTGTGAGTACCTGACTTCTACGCCGAAATACGTGCTGCTTTATCAGGCGTTCGGTTGGGACGTGCCCACGTTTGTGCATCTGCCACTGATTATGGGTAAAAATGAAGACGGTTCCGTTTCCAAGCTTTCTAAGCGTCACGGTTCCACCAGCTTTGCCGGTCTGATGGATGAGGGCTATCTGGCTCCCGTTATCACGAACTATATTGCTTTGCTGGGCTGGTGCCCGAAAGATAACCGCGAACTGTTTTCTCTGAAAGATCTCGAGCAGGAATTTTCCATCGACGGTATCAGCAAATCGCCTGCTGTTTTCGATTATGATAAGCTTACCTGGCTCAACGGCGAATACCTGCGCGCCCTTACACCGGAACAGTTCACCGAGCTGGCCATGCCGTATTACCGCGAGGTGTTTGGCGAAGGGGAAAAGGATTGGTCGCTGCTCACCACGATTTTGCAGCCGCGTGTCACCAAGCTGACGCAGATTCCGGAAGTTTTGTCGTTCTTTAAAGAACTGCCTGAATACCCGGCTGATTTCTTTGTCAATAAAAAGAGCAAAACCAATCTCGAAAACTCCAAAACCATGCTGGAAGAGGCCATCACGCTGTTGGAAGGCCTGGAAAACTGGCAGATGGATACGCTGCATGATTCGCTGCTTGAACTGGCTGCACGTCTCGGCGTGAAGAACGGTACGCTGCTTTGGCCGGTTCGTATTGCCGCAGCCGGTGTAACCGTAACGCCCGGCGGCGCTATGGAGATTCTGACGCTTTTGGGCAAAGATGAATCGATCCGCCGCCTGAAGCTCGGCCTTTCCAAGCTTTAATTCAGACGTTCCCATTTGATAGAGAAAGGAAGACCTAACGTGTCTGATATTGAAAATAAAGTTCCCGAAACGGTGGAAGCCTCCAATTTTATCGAGGAATTCATTAAAGAAGATCTGGCTCCGGGCGGCCGCTGTGAAGGCCAGAAGGTTCACACCCGTTTTCCGCCGGAACCGAACGGATACCTGCACATCGGCCACTGCAAGGCACTGTGCATCAACTTCGGTATTGCTGAAAAATTCGGCGGTTTGTGCAACCTTCGTTTCGATGACACCAACCCCGCTAAAGAAGATAACGAATATGTAGAAGCCATTCAGGAAGACATCAAATGGCTGGGCTTTACCTGGGATGATCGCCTGTATTTCGGCAGCGATTATTTTGAACAGACGTATGCCTATGCAGAAGAGCTGATCAAAAAAGGCCTTGCTTATGTTTGTGAGCTGTCTCCCGAAGAGCTGAAGGCTCGCCGCGGCGATACGAATACGCCGGCAACCAGCCCGTACCGCGATCGCCCGATCGAAGAAAGCCTCGATCTGTTCCGTCGTATGCGTGCTGGTGAGTTCCCGGAAGGCAGCATGACGCTGCGCGCCAAGATCGATCTGGCTTCCGGTAACTTCAATATGCGCGACCCGGCGCTCTATCGTATCCGCTATATCAACCATCACCGTCAGGGAACGAAGTGGTGCATCTTCCCGATGTACGACTTTGCTCACCCGATTCAGGACGCTTTGGAAGGAATTACACATTCTCTCTGCTCGCTGGAATACGAAGACCATCGTCCGCTGTACGACTGGGTTATCAATAACGTTTCTGTGCCGAGCAAGCCGCGTCAGATCGAATTTGCCCGTCTGGGTATCAACAATACCGTGATGAGCAAGCGTTATCTGCGCAAAATGGTAGAAGAAGGCACCGTACGCGGCTGGGATGATCCCCGTATGCCCACCCTGTGCGGTTTGCGCCGCCGCGGCTATACGCCGGCTTCTATCCGCAACTTTATCGAACGCAACGGCGTTTCGAAAGTGGCCAGCACGGTAGAATACGCTTTCCTCGAGCATTGCCTGCGCGAGGACCTCAACGATCATGCCCGCCGTGTTATGGCGGTACTCGATCCGGTCAAGCTGGTCATCACCAACTATCCGGAAGGGCAGAGCGAAACGTTCGAGGTTGAAAACAACCCGAATCATCCCGAAGAGGGAACCCGTACGGTTACGTTCAGCCGTGAAGTCTGGATTGAACGCGAAGACTTTATGGAAGAACCCGTTAAGAAATATTTCCGTCTTTTCCCGGGCAATGAAGTGCGCCTGAAAACAGCCTATGTGGTTCGCTGCACAGGCTGCAAAAAGGATGAGAACGGCCGTGTGGTTGAAGTGTATGCTGAATACGATCCCGAATCCCGCGGCGGTAATCCGGCGGACGGCCGCAAGATCAAGAGCACGATCCATTGGGTGAATGCTGCTGATGCCGTGGATGCGGAAGTTCGTCTGTATGATAATCTCTTCACCGTACCGGACCCGGATACGGATCATTTCGAAGAATATCTCAACCCGAATTCGCTGGTTGTCCTCACAGGCTGCAAAGTAGAGCCTTCTCTGGCTCAGGCCAAGCCGGGCGATGGATTCCAGTTCATGCGTCAGGGCTACTTCTGTGCCGATAGCCAGGATAGTTCGCCGGAACATCCGGTCTTTAACCGTTCCGTTTCGCTGAAAGACAGCTTTAAATTCTGATTGGATGGACAGAAAGTAGGTGCATGATGAGCCATCTTGAAGAAATGAAAGAAGAATTTTTCCGTATTTTCCAGGAAAACATCACCCGCGAAGGTAGTGACCGCTTTCTGGAATGGCTTGCCAAAACGGATTTCTTTACCGCACCGGCCAGCTCGAAGTTTCACTGTGCCTGTGAAGGCGGCCTCGTCATGCACAGCTTGAGCGTTTATCACACCATGCGCGAGAAGCATTTTGAAGAAGGCGTTGACAGCGAAGAGAGCTTTGCGATCACGGCGCTGCTGCACGATATTTGCAAAGCGCAGTTTTATAAAGTTTCTACGCGCAATGTAAAAAACGAAGAGACCGGCCAATGGGAAAAGAAACCGTTCTATATGATCGAGGATATGTTCCCGTATGGGCACGGCGAAAAATCCGTTTTCCTGATCGAACGTTTTATGCGCCTGAAAACACAGGAGGCCGTGGCCATTCGCTGGCATATGGGCGGCTTTGATGAAGCAGCCCGCGGCGGCAGTTTTGCCGTGAGCCAGGCATACGATAAGTATCCTTTGGCGGTGAAGCTTCATCTGGCTGACTTGGAATCGACTTATCTCAGAGAGAAGGGAACCTCCGATGCCCGCTGAACCTTTTGCCGCCGATCTGCATAACCACACGCAGTATTCCGACGGTTCCTGTACCGTTTCAGAGGTTTTGGAACTGGCCAAAGCACGGGGACTTTCTGCCGTATCGATTACCGATCACGATACCTTTGCCGGTGTGGCGGAAGCCGTTGCTCTTGGAAAAGCAGCGGGGGTAGAAGTGATTCCGGGGATTGAAATTTCTTCGCGCGATCCGGAAACCGGGCGTAAAGTTCATATTTTGGGCTATCTCTGCCGCGATCCGGAGCCTGTGGAACGTATTTGCCGCAAAACACTGCGTTCCCGAAACGAGGGAAGCGTGCGTTCGGCGCAGGTTATTTCTGAGATTTATCATCTGCCGCTTTCATTTTTACTGGCGCGCAGAGGATGTTCGACCAGCTTATATAAACAGCATTTGATGCAGGCGCTCATGGATGCCGGCGTAACAAATGAAATGTTCGGCGAAGTCTTTCATCGTCTGTTCAGCTCAAAAGGTGGACTGGCTTTCTCTAAAACGGAATATCCCGACGCAAAAGACGCGATCGATGCGGTTCATGAAGCCGGGGGACTGGCTGTTTTGGCGCACCCAAACGCCTATCATTCGGAAGATCTGCTGAATGAACTTGTCCGTCTCAAAAAACTGGATGGGATTGAAGTCTACCATCCGCGTAATCTGCCGGAATATATCCCGCTGTTTGAAGAAATGTGCCGCGAACACAATTTGCTGATGACCGGCGGCTCTGATTTCCACGGAAGCTATGGGCGACCGGTTCTGCCCGGAACCTGCTCGGCTTCCAAGCAAACAATAGATAAACTGTTGTCTCATATGGCAGTGTTATAATTTCAATGAACTTTATTAAGGAGTGAATGTACATGAAATATTCTTACACAACAAAAGGGACTTGCTCCCGTCGAATCGATCTGGAACTTGATGGCGATGTCGTGCGCTCGGTTGAATTTATCGGCGGCTGCAACGGCAACACCAAAGGAATTGCGGCTCTGGTAAAAGGCATGAAGGTTGATGATGTTATTGCTCGTTGCGAAGGCATTCGCTGCGGCATGAAATCCACTTCCTGTCCGGACCAGCTGACCTGTGCTTTGAAAGAAGCAATGGCTCAGCGTGGCTGATTTAACTTAAAATAAACAAAACAGAGGGGCGGCCTTTCGACCGCCCCTCTGTTTTTATGCCTTGGTTCTCAGCAACCGCAGCCGCAGCCATTGCCACAGCCGTTGTCATTGCTGTACGTTCCGCCGCAACCACCGCAGCAGATCAGCAGAAGAACGATGATAATGATCCAAGAGCACCCGTTAAAACCATTGTTGCACATGTTGTATTTCCTCCTTTCGTTTATACTACAGTCTATGTCAAATACAAAAAGGTGTTACAGATCCATAAAAAATTTCAAAAAGGCTGATTGGCTTAAAAAATAGGCGAAAATAAAAGATCTAGTGAGCTATTTTAAAATAATCAAATAAATTTGACCTTATTAGACTTTGACTTTTCCTGACTTTCGAGTATACTTAAAATCAAAGAAAGTCAAAGACAAGAAAAGAGGTGTCCGTCGTGAGAATGAGCGATCAGATTGCTCAATATATTCTGGAGCTGTTGGATGAAGCCAATGGAACCGCCGAGATTCAGCGAAATGAACTGGCCGGCCATATTGGCTGTGTACCCAGCCAGATCAATTATGTTCTTACGTCCCGGTTCACGCCCGAACAAGGGTATTTTGTAGAGAGCCAGCGGGGCGGCGGCGGGTATATTCGAATTACGCGCCGGAATATAACAAAGCAGGACGTTGTGATGCACATTGTCAATAATGTCGGCGATGCGATCGATTCAAACAGCGTACGTGTAATTTTAAACAACCTGTATCAACAGCGTGTGATCGGGGAGAGTGCCTGTCAGTTAATCGCAGCGGCGACAAACAACCGGAGCCTTGCGGCCGTTCCGCCGCAGCTGCGCGATGCAGTAAGAGCCTCAATCTTTAAAAACATGTTGTTGGTTACAAAAGTACAGGGAGCTTGATCCCTGAAGGAGGAATGAATATGCTTTGTCAATCTTGTCATAAAAATACAGCGACTACTCACATCAAATCAATCGTCAACGGAGAATTGACCGAATACGCATTGTGCTCAGAATGCGCGAAGAAGCTGGGCTACAACCACTTCTTCGGAAGCTTTGCCGATGATTTTGTCGGCGGACTTGGCAGCCTGCTGGGCGGGTTCTTCGGCGGAGAAGCTGCAAATGAATCCGTAACCCGCTGCCGTAAATGTGGCGCTTCCTTTGAAGAGATTTCCAGAAGCGGTAAAGTGGGATGCGCGGAATGTTACCGTACCTTCCGTAATCAATTGCTTCCTTCCATTCAGCGAATTCATGGCACAGCCAATCACCGCGGTAAGCGTCCGGGCAGTTTGGCCATGCAGGTTGTGAAAAAGCAGGAAATTGTTCCTACACCTGCAGCAGAGCCGAAGCCCAAAACACCTTTGGAAGAAAAGAAAGAAGCTTTGCAAAAAGCCATTCAGGAACAAAACTTTGAACAGGCCGCTGTTTTGCGGGATGAAATCCGGGAAATGGAGGGAAAACAATGAGCAAGTGGTATCAAAAATCCGGCCCCGATGGGGACGTTGTCATCAGTACAAGAATTCGTCTGGCGCGTAATCTGCGGGAATATCCGTTTCCGAATCGCATGAGCAGCGAGCAGCGCGCCGAAGTAGAAGAAAAAGTGAAAGATGCCGTATTAAATGCGAATCAAGCGTTTTCTTCCATGTTCCGCTGCATCGAGCTTTCTTCTTTAAATAAAGAAGAGCGTGTGGCCCTGGTAGAGCGGCATTTGGCAAGCCCCGATTTTATTTCGGAACCTAACCACCGCGAACTGATTCTTTCCAACGACGAAGAAATCAGCATCATGGTGAATGAAGAGGATCATCTGCGTATCCAGGTGATGAAAGAAGGCATGCAGCTTTCGGAAGTCTTCAATATGGCAGACCGAATCGATACGCTGCTGAACGAACGTCTGAATTTCGCGTTCGATGATGAGCTGGGTTATCTCACACAGTGCCCCACCAACCTGGGAACCGGCCTTCGTGCATCCTTGATGATGCATCTGCCGGGCCTTCAGGAATCCGGTGTTCTGGCTCGTATCAATGCCAACCTGAATAAACTCGGATTTGTTCTGCGCGGCATGTATGGCGAAGGTTCTCAGGCCGCCGGCGCGATATATCAGCTTTCCAATCAGGTTACGCTGGGACTTTCCGAAAAGGATGCGCTGGAAAATCTTACGGGAATGGCCCGCCAGATTATCCGCCAGGAACGGGAAGCGCGCAAACAGCTGCGTGAAGACATTTCCGTACAGGATAAAGTCGCACGTGCCTTGGGTATTCTGGGCAGCGCCCGGATGCTTTCATCCAGCGAATTCATGGAATTGATTTCGAGCGTTCGTCTGGGCGTAGCCGAGCAGATGTGCAAAGATCTTTCGCTCGACACGGTGAATGCCCTGATGATCGAAGCACAACCCGCTTCTGTTTCTTCTGCGGCCGGGCATAGTCTCACTCCGCAGGAACGCGATATCCGGCGCGCAGATTTGGTGCGTCAGGTTCTCGCATCTCAAACCAAATAGAATTCCTAAATTTTTATCTAGATTTAAAATCTCGGTGAAAGGAGATTGACATTATGTATCGTTTTGATGGATTTACTGAAAAAGCAAACAACGCCGTGAATCTGGCTCTGGAAGCCGCTCAGGCATTCGGACATGATTATGTCGGCAGTGAACACATGATTTATGGTCTGCTGAAAGAAGGCACCGGTGTGGCAGCTACCGTGTTGACGGGGCAGGGGATCACGCTGGAAGACTACGAACAGAAGATTCGGGAGTCGATTGGAACCGGCAGCGAACAGACGCAGCTTTCTCCCAACGCTTTTACGCCGCGTGTAAAGCGGATTTTGCAGACCGCTGTGCTGATCGCCTCCAAAATGGGACACCACTATGTGGGAACCGAGCATCTGCTGCTCGCAGTTTTGGAAGACGGCGAAAGCTACGGCGTACGCTTCCTGCAGTCGCTGGGTGCCCGGCCGAATGAACTGGCCGAAGAAATCTTCAAAAGCGTGGGCGGTATTTCCGAAAACGGAAATGCCCGTCAGGAAGGCCGTCCGGGCGGCGCCGAAGGGAAAGGCAAGGCTTTGGAACAGTTTGGCCGTGATCTGACAAAGATGGCCGCAGAAGGGAAAATTGACCCGGTTATCGGCCGCAAGACGGAGATTGAACGTGTGATCCAGATTCTTTCTCGCCGTACCAAGAACAATCCGGTTCTGATCGGCGAACCTGGCGTAGGTAAAACCGCTGTTGCTGAAGGTTTGGCGCTGAAAATCCAGTCGGGCGATGTACCGGAACTGCTGAAAGGCAAGCGCGTGGTTGCCCTTGACCTGACCGGTATGGTTGCCGGTACCAAATACCGCGGTGATTTTGAAGAGCGCATCAAGTCTGCTATCGACGAAGTAAAGCAGGCCGGAAATATCATCCTGTTTATCGATGAGCTGCATACGATTATCGGCGCCGGCGCTGCCGAAGGCTCCGCCGACGCAGCAAACATCTTAAAACCTGCATTGGCTAGGGGTGACTTCCAGGTAATCGGCGCAACGACCATCGAGGAATACCGTAAACACATCGAAAAAGATGCCGCACTCGAACGCCGTTTCCAGCCGGTTATGGTTGGTGAACCGACGGAAGAAGAAACCGTGCAGATTCTCCGCGGCCTGCGTGATCGCTATGAGGCACACCATAAGGTTGCCATTACCGATGAAGCGATCGATGCCGCTGTAAAGCTCTCGAGCCGCTATATTGCAGACCGTTTCCTGCCCGATAAGGCAATCGACCTGATCGATGAAGGTGCTTCTCGTGTACGGCTTAAAGCCTTTACACAGCCCGATTCCATTCAGGAACTGGAAAAGAAGATCAAATCGCTGGAGGCCGAAAAGGCCGCGGCTGTCAACGCACAGGATTTTGAGCGCGCCGCTTCCCTGCGTGATGAACAGAAGAACATCCAGAAAGAGCTGGACGACAAAAAAGCGAACTGGAAGGCTGAAAACGCCGATACAGACCAGAAGGTAACCGCTGAAGACATTGCAAACATTGTTTCCATGTGGACGGGTGTGCCGGTCTATCAGCTTACCGAAGAAGAAAGCCAGCGTCTGCTGCGCCTGGAAGACATCATGCATGAACGGATTGTGGGTCAGGACGATGCCGTGCGTTCCGTGGCGAGAGCCATCCGTCGTGGTCGTGTGGGTCTGAAAGATCCCAAGCGCCCGATCGGTTCGTTCATCTTCCTTGGGCCTACCGGTGTCGGTAAAACGGAACTGTGTAAAACGCTTGCTCAGGCCATGTTCGGCGACGAGAACGCCATGATTCGTTTCGATATGTCGGAGTATATGGAAAAGCACACAGTTTCCCGTTTGATTGGTTCGCCTCCGGGATATGTGGGCTATGACGAAGGCGGTCAGCTGACCGAAGCGGTTCGCCGCAGACCGTATTCCGTCATCCTCTTCGATGAAATCGAAAAAGCACATCCCGATGTCTTCAACATCCTGCTCCAGATTCTGGATGACGGCCGTCTGACCGATTCCCAGGGCCGTAAGGTCGATTTCAAGAACACGGTGATTATCATGACCTCCAACGTGGGTGCTCGTTTGATTACCGATAATAAGCCCGCTTCTCTCGGGTTTGGTGCAGAGGATGGACATGAAGAAGAGCGCGATTTTGAGAAAACCAAGGAACTGGTTTTGGGCGAAATGAAGAACCTCTTCCGTCCTGAATTCCTCAACCGTATCGATGACATTATCGTGTTCCATAAACTGGGCAGCGATGATATTCGCGAAATTGCCGTACGTCTGCTCGAAGGCCTGAAGAAACGGCTGGCCGATTTAAGCATCACCGTAACCTTTACGGATGCTGCAATCGACGCTGTAGCAAAAGCCGGATTCGATCCGGTTTACGGCGCTCGTCCGCTGAAACGTGCGATTCAGTCTAAGATTGAAGATGCGCTTTCGGAATGCATGCTGGACGGTACCGTGAAAGCCGGCAAGACCGTAGTTTGCGACTATAAAGATGATCACTTCACCTTTGATGCAGATGCCGATTCGGATGCTAAAGCAGAATAATCTAGCTTAAACAAGAAGTCCTCACAGCAAATTCGCTGTGAGGACTTTTTTATGAATTCGAATGCTTGTTTCGCACTTCCAAATCAATCAACTTTTCTTTCAAACTCAGCCCGCCGCCAAAACCGGTCAGCGATCCGTTTTTTCCAATAACCCGATGACAGGGGATCACAATAGGGATCGGATTGTTGTGGCAAGCCATACCGGCGGCCCGTGCACCGCGCGGTGAACCGGCTCTTAGCGCCAATTCACTATAAGAAATCGTCTCTCCATAGGGGATCAACGTGAGCTGTTCCCAAACACGCTGCTGAAAAGCTGTTCCGCAGGGATTTAGCGGCAAAGAAAAAGTTTGCAGCTTCCCGCCGAAATAATCGTCAAGCTGGCGGATACAGTCTTTCATAACGGCAAGATCCTGCGGATCAGATGATGCGGCTATGTTCGCAAAATTGCTCACGCTGTTTGGAAGATCAATTTTTATAACCGAACCGTTTTCAACCCAAATAGTCAAAACACCAAACGGGGAAGAATAGGCTTGAACAAGGGCCATGGAAAAGCCCCCTTTCGTAGTTGTTTCAAATATAGAAAAAGTCTCTGGCAGCTTGCTGCGCGGAGACTTTCTATAACAGGAGAAAATTACAGAATGATTTCGCCGTCTACGGTGCCGGAAATACCAGCAGCGTTGGATTCATCGGTGTCGATGTGCATGGCAGCAGCATATTTGGGGCTTACACGAACCACAACATCACCGAAAGTCAGGGAACGGCCGCTGCCGCAATCCACTTTCACAGAAACAACCTGCTTGTCCGTTACACCGGCAGCAGCAGCTTCTTCAACGTTGAAATGGATGTGACGCTTAGCAGCAATCACGCCTTTTTCGATGGTTACTTCGCCGGCAGGGCCAACCAGTTTGCAGCCCGGGGTGCCTTCCAGATCGCCGGATTCGCGGATGGGAGCGGCAATACCCAGTTTGCGGGCATCGGTCAGGGCTACTTCAACCTGCGTTTCGGGACGGGTGGGGCCGAGGATGGACATAACCAGAGAACCCTTGGGGCCTACAACTTCTACTTTCTGATTGCTGGCGTACTGGCCGGGCTGAGAAAGTTCCTTTTTCACAGTAAGAGCGGCGCCTTCGCCGAACAGCGCAACCAGATCGGCTTCGGTAACATGAAGATGACGTGCGGAAGTTTCAACCATAACGTTCATATGTATTCATTCCTTTTACAAAAAGTTTGTATTTATATTGTACACCTCTTAGGGCCGAAATTCAATCATTTTGTGCGAAAACATAGGAAAATCTTCTTTGTTGTGCTATAATACTTATAAATCTAGGTCAGAAATCTGCGGAGGGATGGAAAAGATGCAGGAAACTTGGGAAGAACTGCAGAATCGCTGCTGTTCATGTACGCGCTGCGGCTTGTGCAGCACACGGCATCATGTGGTTTTTGGCGTGGGAAACCCGCAGGCAAAAGTGATGTTCGTAGGGGAAGGCCCCGGGGAAAACGAAGATTTGCAGGGCGAGCCGTTTGTGGGACGCGCCGGTCAGCTTTTGGATAAACTTTTGGCCGCTGTTGATCTGGATCGGCACGAAAACATCTATATTGCCAATATCGTCAAATGCCGTCCGCCGCATAACCGCGATCCACTTCCGGAAGAACAGGAAGCCTGCATCGGCTGGCTTCGCGAGCAGACGCGGCGTATCCGTCCGCGCATCATCGTGTGTTTGGGACGCATTGCGGCTCAGCGTCTGTATAAGCCGGATATCCGCATTACACGCGAACACGGTATTTTTGAAGAAAAAGGCGGAATCCTTTTCATGTCTACGCTGCATCCGGCGGCCTTGCTGCGCAATCCCGCGCAAAAACCGGCCGCTTTCGATGATTTTATCCGCCTGCGCCAAAAGATGGAAGAACTGGGGCTGCGCTAAAATAGCCAGTTCACCACCACAATCGCCGCCGCAGCGGCAGCCAGATCTCCCAGAAGGGCGGCCGGCAGAACCCAGCCGCTTTTCTTGTAACCCGCGCTTCCCAGATAAACCGCGGCAGCGTAAAAGGTTGTTTCCGTAGAAGAGGCCAGAACAGAGGCCATGCGCCCAACGAGGCTGTCGGGACCGTGCTGTTCAAGCAAAACGGCGACATAGGCGGAAGCGCCGCTGCCCGAAACCGGACGCAGAAAAATAAGCGGAACCAGATCAGGTGGAATTTGCAGCAGGTCGGTAACGGGGCGAATCAGATGCGCCAGAATATCGAAGGCACCGGAAGCCCGCAGCATATACACCGCCATAATCAACCCAACCAAAGTGGGGAGCAGCTGTAACGTAGATTGTGCGCCGTCTTTTGCACCGCTGACAAATGCATCAAACACCGGGACTTTATGAACAACGGCTGCAAAAACCGCAACAAATACGAGAAGCGGGATCACCCAATTTCCAATTTCAGCCATTTTTCTTCTCCATCAGTTTGGCCGCCGCAACACAAACAATCAAAGAAATCAAGGAAACAATCCAAACGGCGGGCAGAATATCATAAGGATTGGCGCTGCCGTAGTTTCCGCGAAGCGTAGCGGCGTAGGTGGGGATCAGCTGAAGCGAAGCGGTATTGATGACGACAAACAGCATGGTACCCCGGCAAGGGGTATCTCCCGGATGCAGCCGCGCCATTTCTTTCATGGCGGCAATGCCCAGCGGTGTGGCGGCGTTTCCCAATCCCAGAAGATTGGCTGAAAAGTTCATGGCCATTTTGTTTTGAACGGTTGTTTCTCCTGCAAAATCGGGGAACAGCTTTCGAATTACAGGCGAAAAAAGTTTGGCCAGCTTATCGACAAATCCGGCTTGTTCGGCCATACGCATGATTCCCGTCCAGGCGCACATCATGCCGAGCATGGAAAGAGAAAGCGTTACGGCGGCTTGCGCGCCTTCGTTCATGGCGGCTGTCAGTTCTTGGGTACGTCCGGTGGCAAACGCAACGGTTATGCCTACCAGCATCATACCGCACCAGATTTTATTCAGCATAAAGATCCTCCTTGGGAAATATTCCTATGTGTGGCTATTTTGTCGGATATTGACATTTTTCTACTTTGTAGGTACAATGACAAATAGACAGCTTTGTCATCGAAAGGACGTGTAGATATGATGAAATCCACGGGATTTGTTCGGCAAATCGACCCCTTGGGGCGAATCGTACTTCCGCGTGATCTGCGCAAAAGTCTTGAGCTTAATGAACGGGACTCGGTGGAGTTTTTCCTGGACGGAAATACGATCGTAATCAAAAAATATCAGGCCAGCTGTATTTTTTGCGGCAATGCCGAAGATCTGATCAGTTTTAAAGGAAAATGTGTCTGCCCGTCGTGTGCCAAGAAATTACAAATCTTGACCGAGGAAATCGTATAAAATATTTTTTAGAAATTGTTGTCTGAAAGGATGATTTTAAAATGGTATTTGGCGAGAAAATTCTAGCTTATCAGGACGATATTCTGCGCGATCTGGCAAAAGTGGTTGCTATTCCTTCCGTATGCGGAGAAGCGGAAGGTAATCTGCCTTACGGTAAGGAACCCGCCCGCGCACTGGATACCGTGCTGGCTATGGCCGAAAGCTATGGACTGAAAACCAAAAACGTGGATTACTATGCCGGCCACGCCGAACTCGGCGAGGGCGAAGAGGTTGTCGTCGTCATGAACCATATGGACGTGGTTCCTGCCGGCGAAAACTGGAATACGCCTCCCTTTGAAATGGTCGAAAAAGACGGTGTGCTCTACGGACGCGGCGTAGACGACAACAAAGGCCCTGCCATTGTTTCGCTGCACTGCCTGCGCGCTCTGAAAGACGCCGGTGTGGTTGGTAAACGCCGTATTCGTGTGGTATTCGGTTCCGGCGAAGAAGTCGGCATGGACGATATGAACCATTATTTTGCAGAAGAACCGTATCCGACCTACGGTATTACGCCCGATGGCAGCTATGGCGTGTGCCATTGCGAAAAGGGTATTCTGCATTTCAAGATTCAGGCCGATCAGGAAGATTCCATCGTCCGTTCCTTTGTTTCCGGAACGGTTGTGAATGCTGTGCCTTATAAGGCCGAAGCGGAAATCGCCTGCACGGCAGAACAGGCCCAGGCACTGCGCAAAGCCGCCGAAACGGCTGAAGGCAAGTTTGAAATCACGGATACCGAAGGCGGCGTTAAGATCCTCTCTTTGGGAACTGCTTGCCATGCTTCCACGCCGTCCGGTGGTTTTAATGCAGCCGCTTACTTGGTTGCTCTGTTGAAATCCGTGTTCAGCAATCAGGAATTGGGTGCGCTGATTTCGTTTGCAGCCGAAAAGATCGGCACCACCTACGACGGCAGTGCCGCCGGGGTTGCCTGCTCCGATGAAGCCAGCGGTCCGCTGACCTTCAACTTCGGTATTATGCAGATGCAAAACGGCCGCGGCCGTTTGGAAGTAGATATCCGTTATCCGGCCACGCTTTCCAGCGATCCGATAGTGAAAACCCTTCGAAAAGCCGCCGAAGCGTATGGCCTGCGCTATGAAACGGATATGGATGAAAAGCCGCTGTATCTGCCCAAAGACAGCAAGCTGATCAGCATCCTGAGCGAAGCTTATGAAGCCTGCATGCATGAACCCTGCGAGGTATACTCCATGGGCGGCGGTACCTATGCTCGCAGCATGAACAGTAAAGGCGTTGCATTTGGCGCCGGCTTCCCGGGCGATCTGCCTTCTCACGCACACGATGCCAACGAATGCGTTCGCATTGAAAGCCTGATGAAGCACGCCCAGATCTGCCTGGAAGCTATGTATCGCCTGTTTACAACCGACTGATTTATCTATACGTGGCAGCGGCGGCGTTCAGTACCGCCGCTGCCGTTCATTTTTAGTTAGGAGGCTTTTTAATGAAAGTTTTGTTAATCAACGGAAGCCCGCATGAACACGGAAATACCGATATCGCTCTTCAGGAAGTGGCGACTGGGCTGCAGGAATTCGGTATCGAAACCGAAATTTTCTGGATCGGCAATAAGGGAGTGCGCGGCTGTATCGGATGCGGAGCCTGTGCAGGCGGAAAAGGCTGTGTACATCGGGATGTTGTGAATGTTGCGGCGGAAAAATGTCAGGAAGCCGATGGCCTGATTGTGGGTTCGCCCGTTCATTATGCGGCCTTGTCCGGAGATTTGACCAGCTTTTTAGATCGTCTGTTTTATTCTTTCGGCAGAGTGTTGGCGCATAAGCCGGCCGCAGGTATCGTTTGTGCCCGTCGCGCCGGTACAACGGCAGCACTGGATCAGCTGAACAAGTATTTTACGATCAATCAAATGCCGCTGGTTTCCAGCCAGTATTGGAATATGGTACACGGTAACGCGCCGGGAGAAGCCAAGCTTGACCTGGAAGGTATGCAGGTTATGCGTGTGCTCGGTCGCAATATGGCCTGGCTGCTAAGATGCATCGAAGCCGGAAAAGCAGCTGGTATCACGCTGCCCGAACGCGAACACCGTGCTCGCACCAACTTCATCCGATAAAATCAAACACCGCCTTCCGGTTGGAGGGCGGTGTTTTTATTAGGGAAACCTGCTGATAATTTCTTTACTGCACGTCGACGGGGAGTAGGGGAACCAATCGATATGCGGTTCTTTATAAAAATAAACAGGCGGGCGCGGCCGCGAAATCTCTTCAAAAACATCAATGATAATCAGCTTGATTTTCATTCTGTCCGGGATGATGTTCTTGATAAATACACTGGCCAGGTGACCCGGTTTAGCGCCTTCTTTCAGTTCCGCAAGTCCTGCTAGGTTGGGCGCCAACTCCACAAAAACGCCGTAGGGCTCTACGCTTCGGATAATTCCGCGTACGGTTTCGCCGGGCTGGAATCGGGCAGCGTTTTCTTCCCAAGTTCCCAGCAGTTCTTTGTGGCTCAATGTGATCCGTCCGCCTTCTATGCTGCGGATCACGGCTCTAATTTCCATATCGGGCGTAAATCGTTCGCAAGGGTGCTTGATCCGTGAAACAGAGATAGCATCAATCGGAAGCAGGGCAATTACGCCGCAGCCTACATCGCAGAACGCCCCGAACGGTTCCAGATGGGTGATACGTGCTTCCACAATATCGCCCGGGATACGATTGTCGAGCTGTTCGCGCCAGCACTTTTCCTGGGCTTTTCTGCGGGAAAGAACGGCGGTAGGCCGCCCCGACTCATCACTGGAAAAACCTTCAACCACAAAACAAACCGGACGATTTACACGGGAAATGATAGCAATATCCCGAACAGTTCCCTCCCGGATACCGATCGCGCCTTCATCCCGGGGAATGATCCCCCGCATGCAGGGAAGTTCAACAATGAGGTTGTGGCTGCTGTCACACAAAACAGCACGGCTTTCCAATACGGTTTCATTTTTGCAGGCGTCTGCCAAAGCAGCCGGTGAAGCGAGAGCAGCCTGATTTTCAGGGGTATCAAACAATTTCCCCTCGGGATGATATGTCATTTGTTTTGGCCTCCTATTCCGAATGCGGCCATATGCAAAAGGGCCGGATCGATTATCGTTTCTCCGGTTGCACTTTGGCGTAAGATCCGCTATAATGGTATCATCTTATTCCGGGAGGCACTTGGATATGAACAGAGTTTTTCGGGCCGCTTCCGTTTTGCTGGCCTTGTGTATGCTGATGGGGATGGCTTCTTGCGGCCAAAAACTTAAAAAAGCCGCCGATTTAAAGCCCGATGAAGCCAGTTATGAAAAGCCGGTCGGCTATCAGCTGGAACTTCCGCAAAAAGGCGAAGAAATTGCTGTCATCACAACCAGCGCCGGCGTGATGAAACTGCGCTTTTTCGAAGACGCCGCTCCGAAAGCTGTTTATAATTTTAAGGAACTGGCAAAATCGGGCTTTTTCGATAATCAGATTTTCTATCGGGTCATCAATGATTTTATGATCCAGACGGGTTCCGGTACAGGCACCAGCGCGGGCGGGAAGAGCGTATGGGGAGAATCATTCGAGGATGAGTTTGCTCCGAATCTGTTTAACATTCGTGGCGCCGTTTCCATGGCCAACGCCGGAGCAAATACCAACGGATCGCAGTTTTTTATCAACCAGGCTCGTCCCGAAGCATTTTATGGCTGGGAATATTTTGAAGGCGCTTTCGAGCAGTATTATAAATCCAATATCGAAGCGGCCACAGCCAAATACGGCGGGTGGATCAACACGGACGAGCTGCCGGATGAAGCCAAAACGCTGTATACCGAAAACGGCGGCAATCCTTCCCTGGATGGCTGGTACAACACCAAACAGACAGGTCACACCGTGTTTGCACAGGTTTTTGAAGGTCTGGATGTATTGGATACCATCGCAGCCGCACAAACAGATGCCAATGATAAGCCGATCAACGATATCAAGATTGAATCTGTAAAGATTGAAACGTACTGATCAGATTTTTATTCGGCTTTTTGCCGGTTTTTGTCGTTTGCGCAATTGACAAACCAAAAGCGCAAACGGTATAATAAATAAGTATTTTTATTTTGCACGGTTTTTTGGAATTTAGAGAAAGGAAGACGGCTGGCGCAGCTGCGGCAGCCGCGGATTTTGATCATGGCGACAAAATTTATATTTGTAACCGGTGGCGTTGTTTCCGGTCTGGGCAAGGGAATGACGGCAGCTTCGTTGGGCCGACTGCTGAAAGCACGTGGCCTGCGTGTAACGATGCAGAAGTTTGACCCGTATCTGAATATCGACCCGGGTACAATGAACCCGATCCAGCACGGCGAAGTGTTTGTAACGGACGACGGCGCAGAAACGGACCTGGATCTGGGACACTATGAACGTTTTATCGACGAAAGCCTGTCTCAGAACAGCAACGTAACGTCGGGCCGCGTGTATTTCAACGTAATCCGCAAGGAAAGAAACGGCGATTACGGCGGCGGCACCGTGCAGATTATTCCGCACATCACGAATGAAATCAAAAGCCATATTTATGAAGATAAAGACGAAATCGATGTAGCCATTGTCGAAGTAGGCGGAACAGTGGGCGATATCGAAAGCCAGCCGTTTCTGGAGGCAATCCGTCAGTTTGCCGCTGAAGTAGGCCGCTCCAACTGCCTGTTCATTCATGTAACGCTGGTTCCGTATCTGGCGGCTTCCGGCGAACTGAAAACCAAGCCGACGCAGCACAGCGTTAAGGAAATGCTGACGATTGGTATTCAGCCCGATGTGCTGGTTCTGCGTACGGAGCATCGCCTGGATGAAGAACAGAAGCACAAGATCGCGCTGTTCTGCAACGTAAAAGAAAACCGTGTTATCGAAAACCTCGATCTTCCGCTTCTTTATCAGCTGCCGCTTGCTTTGCGTGACGAGAAGCTGGACGAGATTGTCTGCAAATACTTCGGCTTGGATACCAAGGGTGCTGATCTGACCGATTGGGTGAACATGGTAAACACCGCCATGAATCTGACGGACGAAGTGCGCATCGCTCTGGTTGGCAAATACGTAGCGCTGCACGATGCTTACATCAGTGTGGTAGAATCTCTCAAACACGGCGGTTTTGCCAATAATGTAAAAATTGATATCAAATGGGTCGACTCCGAAGAAGTAACCGACGAAACGGTCGAGTCTCTGCTTGGAGATTGTGACGGTGTGCTGGTACCCGGCGGCTTTGGCCAGCGCGGTGTAGAAGGCAAGATCCGTGCCATTCAGTATGCACGTGAAAATAACATCCCGTTCTTTGGTATCTGTCTGGGCATGCAGCTGGCCGTGGTTGAATTCTGCCGCCACGTTGTCGGTTTTGCCGATGCCAATTCCGCGGAATTTGATCCCAGCAGCCAGCATAAGGTTATCGACCTGATGCCTGAACAGAAAGACGTTGTTCAGCTGGGTGGTACGATGCGTCTGGGTAAATATCCCTGCAAGCTGACGCCCGGTTCCAAGGCGATGGAAATCTACGGCAACACGCCGCTCATTTACGAACGTCATCGTCATCGTTACGAAGTCAACAACGAATTCCGTGACGCAATGGAAGAACACGGCCTGGTATTCGGCGGCAAGTCCCCGGATGACCGTATCGTAGAAATGATGGAAGTTCCGAATCATCCGTGGTTTATCGCAGGTCAGTTCCATCCGGAATTCAAATCTCGTCCCAACCGTCCACATCCGCTGTTTACCTCTTTTGTAGGGGCTGCCAAACAGCATCGCGAAAATAAAGACTAAGATTTAACAAAAGCACCCCTTCAAAGAAGGGGTGCTTTTTAATAGCAAATTGCATTAGTCTTATTTTTCCATAAAATAAGCTTGACCATCTTCACGATAACCGCAATGTTCATATAATTTTCGGGCTGTTATATTATTCACATTTACATATAATCGAATACCCGTTGCTCCTAATTCCATTTTCAAATCATCTGCTTTTTTCATTAACATTTTCCCAAAGCCCTGCCCACGATAATTGGGGGCGACCCACAATTCATCCACATAAATATGACCATGTCCCTTCCATTTGCCGACTTTAGGTATATAAATCAGAGAAATCCATCCAATATATCGGCCATTTATCATAGCTGCGTAAATATACAAATTAGGATTAGTCAATTCATTTTCAATCTGTTCTGAAATTGATGTTGAAGAGGGTTTGCGCTCAAATCCGTTCTCTCTCCAAAATATCATATCATCAAAAAGGCTATAATTATTCTTATTAATTCTATAAATTTTAGGTTCCATAATACATCATTTCCGTTTTAACGTTTTATACCATAAGTAGTAAACTTTTGAATCATAAAATCCACGGGAGACAACTTCCATTTGAAGTGTCTCCCGTCCAGTTTTTATCTTAATCGTTATTTTCCTGCTGTTGATGCAATTTATAACTTAAAATCATCAGGCTGTCGTTTAGATGCACATTCTCAACTACGATATTCGAATGGGTGAGGGAGATGTCCGTGTGGCTGAAGTTCCAGAAACAGTTGATATCCAAAAAATACAGCTTGCTGGCAATCGATTCCGCCGCACTTCGCGGCACACAGAGAATAGCCATCTGCGGGCGATGCTCTACGCAAAATTCTCCAACATCTGCGAAATCCAAAACAGGGTAGCCGTTGATGGTCTGCCCAATCACCTGCGGGGAAATATCAAAAGCCGCAATCAGTTCAAATCCCATGGTTTTGAAATCCAGCTGATTCATCAAGGCTTTTCCAAGATTGCCCGCGCCGATCAGGATGCATTTGCTGCACTGATCCACGCCCAGAATACTGCCGATCTGGGCGATCAGATTGTCTACGTTATAGCCGTATCCCTGCTGGCCAAAATCGCCGAAACGGTTAAAATCCTGCCGGATCTGTGAAGCGGTTAAACCCATACGGTTTGCCAGCTCCATAGACGAAATACGTGTAATACCACTTTTACGAAGCTCGATCAAAAAGCGATAATAGCGGGGCAGCCGCCGAATTGACGGCATGGATATATGTTGGTTTTTTGACACAAAAAAACCTCCTTTATGTTGCTCAAAGCCGGATTACATCCATCCGAATTGTTTGAGTGAGAAGATCCAGAAAAACATCGTGATGATGCACAGAACTGAACTGAATACAACCAGCTGTCCGGCCAATTTATCGTCGCCGCCCATCTGCTGCGCCATGGTAAACGAAGAAACAGCCACGGGAGATGCAGACATCGAAAGCAGGATGGCCAGCTCGGGCGCGCTGAAGCCCATCATAATAGCAGGAATCAGGACAATCATGGGGAAAATAACCAGCTTGGCGGCAAGCGAAATTGTCAGATGACGCACATACTGCCGCACTTCGCTGAATTTGAACGATGCACCCAGCAGGACAAATGCAAGCGGGGTGGCGATTTTGGCCAAGTCCTTGATAATGGTGTGTACCGGGGAAGGAATCGGAATTTTAAACCCGAGGAAAATCAAACCCAAAACGGAAGCAATAATCAGCGGATTGGTTACGATCCCTTTCAGAATTTTTTTCAGATTGAATTGAGCACCGCCGAAAACAGTCAAATCGATAACGGCTAAAACATTATACATGGGAACCACAACGGCGATCAGCAGCGAGGCCATCGCAGCGGCTTCGTCTCCAAAAAGTGCCTGTGTAACAGGCAGTCCGAAAATAACAAAATTACTGCGGAACATGCCCTGCACCATTACGCCGCGACGGCTGTTATCTTTTTCGGAAACAAGGGCAATAATAAGAGAAAGAACAAACTGTACCAAAACAGCACCAGCTGCATAAAAAACCAGAATCGGGCGGAATGTTCCCGATACGTCAGATGTATAAACATTATTGAACAACAGCAGCGGTAAAAACACCTTAAATACTGCTTTGTTCATTTCGGTTACGCTGGTATCGCTCAGTACTTTAACCTGCTTAAGAACGTAACCGATTGCCATAATCATAAAGATCGGAAAAATAATGTTAAACGACAAAATAAAATTTTCCATAACAACTCCACCCATACATACAAGTTTTTCTTATTATAGCACTTTTTTTTCGTTTCTACAAATAAATCTTCCTGCGAATCTCTTTTTTCTTGAAGAAACTGATAAAATTTGCTATACTATTCTTTAGTTTGTGACATCAGAACCCCGGTAGTATTTTTTCTATCCGTTTCGGCACAATAATCCCTGGAGGGATGCTATGATGGAAGAAAAAAATATTCCGGAAAAACCGGATTGCGATCAATCCGTTGGGCCGCTGCCGCCGATGAATAATGCAGATGCCGCCATGGATGCGGAATCTTCCGGCGAAGAGCGGCGGGATGCATTTTATGATGCGGGTTCGATTATTACGGGCAACGGCCGTCACACCATTCACTGCCTGACGATTATTGGGCAGATTGAGGGGCATTATCTTTCGCCATCACAGAATAAAACCACCAAATATGAGCATGTAATTCCTCAGTTGGTGTCGGTGGAAGAAGACCCGAAAATTGACGGCCTGCTGATTCTGCTCAATACGGTAGGCGGCGATATTGAAGCCGGCCTGGCCTTGGCGGAATTGGTAGCGGGTATGCGCAAACCAACCGTTTCGCTTGTTTTAGGCGGGGGACATTCAATCGGTGTACCGCTGGCCGTGGCGGCTAAACGGTCTTTTATTGCCTCAACGGCTTCGATGACGATTCACCCGGTGCGTGTAAACGGTCTGATTCTGGGCGTTCCGCAGACGATTGATTATTTTAAGCGGATGCAGGATCGGATTACACGTTTTGTTACGGAAAATTCCAGAATTTCCGCAGATGCCTTCTATCGTCTGGTTATGAATACAGACGAACTGGTTTTGGATGTCGGCACCGTGCTGGAAGGGGAAGAGGCCGTAGAAGCGGGTTTGATCGACGATGTAGGCACGTTGTCGGATGCAATTCGTTGTCTGTATGACATGATCGATGCATATAAAGAAAAAGAGGGACAGCAGCGCGGTCATGTTCGCCGCAATAGCTATGGCAACCCGCATTCTCGCCGTCGTTCTTAAAAACGATGGCCAAAGATCCTGCTTTGTCAGGATCTACATAATGAGGAGGTTTTTATGAGTATCTGGGAAGCAATTATTCAGGGTATCGTGCAAGGGGTAACCGAGTTTCTGCCGGTTTCGTCCAGCGGTCATCTTTCTCTTGCCAAACACGTGATGGGAATCGAAGTGACCGGGCTCTTCTTCGACGTCATGTTACATATCGGCACGTTGATTGCGGTTATGATTGTTTATCGTGCGACGATCTGGAAACTGATTCTGGCCTTTTTCTCGTTGTGCCAGGATATTTTTAAAGGTCAATTTAAATGGAAAGAAATGGATGACGACAGACGGCTTTTGATGATGTTGATCATCGGGTTGGTGCCGTTGTTTTTACTGTTCCTGCCGATTCCGGGAACCGGTATGCAGTTGAAAGATCTTTCAGATATGCTCGCTACCGATACCACGATTCTGGCGGAAGGTTTTTCGTTCCTGCTTACCAGCTTCCTGCTGTTTATGGCTATTCGGGCCAGTAAACGGGTTCGTTCTTCCCGTCATATGCGGGATAGTCAGGGACGCAAACTGGTCTCTAAAGGACGCAGCAAATTCCATGTTGCCGATGCCATTTCCGTCGGTTTAACGCAGTTGTGCGCCGCTTTGCTGCCGGGTCTGTCCCGTTCCGGTTCCACGCTTTCGGTGGCCATGATGCGCGGAATCAATCAGCAGAAAGCATTGGATTATTCGTTTGTTCTGGGAATTCCTTCTATTTTGGCAGCTGCAGCTCTCACGCTGAAAGATGCCATTTCTTCCGGCGAGGCCATCGATGTTGTCCCGCCTGTGGCCGGTATGATCGCTTCTGCGGTTGTAGGCTTTTTGGCGATCCAGCTTTTGAAATGGATTGTCACAACCAATAAACTTCACATTTTTGCAATTTATACGTTAGTTTTGGGCGTTGTTGTTTTGCTGATTGCTTTAATTGAATCGACAACACATGTCAATTTCTTCAGCGGCACACTCCTGTAAAAGCGAGTTGCCGCATTCAGCTGTTTTATCATAACAAAGGAGAGGTACATTATGGCAGGAAAAGCCGGAAGCACAAAAAAAACACCGGGTCGCCCCAAAGGCTCCGGTAATAAGAAAGCTGCGTCCAGGCGTCCGTCATCGTCCCGCTCCAAAGCGGTAGCTGCCGAACGCGCCCGCTTTAAAAATCAGATGCGTGCCGTTGTCCTGTTTGCGCTGGCTATTTTTGTGGGATGCCTGGTTTTGATTGAAGGCGAAAGCCTTTGGCGTGTAGGCCACAACTTTATGCTGGGATTTTTCGGAATCTGGGCAATCGTCTGGCCAATTCTGATGGCGTATGTTGCGATTGTTTTTTCGCTTGAAAAAACGGATAACGCCAATTTTGAAACCCGTTTGGGGTTGATTACGCTTGTCATTCTGCTGATTTGCGGAACTGCAAGTGCGTTCAGCGGCGATGTGCCGCCGGATGGATTGAATATCTGGCAGAAGCTGGGGTATGCCTTTGTTTCCGGGATGGGGCGCGGCAGCAATTCCTTTATCGGTGCGCTGATCTCTTTGCCTTTCATAGCGGCTTTGGGAAGCATCGGGGCCAAAATCGCCCTTTTATTGATTCTTTTTGTGGCGATTATGATTTTAACCGGCACCACGCTGGTGAAACTGTTCCGCGCGGTTTCCCGGCCAGTTACGGCCGTTTCTCATGGCATCCGCCGCGTTCGTGATCGGATGGAAGAAGAGGAAATGGAACGCGCCATACAGGCGTTTGAGGCTTCTCCGGATGCGCAGGTGGATATTGATCTGGATGCAGATACGATTTCCCGTACGCGGGAAGAAGTTCAGTCGTTCTTCCCCAAACGTACATCTGACAACGAAGAAGAGAAACAGCCGTTGGTTAATGAAAAGCGCAGCCGTTTGCTGAAAGCATTCGGAGCGCAGCCGCAGGCCGAAGAACCGGATACTTCGCAAGTCCCGCAGGAAAAAACGGCGCAATCTGAAGAAACTGCTCCTGAAGCAGGAACGCCCGTATCAGATCCTGCCGTTATGGAACAGCCCGCAACAACTGAAGAACAGGCTCAACCCGTTCAACCCGCCGTACAAGACGCTGTAGATGCCGATGCGGCCCGTGCCGTACAGGCATTTATCCGCCAGAAAGAGGCGGAAGATAAGAAGGAAACGGCTCCCATTGCTCATTCTGAAATGCCGCCGAAACCGCAGGAAACACACTATGATTTTCCGCCGATTTCCATGCTGGAAGCCAGCCAGAATCTAGACGACAAGCTGGAAGCCGAAGAACTGCAGGCCAGCGGCAAAATGCTGGTTGATACGCTGAAAAGCTTCGGCGTGCAAACCAGTATTGTCCATATTTCGCGCGGCCCTTCCGTTACTCGTTATGAGCTTCAGCCGGCCCCCGGCGTTAAGATCAGCCGAATCACCGGGCTCGCAGACGATATTGCCATGAATCTGGCAGCCGTAGGCGTTCGAATCGAGGCGCCGATTCCCGGAAAAGCGGCGGTTGGTATTGAAGTTCCCAATAAAGTGAAAACCACCGTTCGCATGCGCGATTTGATTGAATCCAATAGCTTTGTCACAGCCAAGAGCCGCCTGACTGTTGCGCTCGGACGCGATATTGCCGGCCAGGTTCGTGTGGCCGATCTGGCTAAAATGCCTCACTTGCTGATTGCCGGTACAACCGGTTCCGGTAAATCGGTGTGCATCAACGCTATGATTATCAGCTTGCTTTATAAATCTTCGCCGGACGAAGTTCGTTTTCTGATGATCGACCCCAAGGTGGTGGAACTTGGCGTTTATAACGATATTCCGCATTTGCTCACGCCGGTTGTTACCGATCCGCGCAAAGCGGCAGGCGCCTTGGGCTGGGCGGTTAATGAGATGCTCAGCCGCTACCGCACGTTTGCAGCTTTCAATGTCCGCGATATCAACGGCTATAACAATCTGGCTGCCGCTAACCACTATCAGGATGAAAACGGTCAGCCCATGCCGAAAATGTTCCAGATCGTCATTATTATCGACGAACTTTCCGACTTGATGATGGCCTCTCCCAGCGAAGTGGAAGACGCCATTTGCCGTCTGGCACAGATGGCGCGTGCCGCCGGCATGCATTTGATCGTAGCCACGCAGCGTCCTTCCGTAGACGTTGTAACGGGTCTTATCAAAGCCAATATTCCCAGCCGAATTGCGTTTGCTGTGTCTTCGGCCGTCGATTCCCGTACCATTCTGGATACCGGCGGAGCCGATAAGCTTTTGGGACAGGGCGATATGCTCTTTGCGCCGATTGGCGCACAGAAGCCGATCCGTATCCAGGGTTGCTTTGTCAGCGACGCCGAAATTGAATCGATTGCTACTTTCGTCAAAAAACAGCATAAGAGCGATTATGACGAAAAGGTTATGGAAGAAATTGAAAAGAATGCGGCCGCGAAAAATGAGCCCGCAGACAGCGGAGAAGACGCGCCTCTAAACGATGAACGCATGGAAGACGCAATCAAGTGCGTGATCGAAGCGGGACAAGCATCCACTTCCTTGCTGCAGCGCCGTCTCCGTTTGGGATATGCCCGTGCGGGACGTTTGATCGATGAAATGGAGCAGATGGGCATTGTAGGCCCGCATGAAGGTTCCAAGCCGCGTCAGGTTTTGATGACGTATCAGCAGTATCTGGAACGCAACATGCTTAAGCAGGATGAACCCCGTGAGTAAGCAAAAACTAAAAATTCCGGCTTGGCTTTGGCTTGCTCTGGTACCGGTTTTTATTCTGCTGGCTTTCGCGGTTTCGTCTCCGGCAGGACAAAACTTGCTGGATCGCTTGGAGAAAATCTGCGGGCTGTCTGATTTTCAGGATGTGGCGCAGGACTGGCCGTTTAGCTTTCATGTGATTTCGGTTGGAAAAGCCGATGCTCTGCTTGTGCTGGCTGATGAGGAAGCGATTTTGATAGACGGCGGCACCACCGGCAGTGGGGAAGACGTAGCCGCTTATTTGCAGCGTGCGGGTGTGCAGCAGCTTTCCGCGGTTATCAATACCCATGCCGATGAAGATCATTACGGCGGCTTGTCTGCTGTGATCGAGCGTTTTCCCTGTGAGCAATTTTGTATCTCCGCGTATTCAACCGGAGACGATCCGGCGTATCTCGCTTTGCTGGAAGAAGTTGAGCTTAAAGGCATCCCGCTCCAAACCTGGCAGGCCGGGGATACTTATTCGTTTGATAGTCTTCGCGTAGAAGTGCTTTCTCCTTCCAAGTTGTATCAGGAATCGAATGATCAGTCACTTGTTTTGCGATTGATCTATGGTGAGCGCTCCTTTCTTTTAACGGGAGACGCGCAAGAAAACGCCGAAACCGATTTGCTCAAAAGCGGCCAAACACTTTCAGCCGATATTTTAAAAGCGGGCCATCACGGAAGCCGCACGTCTACCACACAGGCTTTTCTGGACCAGGTATCACCGTCGTGCGCGGTCTTTTCCACAGGCGAGGACCGGAATCATCTTCCGAACTCCGACGTTTTACAAAGGTTCGATGAGGCCGAAATTCCGATCTTGCGTACCGATCTGGATGGCACCCTGATTTTTTGTACAGACGGGTATCGGTTGCAGGCCTTTGCAGAAACCACCCGCTCTTGTATATTTGAAATTCAATAAAATTGAGAGGAATGAATAAAATGAGAACATTGGTTGTCGATCGTTTTGAAGGGAATTTCGCTGTTTGTGAGGAAGTTTTGTCCGGAGACAAAAAAGCCAAAGCACCCAAGAGCAAAGAAATGCATTTTTATGGCATCGATAAGTCCGAACTCCCCTGCGAAGTAAAAGAAGGGGATGTGCTGCACATTTCCGATGACGGCGTGATCACGGTAGACGCTACGGAAACAAAAACGCGCCGCGATATTCTGAACGAAAAGCAGAAACTGCTGAAAAAATAAGACGATGGCAGAAAAGAAACCTTCCAATTCTTCCGATGGAGCCGCCAAGAAAAATTTGCACGCCGGTCATCGCCAGAGAATGAAAGAAACGTTTTATAAAACCGGCCTGAAAAATATGCAGCCGCATCAGATTCTGGAAATGGTGTTGTTTAATACCATCCCGTATATCGATACCAATGGCATCGCACATGAACTCATCGACCGGTTTGGTTCCTTGTCCGGTGTGCTGGACGCTTCGCCGGAGGAATTGCTGACGGTTCCGGGAATCAAACCGGCTACCGTCTTTTTGCTGAAACTGATTCCCGAAGTTTCCCGCGTTTATTATGCGGATAGGGAAGCGCGCAACGGCCGGGTTGTTTCAAGAAAAGATGCCGCACGGTTGATGCGCGGCGATTTTCGCGGCAGAGATCATGAAGTTGTATCGCTGCTGCTTCTTTCAAACAGTGGGAAAGTTTTGTTTCATGATATTCTGCACGAAGGTTCGTTTAATTCGGTTCCGATTTATAAACGCCGCATCATGGAATTATGCCTGAAATACAATGCGGCTTCGGCTGTTCTTGCACACAATCATCCCAGCGGAAACGTGATGCCGTCTAAGGAAGATTTGAAGACCACACGCGCTTTGCTGGCGGCAATGGCTACCATTGATGTGGAACTTTACGATCATTTCATTTTTAACGAGACAGACTATGTTTCACTTTATGATGCCGGTTTGATTGAATACATGCGTTCTCCGGAAAAATAATGCAAAAAATAACAAGGGTTACAGAGAAGTTTCTTTGTAACCCTTGTTTATTTTATCGGTGTTCGCCCAAAAAAGCCAGCGCCAACATGCCGGGGCCGACATGAGTTCCGATAATTGGACCGATATCGGCGATATAAATCTTCTTGGCCTTAACCTTGCTGCGTACCAGTTTTTCCAATTCGCGGGCGTCGTCTGCACAATCGGAATGTCCGATAAACAAAACCGGATTTTGGATAGCGCCCAGATTTTCTACCAAATGCCCGCACATCGTTTCCATTGCCTTTTTACGGCCGCGAACTTTAGAAGACGTCTCAAGCTTACCTTCGGCAGAAACGGTCAAAATCGGCTTAATACCCAATGCTGTGCCGGCAATCGCCGTAACTGCGGAAACACGGCCGCCGCGGTGCAGATGAAACAGATCGTCTACCGTAAACCAGTGATTTACACGCAGGCGAATCGATTCGGCATAATCGCGCAATTCTTCAATGGAAAAACCTTCGGCCATTTTCTGCGCCGTTTCATAGACGATCGCGCCTTCGCCAACGGAAGCACAGCGTGTATCTACGGTATAAATTTTACGGTTGGGATACAGTTCCGAAAGCTCCTGCACAGCCAGACGGGAAGACTGATACGTTCCGCTCAGCCCAGAACTGAAGCAGAGATAGAGAATGTCTTTTCCTTCGGCCAGAACAGGCTCAAAAAGCTCAAAATAAACCGTTTGGTTGATCTGGGTAGTCGTAGGCATACTGCCGTTTCTCAGGCCGTCATAGAACTCTTTCATGCTCATTTCGCGACCATCGAGATAGTGATGATACACACGGTTGTCAATCAAAAATTCCATCGGTACAACCCGAACATCAAGCTGTTCTGCCAGTTTATTCGGCAAATCACAGGTGGAATCCGTAAACAAAACGTAATTATTCATCTTTTGCAGTACTCCTTTGTTTTTGAGCGGCTTCGCGCTGGGAGAAAATACAGCCGCAGTAATTTTGTCTGTAGAGATGATATTCTTTTGAAAGGACGATCGATTGCTGATAACCGCCCTTTTTCTTAAAGTCAGACGGCAAATGCCGCACACCATACTGCCGGGCCAGCTCTTCGCCGATTTCATTTATTTTAGCGGCGTTTTTCAGCGGGCTGATGGAAAGCGTGGTGGTAAACCAGTCAAACCCGTTTTCCTGCGCAAACTGAGCCGTTTTTTCCAGACGCAGCCGATAGCAGGCAAAACAGCGCTGTCCGCCTTCCGGGCAGTCTTCCAGGCCGCGGGAAACAGCAAAAAAGCTTTCCGGGTCCCAGGGCGCTTCCAAAACAGAAATGGGATTTAAAACAGGCAGTTCCTGAATTAACCGAAGCAATTCTTCTTTGCGCTTTTCGTATTCTTCCTCATCCGTGATATTCGGATTGTAGAATAGAATGGTGATCGAGAAATACTGGGATAAATAGGAGAGAACATAACTGCTGCAGGGGGCACAGCAAGCATGCAGCAGCAAGCGGGGCGGCTCAGTTTTTGAAACCTGCTCCAACAATTTATCCAATTCTTTTTGATATTGACGCACCTTAACGCCTCTTTCTTTAACCATACGTTTTTTGCATGCCTTCTGTGGCAACAGAAGCGGTAAAATCTCCGCTGCCGTTATAGGCTAAATAAAGGTAATGGCCTTCCAGATCCAGCCGCCAGTCCGTGCAGTCTGTAAAAACGCCGGCCATGGAAGTATCCGCAGATTCACTGGAAAGATCTTCCCAATCCGGTGCAACAAATTCGCCAAACAAGGAAGCCGCGCGTTCCTGATTCATGCAAAAATACGAAAGCCCGCGCAGATGGTCTGTATTGATTTCTTCGGCCGGTGCAAAATACCAATACTGGCCGTTGATTTCTGCGGCCAGGAAAGCAGAAGAGTCGCCGCTGATCACGCCGCAGGGAATATCAAATTGTGTCAAAAGGAAAGAAAGCGTGCGGGACAATGCGATTGCATCGCCATGATAGGCGTTGAGCACGCCATAAACCGTACTGCTGTCAGCCAGTTCTACATTGGTCGTCAAATAGGTATACAGCAATACAGCCGTTTCAAGCGAATTAGCATCAGCGTAAACGTTTTCGCGTAGAATGCTTTCGGCAACAGAGCGGATCAGATCGCATTCTTCCTTGTAGTTTTCGTGATACTGAATATCAACCGTCAAATCACTTCCGGAAATAGAAAACAGCGCGGCATGGGGAAGGGTTGCCACCGCTTCCATCAATACACCTTTTTCTTCCGAAGAACCAAAGGTAAAGGAAGGTTCAGCGCCATTCAAAGCAACACACAGCCGTTCCCAAGCCGGTGTATACAAACCGATTTTTTGCTGTGTATCCGCATCCAAACGATATAAATCCACAGAAACCGCAGCCTTTTCATAATCCTTACTGCCGGTTTCGGGTTCCGCGATAGGATCGATTGAGGAAACGTTATTGTTCGGCGAACTGCTTCCCGGCATAATTCCAAACATCGAACCGCCCAGCAAAAGCAGGCACAGGAAAAAAATCAGAATCGACACAAAAACGCATTTGAACATACTTTTTTTCATAAAGACCTCCTTAACCTTGCGAACGGGGTGAATCTCCCCGTCTGGCTGCGTTCATTTTCTCGCGGCGGAGGATTTGCCGCACATCATTTCCGGCGAAAACACGGACTTCATAGGCCCCAATAATCCGGGAAACGATCCGCACGCCATATTTATCTTCCAATTCACGCAGCGTAAGATTGGTGCTGATGATAGTCGGCTTCTGTGTAAGCAGGCGGGTGTTAATCATATTGTAGAAAGCCGAAAGCACAAATTGATTGGAAAATTCCGTTCCCAGATCATCCAGAATCAAAAGGTCACAGGAAAGCAGATTTTCCTGCGTGCCGCTTTCCTCATCTGCAAACCGTTCGTTTTCCAACATGGTGGCCAGATTCTGCGCCGTACCGTAAACAACGCCGTAACCGCGGCCAAGCACTTCATTGGCAATCGCCAGGGAAAGGTGTGTTTTGCCCAAGCCCGTTCCGCCCTGAAACAACATGCTTGGCGCATGCGCGCTGAAATTTGCCGCATACTGGCGGCAATAAAGCAGCGTGCGCTCCATCAAAGCTCGGGGGGACGGACGGCCTTCTTCGGCCTGTTCCGGATAATAATCAAGCGAAAAAGTGTCAAAAGTAGAAAGAGAGAGCGGCGCACGGCTATTGAGATCTTCATACAAAATCCGGCGCAGTTCGGTTTTCAAACAATCGCACATTTTGCCGTCAATATAACCCGTATCCCGGCAGAAAGGGCAGGTGTAGGCCGCATCGAGATAACTTGCGGGTTTTCCCATTTGAGCGACAAGCGTGCGCAGTTCCGCCTGTAAAGCCAGATTATGCTGCCGCAGTTTTTCCATTCTGGCATGGACATCTTTTCCGGAAAGAAAAATACGGGTAGAAAGCGGTCCGGTTTGAGCCAATTCATTAAAAATAGCAGCTGCACGCGGCGACGCGGCTACCACTTCGCGCTTATGAGCGGCGGCCGTCTGTTCGGCTTCCCGCCGGCGTCTATCCAGAGTTTGCATAGCCTTTCGGTACGTTTCCTGATCGTATCTCATAGGGCTCTCCTTTTACGAGCAAATTTGCGGAAAATCAATTGTTTCCCTGCAAATCCAACAAGTTCATTTTTTCAAAATCTTCAATATCATACGTGGGTCCGCTCTTGGGCGCTTTGCTGCGAGATGCCTGCTGGCGCTGCTGATCTTCCACAGCCTGTGCAGGCGTTACGATGCCGTTATCGTGCCAGCGCCGCAAAATAGCATCCATGTATTTAAAATCAAGCTTCTGAATGCTGTTGACACAAATCTCATACGCCATGCGCAGCAGCTGATCGTCAAACTTCCATTCACAAATCCATTGCGTTGCGTAATTGAGTTCGCGTTTGCTGGGGCTGCGGGGATTGATTTCGATGACAGCTTCCACACGTTTCCAGGCTCGGTTATGTTCATCAAGCTGTTTAAGTTTCCGTTCAGCATCAGCCAGCGTAAAAATATTATTTTCTGCCCAATCACGCGCGGCCGATTCTAAGTAACTGGTGTTGGCTTTTCCGATGCTTTTCGCGTAATGTAAAAGCATCAGAATCACTTCGGGCGGAATCCCCAGATCGTCGCAGATATACAAAAGCAGGGAAGACATGGCGGGAGAGAGCACATTGCCCATAATCGTCTGCGCTTCTTCCATCAAATAGCGAATCTCTTCCGAATCGCTCATTCGCGCGGCAATATAAACCGGGTCGGGTCTGGGATGCCGAATACGCGCAGGTGCTTTTTTCTGCGTGGATGCAGCCGGTGCCTGAACAGGCGCGGCAGATGTCTGCGCAGGTGCTGCGGGATTGGGTGCAAGCTGTGTCTGTGTTTTCGATTCCACCGTGCAGAACAGGCCGTTTTCTGTCCAATATAACATCGCATCGCGTACATCTGCTTCGCTGGCTCCGGTTGCTTCAGCCAAAGCGGCCGTTGTAAAAGCTTCACCGCTGTGGCGAAGCGCCCAAAGCAACACTTTGAGCTGTAAAGCGCCTGCCAATTTCAAATGGCGATCCACTACTTCACAAGGAACGGCAAAAACGCTGTTCCAGGCGCCGAGATTCATTCGATATTCCATAAAATTTCTTTGCTCCTGTGGCAATCTGTCAAAAATAATACTGTCTGAATTTATAGTATACCACAATCAAGAAGCCCGGTAAATAGAAAATTCGGCAGATCAAAGCCTACAAAAAGCCAAGTATGTATGAAGTCTTCTTTCCCTGGACATACTTTTTTTGGAAGGGGAGAATGCTATGCAGTACAGTAAAGTTGAAATCTGCGGTGTCAATACCGCGAAGCTGAAAGTGCTCACGGAACGCGAAAAAACCATGCTTTTGAAACAGATGCACTGCGGAGATCCGGATTTGGAACAGGAAGCCCGCGACGAACTGATCCGCGGCAATCTTCGGTTAGTGCTCAGCGTGATTCAGCGCTTTTCCAATCGCGGAGAAAATCCCGACGATTTGTTTCAGGTTGGCTGCATCGGTCTGATGAAAGCCATCGATCATTTCGATCTGACACAGGGCGTACAGTTTTCAACGTACGGCGTTCCTATGATCATCGGCGAAGTGCGGCGGTTTTTGCGTGATAACAACAGTGTGCGCGTCAGCCGTTCTTTGCGCGATTTAGCTTATAAAGCCATGCAATGCCGTGAAAAGCTGACCAACGAAAAGGGGCGGGAACCGACCGTGGAAGAAATCTCGGCCGTTCTTCAGCTGCCGGCGGAAGATATTGTATTGGCGCTGGAAGCAATTGTTGAACCTATCTCCCTGTATGAGCCTGTTTTTTCCGACGGTGGCGACACCATTTATGTGATGGATCAGATCGGCGATGGCAACGACGGCGACTGGATTGACGAAATTGCGCTGAAAGAAGCCGTCCATGATTTGGGGGAACGCGAGAAAAAAATTTTGACCATGCGGTTTTTCCAGGGGAAAACGCAGATGGAAGTAGCCCAGGCAATTCACATCAGCCAGGCGCAGGTCTCCCGGCTGGAAAAAGGAGCGCTTGAAAAAATCAAGGGCGAATTATAATTATAAATAAAAACGGAAGAGTCCATGCTTATCGTGGACTCTTCCGTATCTTTATTGAGGTTTAAGAATTGGTTTTGGCCTGTGCCGAATCACTTTCCGCAGCGCGGAAATGCTTGCCGCCAACAGTCAAAATAACCCAACCCACGGCAAAGAGAATCATCAAGCTGAGAACGCCGATCGAGTTGCGTCCGGTCAGCTGAGTGAACACCGCCACCAGAACAGGGCCAATCACGGCGGCAAACTTGCCGAAAATATCAAAGAAGCCGAAATATTCATTCGAACGGCTCGGCGGAATCAGTTTGCCGAAATACGAGCGACTCAAAGCCTGAATACCGCCCTGTACCGTACCCACACAGAAAGCGAGAATCCAGAACAGTGTCTGGCTTAATTGCAGAGCATTGGGATCGCCTTCGTTTTGCTCAATGTTGTAGCCCATAAAGAAACCGATTGCGCAGATCAAAAAATAGATGCAGATCGCAATGCGGATCATGCGAATCGATCCAATACGGTCGGCCAGGCGGGCAAACAGAATTGAGAAGGGAACCGCAACAATCTGCGTGACAAGCAGCGCCAGAATCATTCCGGTCGTGTCCAATCCCAGTTTAGAACCATACGAAGTAGAGATATTGATAACCGTGTTGACGCCGTCGATGTAAAAGAAATAGGCCAGCATAAACAGCAGTACGCCGCGGACTTTTACAATATCGCGCGCCGTATGCCCCAAATTGACAAAAGCGGTTTTGACAATTCCCGTATCCGGACGCTCGACACTGTGAATCTGCCGCACATTTTTAAGGATCGGAATGCTGAACACAGCCCACCACAATGACGTCAGCGTGATAACGATTTTCATGGAAAGCGCGCTGTAATCCATCAAAAGAAGAACGGCAATCGAGATCAAAAACGGAATCGTGCTGCCGCCGATATAACCCATGGCGTAACCCCAGGCGGAAACCCGATCCATACGCTCCGAGGTGGTTACATCGGTTAAAAATGAATCATAGAACAGATTGGCACCCATAAAGCCAATATACGAGAGAACGTAGCCGACCAGCATCATGCGGTAATTCTCTACAAAAGCGTTTGCAAACGTACAACCCACGCCCAAAACAAGGAAAACGCTGAAGAGCTTTTTCTTCATGCCGCTGTAGTCGCCCACCGAACCCAAAACAGGGGCAAGCAGCGCCACAATGAACGTAGCAACGGCTGTTCCGTACGACCACAAAACAACATTATCCGCACCGTTTGCGGCGCAAATACTGCCGAAATAGATGGGGAAAATGGCGGCCATCATGTTGGTGGCAAACACCGAATTGGCCCAGTCATACAGAATCCAGCTTTTTTCCTGTTTGGTAAACTTGATCTTGGATGCCATAAAAATCCTCCGTTCTTTATTCAGTCGTCAGCTTATAGATACGCTGTCCGGGCAGCAAACGCCCACACAGCCGCGGGTTTCATATCCGGTAATTCGTACCGTGCTGAGCTCTCCGGGTTGCATACCCGAAACATAAACAGGGGTATAATTCATGGTATAACCTTCTGTGGTACCGTCCGGCTGAATCGTTTCGGCCAAAACGGTTTCCAGGCGGCCGACCTGCTGCTTAAAGAAGGCAATCCGGCCTTCTTCGGCGGCTTCAATCATCACGCGGCTGCGGCGGGCTTTCTCCGCATTGGGAACAATACCGGGCAAATCATAAGCACGGGTCCCCGGTCTGCGGGAATAGGGAAAGACATGTACCTTTGCAAAGCCGATCTCCTTTACAAAAGCCACGGAAGCCTCAAAATCTTCTTCTGTTTCGCCGGAGAACGCCACCATCACGTCTGTTGTAATGGCTGCGTTTTCAAAAGCAGCGCGCAAATTTTGAACAATCTCGGCGTATTCGGCTGTTGTATAATGGCGATTCATCGCTTTCAGGGTTTTGTCACAGCCGCTTTGCAGAGATAAATGGAACTGCGGACAAAGTTTCGGCTGTGCCGCCAGACGGGCGATCACATCGGGCGTAAGCTGTTCGGGCTCGAGCGAACCCAGCCGGACCCGCTCAATACCGGGAACAGCACAGGCTGTTTCCACGGCATCACACAGATGCAGCCCGATTTCCTGTCCGTAAGCCGAAAGATTGATGCCGGTCAGCACAACTTCACGATAACCGCTTTGGGCAATGTCTGTGAGTTCTTCTTTCAGCTGCTGCGGCAGTTTGGAACGGATGCGTCCGCGGGCATAGGGAATGATGCAGTATGAACAGAAGCGGTTGCAGCCGTCTTGGATCTTCACAAAAGCGCGGGTGTGTTCCTGAAATTCGCTGACCTGCATAGCCTCAAACGGCATACCGGGCGTAAAATCAGGGACAAATACCGTGCGTTCGCGGCTTTCCATAAAGGCTTTCACCTTGTCAGGAATGATCGATTTCTGGGCATTGCCGATGATCAAATCGGCTTCCGGAAGACTGGCAGAAGCCTCGGGGAACGCCTGCACCATGCAGCCGGTGAGTACGATCACGGCTTCGGGCGCATCACGCCGTGCCCGGCGGAGCGTCTGGCGGACTTTGTGGTCGCTTTCGGCCGTTACCGTGCAGGAATTCAGAATAATAACGTCCGGCATTTCTCCGGCGGAAGCAGCCGTATCTCCGCGGTGCAGAAATTCTTCCAGGATCGCCTGCGATTCATATTGGTTGACTTTGCAGCCCAGGGTGATCGTTTTTATTTTCATAGAATCCACTTTCTGTTATATAGAATCAAATTTTGACAAACGTTGCCGGATTATCCGTTGCCGGAAGTATTTTCTTCCAGCCAGGTTGTTAGATCCGACCATTGCGTCAGCAGGTTATCGGCCTCTTCTTTTAAGCGGCTCAGTTCCTCTGTGAGTTCCAGCGTCTTTACGTAATCGCTGGAAATTTCAGGGGTTTGCAGCGACGCATTAACTTCTTCGATACGCGCATCGGTCTCGTCAATCTGTTTTTCGCAGCGGGCAAGGGCCGATTTCTTCTTCCGGATTTCCGATTCCCGCTCTTTGCGCAGTTTATAGTCGTTGACTTTTACAGCAGCCTTCGGCTGTTCCTTTTCTTCCTGTTGAATGCGCTTTTCCAGGTAAGCGTCGTAGTTGCCGATATATTCCGTTGTACCATTTTGGTCCAGATAATAAATCCGGTCTGCCAGCTTGTTGATCAGATAACGGTCATGCGATACAACCAAGAGCGTTCCGTCGTAACCCGCCAGCGCGTTTTCAAGCGCTTCACAGGAATCAATATCCAGGTGGTTGGTCGGTTCGTCCAGCAGAAGGAAATTACATTTTGAAAGCATCAGGCGCAGCAGCAAAATACGCGCCCGTTCACCGCCCGAAAGCCCCGAAACCGGTTTAAAGACGTCTTCGCCTTTAAAAAGGAAGACCGCCAGCGCGCTGCGCACTTCCGTTTCGGTCATCCGCGGATAAGAATCCCAGATTTCATCAATTACAGTCTTGCTTTCGTCCAAGCTGGTCTGCAGCTGATCGTAGTAGCCGATGTCAATACCTGTGCCAAACCGGCAGAAACCGGTAGGGGAGGCATATTGCCCCAACAAAACTTTAAACAACGATGTTTTTCCGCAGCCGTTCGGGCCGATCAAGAAAATCTTTTCCTGCCGACGTACACGCAGTCCGGCGTTTTCAAACAGCTTTCGGCCATCAAACGAAAGGGAAAGCCCCTCGGCATCCAATACATCGTTTCCGCCGCGCTGGCTGGCATGAAAATTAAAATGAATGGAATCGGGCGCACTTTCCGGCTTGTCAAGCGTTGCTTTCAGCCGGTCGATCGCCTTTTGTTTGCTGGCGATCGTCACATAGTTCCGTTCCTGATTCCAGCGTTTTTGCTGTTCAATAATCCCTTCCAGACGTTCGATCTCTTTCTGGGTATTATCATAAACGCGCTGGCGGGCGATACGCTGTTCTTCTTTCAGCTGTAAGTAGGTCGAGTAATTTCCTTTATAAACCGTAAGGTGATTATGCTCGATTTCAAATGTTTTTCCGGTTACGCGATCCAGAAAATAACGGTCGTGCGAAATCACCACATAAGCGCCGTTATAGGTGCGCAAAAAATCTTCCAGCCACTCTACAGAAGGAATATCCAGATGGTTGGTCGGTTCGTCCAGCAGCAAAAGATTTGCGCCGCAAAGCAGCATTTTGGCAAGCTGCAGCTTGGCTTTCTGTCCGCCGCTGAGTACGCCCACCGGCATGCCGATCTGTTCTTCCGTAAAGCCGAGACCCATCAGCGTACTGCGCGCACGGCTGCGGCAGGTCAATCCACCCTGGGCATTGAATCGATCGTTCAGCTCAGACTGTTTTAAGATCAGTTCATCCATATTTTGCGGATGCGTCTGCAAGGCCGCGGAAATTTCCTCGATCTCTTTTTCCATATCGAGCAGATCAGAAAAAACCGTCATCACTTCATTATAGGCGCTTTTATCCAAATCGCGGCAGACATGCTGTTCCATATAGCCAACCCGGGTGTCGCGCCCGGTGACAACCAATCCGTTGTCACAGTCGTATTCACCCGTGAGGATTTTAAACAAGGTCGTTTTTCCGGAACCATTGATTCCGACCAGTCCGATATGTTCGCCGTCCTGGATTTCAAAAGAAACATCGGCCAGAACCACATCGGTTCCGAACATCTTTGTTATGTTTTGTGCCGTTAATCGTGCCATATTGATGCTCCGTGTTGAGTAATACTACAAATATTATAAACAACGCCTGCAGCAAACGCAAGCTTTTTACACAGGTTTAACGACTGTGCTTTTTAAAAACAGCCGAAAAAAAGAAAAAGGAGCCCGAAGGCTCCTTTTCGTACGGTTTTACGCAACTTAGACCGCGCGGGTAACTTTGCCCGAACGCAGGCAGCGGGTGCAGGCGTTAATACGCTTGGGAGAACCGTTTACAACGGCCTTAACGCGCTTTACGTTGGGTTTCCACATCCGGTTGGAGTGTCTCTTGGAGTGGGACACATTGTTGCCGAAAACGAGCTCCTTGCCGCAGATATCGCACTTTGCCATGTCTGCACCTCCTTTATTAAATCCCAAGGGATTGATTTAAGATAAAACAACAGATATTAATATAACAGATGGCGGCAGAAAATGCAAGTTTTTTTTTAAAGTAATTGTGTTTTTTTTCGTTTCGTATTATAATAACCCCTGTAAACCGAGCGGCAAAGCCTGAAAAAACAAGCAAAAAATCAGGTGATGTCCGAAATCGATTGACATTGAGAAAGGGTGTTTGGATGCTGAGAGATGCCATTTGGGGATTATTGAATGGCCAAAGCGTCGATTTTATCGACGTCATGATGTACGTAGCATCGTGTATTATCGTTATTCTTCTGGTGTTGCCGCTGCATGAGTATGCGCACGCCCGTATGGCGCTGAAATTAGGAGACCATACGGCTGAGTATGTGGGCCGCGTCACGTTTAATCCGCTGGCCAGCGTAGACCCGTTGGGTGCGCTGTGTATTCTTCTGTTTGGTTTTGGCTGGGCCAAACCGGTTCCGGTCAATTCGCGTTTCTTTAAAAATCCCCGCCGTGACATGGCGCTGGTAGCTGCAATGGGACCGCTTTCTAATCTGCTTGCAGCGTTAGTCGGTTGTTTGTTGTGGTACGCTGTTTATTTGCTGGTACCGGTTTATACGGTGATGGCGGCGCAGGTGATAAGTTATTTCCTGCAATTTTTGCGGTATTACGTGCTGGTGAATATTTCGCTGGCCGTTTTCAATCTGCTGCCCATTCCGCCGCTGGATGGTTCCAGAATCCTTACGGCTTTTCTTTCGCCGCGGGCTGCGTACCTTTTTAACCGCTATGAGCGCGAAATTTACTTTGTTTTGCTGTTTGCGCTGTTTTTCGGCGTTCTCAGTACGCCGCTGGGCTATGTAAACACCTGGTTTATCCGTGGCGTAGATTGGCTGGCTTCGCTCCCGTTCAAACTGGCTGGGTTACTATAAGATGGAAAGCTTTTCTTATAAATTAGAGGTTTTTGAAGGCCCGCTGGATCTTTTGCTGACACTGCTTTCCAAAAATAAGGTTAGTATTTTCGAAATCTCCATTTCGAAACTGCTTTCTCAATATATGGAACAGATCCATCGAATGGAAGAAAACGATATGGAAGTGGCCAGCGAATTTCTGGAAATGGCGGCGCGGCTGGTTCAGATCAAAACGGCTTCGCTGCTGCCTCGCCCGGAAGAGGAAGAGGCACTACGTCAGGAATTGGCCGGCCAGCTGATCGAATACGAGGCCTGCCGCAGGACGGCGGCAGAGCTGGGTAAGCTCGCCTGTTTTGATCGATTCGTGCGTGAACCGATGGTCTTTCCCAAGCGCACGGTTTTTGAAGGGCATATCGATCCGCAAACGCTTCTGAACGCGCTGGCGGCGGCCGGGGGACATGCCCGGCGGGAAGTTGTTTCGCAGGATACATTTTCTCCGCTGGTCAGTAAGCCGGTTGTGTCTGTTTCTTCTCAGATCGTTTATGTACTGCGCTGTTTATGGAAAACCGGACGAGCCGCTTACCGGCAGATTTTTCAGGCAAAAAAAGAGCGATCTGCCCGTGTGGCCGCCTTTTTGGCGCTGCTCGAGCTGATTAAAGGCAAACGTGTGCGTGTTGAAGGTTCATCGGAAGATCCGGTACTCGTTTTGCAGAAGGGAGATCGTCGTTGGAGATCAAAAACATAAAAGCGGCGGCAGAAGCCGTTTTGTTCGCCTGTGCGGAACCCTTACCGGTGGAACGGCTGGCCGAGGTGCTTTCGCTGACGATGGAAGAAACCGAACAGGTCATCCGCGATCTGGAGGGGCGTTACCGCGGCGAAGAAAGCGGACTGCAATTGATTCATTTGAATGACGCCGTTCAGTTATGCACCAAACCTGTATATGGTGATTTCATTCGCGCCATACTTGAAGTAAAGCGGAATGCGCCGCTTTCGCAGGCCGCACTGGAAGTTCTGGCGGTTGTAGCCTATAATCAACCGGTTACCAAGGCGTTTGTGGAACAGATCCGCGGGGTGGATTGTTCCGGTGTGATGACCAGCTTGGTCAACAAAGGATTAATCGAAGAAAAAGGGCGGCTTGAATTGCCGGGACGGCCGCTACTTTACGGCACAACGCCCGACTTTCTGCGCTGCATGGGCGTTTCCGCTTTGGAAGAGCTGCCCCGGCCGGTTCAGCCCCAAGAAGAAAACGATTTGGAAGAGGACGGCGGACAGGAGGAATAAGGATGATGATCCTGTATATCCTTTTGGGAATTGTAGCGTTGCTGCTGCTTTTTTTGCTGATTCCGGCCGGCGTGGATATTTACTACGACGAAAAAGCACAGATCACACTGCGCTACGGCTTTATTCACAAGCGGATCGATCAGCGTGAAGAGGAAAAGCCGAAAAAACCGGTTCCTTCCAAGCCTGCAGCCCCAAGCAAACCTAAACCTGCTGCACAGAAAAAGCCGAATCCCGCTGTGGAATTTCTAAAAGAACTTCGCCGAAGCCAGGGATTTTCCGGCTTGATGGAATTTCTGATTTCGCTGATTCGCCTGCTTACATCTTCGGCTTATCGGATTGTAAAAGATATTTCCGTTTCTCATCTGGATCTGTGGGTTGTCGTGCGCGGAGAAGACGCCGCACAAACGGCGATCCAATACGGAGAGCTTTGCAGCGTGCTGTATCCGGCTTTCGGTATGCTGTGCGCCGCCAAACCGAGCCGAAATCCCCGAATCAGTGTAACCGCGGAATATGAAAAAGGGGAAACGCAGGGCGTTTTATCGGTTTCTCTGCGCATTTTGCCGTTGCTTTTGCCGGGGCACCTGTTGGCGCTGGCCTGGCGTTTTTTGATGCTTATTGTGAAAACACGTTCGGCCGATGCACAGCCGGATACCCAAAAGAAAAATGTGTCCGGCCAAGCGGCCGGCCGATGATAATAATTTTACAGAAAAGAGGATGAATTTCCATGAGCGAACGTCCGATTGAAGGTATGATGAATACAACACTGGAAAAAATCCGCCAGATGGTGGATGTCAGCACCGTGGTTGGCGAGCCGATTGCGCTTCCGGACGGCACCACGGTCATCCCGGTTTCCAAAGTAAGTTATGGTTTTGCTTCCGGCGGAAGTGATATTCCTTCGAAACATCCCAGCGCATCCGGCTATTTTGGCGGCGGTGCGGGAGCCGGTGTAACAGTTACGCCGGTGGCTTTTATTGTTTCCAAAGATGGCCAGCTGCGTATTCAGCAGGTTGAGCCCTATACCAGCGCGATGGACCGTGCAGTGGGCGTCGTGCCGGATATTGTGGAAAAAATCGGTGCTTTGCTGAATCTGGCCGCCGGGAAAGACAGCGAAGAAAAGAAATCTGAGCAGGCCGAAAACAAACCGGCCGTACCGGAAAAAGAATAAACAGCCGACGACTAATTGTGCCTGTCCTCGCATAGATATGGGGCAGGTGATGCGTAATGAAAAAAAGACATGGCCGGCTTTTTCTGGCCGGTATGGTACTAATCGGTTTTTTGTGGATGATAACGGGCAATACGCTGCCTGTTTCGGCAATGGAGGCACCCGATATCAGCGCGGCGCGCGCTGTTTTGATGGAAGCAGATACCGGGCGTATTCTTTTTGGCAAAAACGAGCAGGAACCCGCGGCCATGGCCAGCACCACAAAAATTATGACGGCGCTGCTGACATTGGAAGCCGCCGCACAGTCGGATGATGTTGTGGAAATCACGCAGGAAATGGCCAGCGTCGAGGGTTCTTCGCTTGGCCTTCAGGCGGGATGGAAAATCACGCTTTCCAATCTGGTGGCCGGTATGCTCACGGTTTCCGGCAACGATGCGGCTTTTTCGGCTGCGGTTCATTTGGCCGGTAGCGAAGCTGCATTTGCCGAGCGGATGAACGAACGTGCCGCTGAAATTGGCATGACAGATACCTGTTTTGTCACGGCGTCCGGCTTGGATGAAGGCGACCATCACAGCACGGCGCTGGATATGGCGCGTTTGGCGGCGGAAGTTCTCGAAAATCCTGCGTTTTTAGAGATCGCTTCTCAAACTTCTTATCCTGTCTCGTTTGTGGAACCCGAAAAAACAGTAAAGCTTGCCAACCACAATAAACTGCTTTCACGCATAGACGGCTGTATCGGCGTGAAAACCGGCTATACCGATAAGGCCGGGCGATGTTTGGTTTCGGCGGTGGAACGAGACGGCGTGCGTCTGATCTGCGTCACACTGGATGCACCGGACGATTGGAACGATCACGAGGCTTTATACGAAGCGGCTTTTGCTTCCATCCAAAAAGTTCAGCTGGATGACGCTGCATGGCCCACAACGATTCCTGTTGTGGGAGCCATACAGCAAACGGTTGAATTAAGCTGGGAAACGCCGCCGCAGGTTTCGATTTTTGATCAGGAAAAAATTACTTATAAAATAATGGGGCCTTCCTTTGTCTATGCTCCGATTGAAAAAGGGCAGACGCTTGCCCGTGTTGACTGGTATGTCGACGGGCAATACAAAGGAAGTATACCGCTTCAAGCGGCGCAGGCTGTATCGATGCAGCCCAAAGAGAAAACAGGATGGCAAAAATGGCTGTGGCTGTTTGGATTTTAGAACAGGGGAATGAACAAAATGGCAGAACTTTGCAGAGTACAGAAAATGCTGGCGGATTGCGGTGTAGCATCCCGCCGGAAAGCGGAAGAAATGATCCGGGACGGTCGGGTTACGGTGAACGGTGCGCCTGCTCAGCTGGGCGATAAGGTAGACCCTTCGCGCGACCGTGTATGCCTGGACGGAGAACCGGTTTCCGCGCGAGCCTTGGACGAAGAGCGTCTGTACCTAATGCTGCATAAACCGCGCGGATTCATCACGACCATGCACGACGAACGCGATCGAAAAGACGTTACGATGCTTTTAAAAGATATTCCGCAGCGTGTTTATCCGATCGGCCGTCTGGACCGCGATTCGGAAGGCTTGCTTCTGTTTACCAACGACGGCGCTTTTGCCAACAAAATGATGCATCCTTCCGGCCATGTGCCGAAAACCTACCGAGTCACTGTCCGTCCGCGGGTAAATGAAAATCAGCTGGTTGCACTTTCTTCCGGTATGGTGATTGACGGCGTACTTACGCAGCCGGCAACCGTTCGTGTATTGCAGGATGAGCCGGGACGTTCTGTTCTCGAAATCGTGCTCAAAGAAGGACGAAACCGCCAAATCCGCAAAATGTGCGAACAAGCAGGGCTGGAAGTGGCCCGCTTAAAGCGTACAGCTATCGGGCCGATCCGTTTAGGCATGCTTCAGCCCGGCGAATATCGGCCGCTCACGCCGAAAGAAGTCAAGGCGTTAAAGGCATTTTCGGCAGCTGTTGCCCGCAAGGCACAGGCTTCTGCAAAAAAGCCTGCACCGAAAACCAACGAGCGCAAAAAGACGGCCTACAAAGGACGTACCTCTAAAAAATATTAACCAACGGATGGGAATGGGATGATTTTCCGGGAAGAATGACTTCCGGAAAACATCCTGTTTTCTTTTGTTTTCTCCTATTTTCATAAAATATCGCAAATATTTGTTGCATTACACGGGCGTAGATGGTACAATATATTAGTTAAATTGTGTCTTTTTACAAAGCAACAAAAAGAATTGAGATGAGGCAGTTATGGTAAAAAGCATGACCGGATTTGGCCGCGGAGAAATCGTCGCACATGGCCGGCGTATCTGCGTAGAACTCAAGTCCGTCAATCACAAATTTTATGAATTCAGTTTTAAAGGCCCGCGTGCATATGCATTTTTGGAAGATAAATTGAAAGCATTCTTACAGGAAAGCATTTCCCGCGGGAAGGTAGACTGTTTCCTTACAGTCGAAACGCTGGAATCTCCGGATGTTCAGATCACGGTAAACCATGCGTTGGCAAGCGCCTATGTGGAAGCTTTGCGCGAACTTGCGGGCCGTTATGGCGTGGCCGATGCCACAACCGCAGAATCGCTCTCCCGTTTTCCGGATGTACTTTCCGTGACGAAAGCGCCGGAAGACGAAGAACAGATCTGGCAGGATGTTCAGCAGGCTGTACAGCAGGCTTTGACAAGCTTTCTGGCCATGCGAGAAGCCGAAGGCGCCCGCTTGTGTGCAGACGTTGAAAGCCGCGCACAGACCATACTTTCGCTGGTTGCAAAAGTTGAAGAGCGTTCGCCCGAGACTGTTCGGGAGTATCAGGCTCGTTTGCAGGCGAAGCTCAATGAAATGCTGGGCGAAAACCGCGTGGATGAGCAGCGCATTGTAACAGAAGCGGCTATTTTTGCCGATAAGGTGGCTGTAGCCGAAGAAACCGTTCGTCTGCGCAGTCATTTTGATCAGATGCAGAAAATGCTCAAAGCCGGCGGTCCTGTGGGACGCAAGCTCGACTTCCTGGTTCAAGAAATGAATCGTGAAGCCAACACGATCGGCTCCAAAGGAAACGACGCACAGATTGCCTACTGCGTGGTGGATATGAAGGCCGAAATCGAAAAGATCCGCGAACAAATTCAGAATATGGAGTAACGGTGAACTTATGAAACTTGTTAATATTGGATTCGGCAACATGGTTTCGGCCAATCGCCTGATCGCGATTGTCAGCCCGGAATCTGCGCCGATTAAGCGCATTATCCAGGACGCCAAAGAACACGGCACGCTGATCGACGCCACTTATGGCCGCCGTACCCGTGCGGTGATTGTAATGGATAGCGATCACGTGATTCTTTCGGCCGTACAGCCTGAAACCGTAGCGAACCGCTTTACCGATAATACGCAGGGAGCAGCCCTGACAGAAGAGGAGCTGACTGACGATGAAGAAGAATAAAGGTCTTCTGGTTGTTCTTTCGGCGCCGTCCGGCTGCGGAAAAGATACGATTCTGAAAAGCCTGCTGGAAAGTACACAGACGGTTAAGAAATCCGTTTCCGCCACAACCCGCGCACCGCGTGAGGGTGAAGTAAACGGTGTGGATTACTGGTTCACACCGAAAGAAGATTTTGAATCTGCAATCGGTCGCGGAGAATTTTTGGAATACGCGACTTACTGCGGCGAATATTACGGTACACCGCGCGGCCCTGTCGGCGAATGGCTGGAAGAGGGAATCGATGTGGTGCTGAAAATCGAGGTGCAGGGCGGCGCACAGGTGAAAAAGCTGGCGCCCGATTGTGTGACAATTTTCGTTCTGCCGCCTTCTCTGGAGGAACTGGAACGCCGTTTGCGTACAAGAGGAACGGATTCCGAAGAGAAAATTCACGAGCGCCTGCAGACGGCTGTAAAAGAAATGCAGTGTGCCGGTGAATACGATTACATTGTTTATAACGATACGGTCGAGCAGGCCGTTCGCGATATTCTTACGGTTATTGCGGCTGAAAAACTTCGTTTTTCCCGTGATCCCCAAGTGATTGAAAGGATGTTGTCTCATGCTGAAACCTTCTGCCAATAAAATTACGACTCCCCATCGCAGCCAGTATTCCCTGGTGATTGCTGTTGCCAAACGTGCCCGTGATATTGCCAACGAGGCCGAGCACAATCATGAAATTCTGGTTGAAAAGCCGGTTGATCTGGCCGTACAGGATTTCATGGCCAACAAATTCAAAATCATTGAACCCAATCCGGAAGATTATCTGAATCCTACTGTACCGCAGTCTGTTTCCGTAACACATGAATCCGAACTTTCCTCGGAACAGGAAGCTGACGAAGAAACCAAAGAAAACGAGGATATGGAAAATCCTGAAACAGAGGAGTAATGCCGCATGGCATATGCTCAGGTAGCGCTTGAAAATACCGCAAAAAGTTTTGATAAAACATTCGATTACGCTATGCCGGATACGCTGAGCGAGACTTTGCAGCCGGGATGCCGGGTGCTGGTTCCGTTCGGACGGTCAAATAAGCCGCGGGTCGGCCTTGTTATGGGGATTTGTGAAGAGTCTTCCTATAAAAGGGTCAAGGCGATTCGCGCGCAGCTGGACGAGCAACCGATTTTAAACAAAGAGATGCTTTGTTTGGCTGAATGGCTGAGAAACCGGTGCTTTTGCACCTATTTTGACGCGATCCGGCTGCTGATGCCGGCCGGCTTCCATTTGGATGTTTCCTATGTGTGTACAATCGGAAAAACAATTGAGCCGGAAGACCTTTCACAGACCCAGCGGGCACTGCTTGCTCATTTGAGACAGAGCAGCTCTTCGGTGCGTGAAGAAAGCCTTCTCAAAACGGTTGGATTGGATGCTGATTCTTCCGATTACCAAGCGCTTGTACAAGCAGGCTGTATCATCCGTGAAGAACATGCGTTTCGGCGCACCGGCGATGTTTTTACCCGCATGGTGCGTATTGTGCCGGAATGGGAAGGCGGTAAGCTTTCTCCCCGGCAGCAGGAGGTCTTCTCGCTCTTGCAGCAGATGGGCGCCGCCAGCGTAAAAGAAATCTGCTACTTTACCGGTGTAACGCAGGGAGTAGTAGCAGGTCTGGTTAAAAAAGGTGCCGCCGCTTTCTTTGAGGAAGAGCGATTCCGTATCCCTAAGACTTTGTATACTTCTGAAGAAACAACGCAGATCCGTTTATCTCCCGAACAATCGGAGGCCTGTGATGCGCTCAAACATGATTTTGATGCACAAGCAGGACGGACTTCTCTGCTTTTCGGCGTAACCGGCAGCGGAAAAACGCAGGTCTTTCTTTCGCTGATTGATTATGTTTTGGAAAGGGACAGAGGTGTCATTGTCATGGTGCCCGAAATCTCCCTGACCGCACAGACACTGGGTCTGTTTCGCGGTCGTTACGGAGATCGCGTAGCGATTTTCCACAGCGGCCTTTCCAACGGAGAACGTCTGGACGAATGGAAACGTGTACAGCGTGGACTGGCAACCGTCGTTTTAGGAACACGATCGGCGGTATTTGCTCCGTTATCCAACATCGGGCTGATTCTGCTCGACGAAGAACAGGAATATACGTATAAATCCGAAAATTCTCCCCGGTATCATGCACGCGATGTGGCGCGCTTTCGGTGTGCTTATCACAAAGGGCTTTGTGTGCTGGCTTCCGCCACGCCTTCCGTGGAAAGCTTTTACATGGCTTCTCTGCCGGAAGGAACGCCCGGAAAATACGGGCTGCAAATTCTTTCCCGCCGGTACGGCGACGCCGTTTTACCCGGCGTTGAAATCGTGGATATGAACGCGGAGCTGGAATCCGGGAATTCTTCAATTCTCAGTTCCTCTTTGCTGGTCGCGCTGGAAGAAAACCGCCAAGCGGGGCAGCAATCGATTTTGCTGCTGAACCGCCGCGGGTATCATACGTTTGCATCCTGCCGGGACTGCAAAGAAGTGGTTACCTGCCCGCATTGCAGCATCTCTTTAACGTATCACGCAGCCAACCATAGATTGATGTGTCATTATTGCGGTTATTCCGTACCTTTGATGCGTACCTGTCCGCATTGCGGCGGGGAACATATCCGCCTTTCGGGGACGGGTACACAGCGTGCGGAAGAACAACTGGCTGAGCTTTTGCCCGAAGCCAGAATTCTGAGAATCGATACCGATACGGCATCCGGCCGCTTTTCACTCGAAAAAAATCTTCATGCCTTTGCATCAAAAGAATACGATATTATTATCGGCACGCAAATGGTAGCCAAAGGCTTGGATTTTGAAAACGTCACGCTGGTAGGCGTATTGAATGCTGACCAGTCGCTTTACGGCGATGATTTTCGCAGTAACGAGCGCACATTCGACTTGCTTACACAAGTTGTCGGACGTGCCGGCCGCGGCCGTTTGAACGGGCGCGCGATTATCCAGACTTTTACACCGGAAAACCCGGTATTGCAGCTGGCGGCAAGGCAGGATTACCCCGCCTTTTACAAGCAGGAAATCACATTCCGCCGCGTTATGTTGTATCCGCCGTTTTCAGATATTTTTGTTGTGGGATTTGTAGCGGAAAAAGAATCGCTGGCTTCCGATGCCAGCCGGCGGTTTCTGCAGATTTTTCGCACACGGGCGCAATCGAAGTACCCGGATCTGCCGCTGCGGATTCTGAATCCTTCTCCGGCGGCCATTGTAAAAGTCAGCGAAAAATACCGGTACAAGCTGGTAATTAAATGCCGGTTTGGACGCAATTTCCGATCGCTTGTGTCGGAATCGCTGGAAGAATTTATGAATCTGCGGGAGTTTGCCGCGGTTTCCGTATTGACAGACTGCAACCCGGATTCCATTTTATGAGGTGAAACAAAATGGCTTTAAGAAATATTGTAAAAACCGGCGATGAGGTTCTGCTCAAACCGTGCCGTCCGGTAGAAAAATTTGACGCCAAATTGGGCGCCTTGCTCGATGATATGGCCGAAACCATGAACGCCGCTAACGGCGTTGGTCTGGCAGCTCCCCAGGTAGGCATTCTGCGCCGCGTTGTCACCATCGATGTGGGCGAAGGCCTGATCGAACTGGTCAATCCGGTTATCACCAAAATGTCCGGCAAACAGGAAGGTCAGGAAGGCTGCCTGTCTTTTCCGGGCGAATGGGGCATTGTTGAGCGCCCGATGAAAGTCACGGTGCGCGCCTTTGATCGCCACGGCGACGAGTTTGAAATGACCGGGGAAGGCTTGCTTGCCCGCGCATTTTGTCACGAAATCGACCACCTCAATGGAATTGTCTTTACGACTCGGGCCAGCCATATGCTGACGCCGGAAGAATTGGAGCAGATGAACGGATGAGAATCGTTTTTATGGGCACGCCGGATTTCGCCGTCCCCAGTTTGCAGGCGCTTTTGGACGCCGGTCACGAAGTATGCGCCGTCTTTACACAGCCGGATAAACCCAAAGGCCGCGGCCACGCACTGGCGGCTCCGCCCGTTAAAGAACTGGCGCAGCGCCACAATCTGCCGGTGTACCAGCCGAAATCCATGAAAAAGGGTCCTGCGCTGGAAATTCTTACGGAATTGGCGCCGGATGTGATTGTGGTCGTGGCTTACGGAAAGCTGCTGCCGCCCGCCATTTTAGCTGTTCCGCGGCTGGGTTGTGTGAACGTTCACGGCTCGCTGCTGCCGCGTTGGCGCGGTGCCGCGCCGGTACAGTGGGCTGTACTCAGCGGCGATCCGGTTGCGGGTGTAACCACGATGCTGATGAACGAAGGCCTCGATACGGGTGATATGCTCGATCGCTTGGAAACGCCCGTCGGCGAAAACGAAACCAGCGGAGAGTTGTTCGATCGTCTGATGGTTTTGGGCGCAAAGTTGCTTGTAACTACGCTCGAGAAACTGGAAAACGGTACGGCACAGCCGGTTCCTCAGCCGGAAGAAGGCGCTTGTTATGCACCGATGCTGGATAAATCGATGGCTATGCTTGATTTCACGAAATCTGCGGCCGAAATTCGGCATCGTGTATTAGGTCTGAATCCCTGGCCGGTCGCGTTGACTTTATTTGGCGGAAAACGCCTGAAAGTCTACCGCGTTTCCGTTTTGGAAGGGAAAGGAGAACCGGGAACGGCGTTTGTCGGGCCAGATAAATCTTTCTGTGTTTATTGCGGCGAAGGTGCCGTGCGGCTGGATGAGATTCAGCCGGAAAATAAAAAGCGTATGTCCGGAGCAGATTTCCTGCTTGGGCACCCGCTGAATGAATCCAATGTCCATTTGGGTTAAACTTTAATTTTGTGAAAAGGGGTGAGGGTATGACGGCACGCCGTGCCTGCTTGGACGCATTGCTTCAGGTAGAAGAAAATGAAGGCTATTCCAATATCGTACTGGATAAAGCACTGCGCGCCGCGGCGCTTGAACCGCGTGACAGCGCCTTGGCCAGCACTCTTTTTTACGGTGTTTTGGAAAAAGAATTGACGCTCGATTATGTGATCGCGCAGTTTCTTAAAAATCCGAATCAAAAACTCGAAAACGGAACCGCGATGCTGTTGCGGATGGCCGTTTATCAAATTCTTTATTTAGACCGCATTCCCGATTCGGCCGCCGTGAACGAAGCCGTATCCCTGGCAAAAGCAACCGGCCGGGGACGGTACGCGGGGTTAATTAATGCCGTGCTCCGGCAATTTCTTCGGAATCGGGATGCATTGGTTTGGCCGGACGAAAAATCCGATTTGTATAAAGCCTACAGCGTGCGCTACGCCATTCCGCAGCCGCTCATCCGTTTATGGGATCAGGCTTATGGCCGGGAACATCTTCTGCCGATGCTGGAAGCGCTTTCTGATCGCGCGGCACTGTATGTGCGCGTGAATTCCTTAAAAGTAACCGACGAAGCGCTTTGCAGCCGCCTGGAGGCGGAAGGATGCACCGTTTCGGCTTGTACATTCGTGGAACATGCTTTAAAAATAGAAAAACTTCCGGGAAGAATCACCGATCTTCCGTCCTTTCAGGAAGGCCTGTTTCATGTGCAGGATACTTCGTCTCAGCTTTTGTGCGCATTGGTGGAACCGCAACCAAACATGGTTGTTGCGGATGTTTGCGCGGCACCCGGCGGCAAAAGTTTTACTATGGCTGAAAAGATGGAAAATACGGGGCATATATTTTCTTTTGACTTATATAAAGGGCGCGTCGGCTTAATTAAAGACGGCGCACAGCGTTTGGGACTTACGAATCTCACAGCATCTGTCCGCGACGCCTCTGCGGCTCAGGATGATTTTATGGCCGATACCGTGCTTTGCGACGTTCCTTGCTCCGGGTTCGGCGTGATCCGCCGCAAGCCGGAAATCCGCCGGAAAAAGCCGTCTGATGCGGCAGGGCTGCCCGCGATTCAGTCGGCTATTCTGGAAAATGCCGCAGCGCATGTGAAACCCGGCGGGCGGCTGGTTTATTCCACCTGTACATTAAATCCGGCAGAAAATAGTCAAGTGGCCGAGCGTTTTCTTGCCGGCCATCCCGAATTTGAACCGGACCCGATTTTGCGGGATCACGCGCTGGATGAACCGTCTTATATGCTGACGATGCTGCCCGGTGTACTCGATACCGATGGATTTTTTGTAGCCCGTTTCCGAAGACGTTTGGAGGATACTTGATGACGGATTTGAAATGCATGACTTTGCCGGAACTGGAAGCGCTGTTTAAACAGGACGGTCTTCCGAAATTCCGCGCCAAACAAGTTTATCGCTGGCTGCATCGCGGCGTGGTTTCTTTTTCGGAAATGTCTGATCTTTCCAAAGATCTTCGCGAAAAGCTGGCCGGGCAATATACGTTTGCGGTTGCCAAAGTTGAACGCAAACAGGTTTCCAAAGTAGACGGAACCATCAAATATTTGTTTTCTTTTGAAGACGGCGCAACGGTTGAATCCGTTTTGATGAAATATAAACACGGCTATTCCATTTGTATTTCCACACAGGTTGGCTGCCGCATGGGCTGCACGTTCTGTGCTACAGGGAAAAGTGGTTATCTGCGCAATTTGCTGCCTTCTGAAATGCTGGCGCAGATTCAAGCAGCTGAACGGGATGCCGATGTCCGTATCTCCAATATTGTGCTGATGGGAATGGGCGAACCGCTGGATAACTACGATAACGTTCTTCGTTTTCTGGAGCTGGTTTCGTCCGAAGACGGCATGAATATTGGCATGCGCCATATCTCGCTTTCCACCTGCGGACTGGTCGATAAAATCGATCAGCTGGCAAAAGAGAAATTGCAGCTTACGCTCTCGGTTTCGCTGCACGCACCTAACGACGAGATCCGCAGCCGGACAATGCCGATCAACCGCAAATGGAATGTCGAACAGCTTTTGGATGCCTGTCGGCGTTATGCCGACGCCACGCACCGCCGCATTTCGTTTGAATACGCCATGATCGATGGAGTAAACGACAGCGACGCCTGTGCGCTGGAACTGGCTTCCCGCCTGAAAGGGATGCTGTGTCATGTTAACCTGATTCCGGTCAATTCTGTAGAAGGAACAGGATACCATCGCAGCGCCCGGATTGAAAAGTTCAGTACTTTACTTGCAAATCGTGGGATTACGACGACGGTTCGCAGAACCCTGGGAAGCGATATTGACGCTTCGTGCGGTCAGCTGCGCCGGCGTACGCTGAATGAATCGGCGAAGAATTCATAACCCCTAATTTTCAAAACAAGGAGGCAATGCCAGATGAATATATTTGGCAGAACCGATATTGGAGCTGTCCGCAGTTCCAATCAGGATGCATATATTTCAGGAATCCTTCCCAATGGAGCCGTTTGGACAGCCGTTTGCGACGGCATGGGCGGCGCCAACGGAGGGAATGTGGCCAGTTTAACGGCTGTAGATTCGATTTCATCGTCTTTCGAAGAAGTCGGAGCTTCTATTTCTGCCGAAACGGATTTTCCCGCGCTTCTGCAGCAGATTTTAAACACGGCCAATCAGCGTATTTTTGAAAAAGCATCCGAAACGCCGGAACTGGCGGGCATGGGTACAACAGCTGTGCTTGCTTTGATCTTTCAAAACCGCTGCTATATTGCCCATGTAGGCGACAGCCGGGCTTATCTTTTCCGCGAAGGAAAACTGCGCCGTTTAACGGAAGATCATTCGTTGGTACAAGAGCTGGTTCGCCTGGGGGAAATTACGCCGGAACAGGCACGCACGCATCCACGCAGAAATGTGATCACACGCGTGGTGGGCGTAGCTCCTGCGGTAGAAGCTGATCTGACCATGCTGGATTTTCTTCCGGGAGATGTGCTGCTGACCTGCACAGATGGTCTGAGCGGTTATGCAGATGATGAAATTTTGGCAGATTTTATGCGTAAATATAAAGGGCAGGATCTTGTGGATCACCTTCTTGACTTTGCCCTTGAGGCAGGCGGCGCAGATAATATTACCGTGTCGCTGGTAGAGACCCGATCAAATGCCACGGAGGTATGACCGCAATGGAAAACTTTGAAGGTAAACGTCTGGACGGACGATACGAATTACAGAAAATGATCGGCGAAGGCGGAATGGCCTGTGTGTATAAAGCATACGACAGAATCGATGACCGCTGGGTAGCCGTTAAAATTTTGAAAGATGAGTTCGCCGATAACAGCGAGTTTCTGCGCCGTTTCCGCAATGAATCCAAAGCAATTTCGGTGCTTTCTCATCCCAATATTGTAAAAGTTTGCGATGTCAGTTTCGGAGACCGCATTCAGTATATTGTCATGGAATATATTGAAGGCATTACGCTTAAGACGCATCTCGAGCGCAACCATCCGTTGAAATGGCAGGAAGCGATCCATTTTACCACGCAAATCCTGAATGCTCTTCAGCATGCCCATAGCAAGGGAATTATTCACCGCGATATCAAGCCGCAGAACATCATGCTGCTTCCCGACGGCACCATCAAGGTGATGGACTTTGGCATCGCCCGTTTTTCCGATAGCCAAACGCATACTATGACCGATAAAGCCATCGGTTCCGTACATTACATTGCGCCGGAGCAGGCGAGAGGCGATATTACGGATGAAAAGGCCGATATCTATTCGGTCGGCGTTATGCTGTATGAAATGCTGACCGGCCAGCTTCCGTTCGAAGCGGATAATGCCGTATCCGTAGCCATTATGCAGCTGCAATCGCAGCCGCAGCCGCCCAAAGACATCAACCCGTCTATTCCGGATGGTCTGGAAGAAATCACCCTGCGTGCTATGCAGAAAAATCCTGCCCAGCGGTATCAAAGCGCGGCACAGATGCTGCAGGACCTGGAAGCTTTCCGCAAAGATCCTTCCATCCAATTCGGCTATCGATACAATACCAATACGGGTGCTATTGAAACGATCACCGATGTCGATCAGGTAATGCAAGGAAACAACGCCTATACCGATTCGTATGAATACGAAGAGGATATGCCCAAAAACAAAAAGCACAGCCGCGCAGTTATGGTGCTTTCCGGCATTGGCATTGCCATTCTGGTGGCTGCCGTCGCGTTCCTGATTATGTTTGTAGTCGGTATATTCAGCAATAATTCCGGGAATGTAACCGACGAAGTGATGGTTCCCAATTTCATCGGAAAGCATTATGTGAATGACATCAAAGATAACCCGGTCTATGCTGATTTCACCTTTGCCATCAAAGACGGTAACGATCCTGAAGTTGATCCCGGAATTGTTTTGAAACAATCGATCGCAGAAGGTCTGACCGTTAAAAAAGGAAAAGAAATCACGCTGATTGTCAATATTTCTCCCGATTCCGTGACATTGACTGACGTACGCGGCCAGTCTCAGCTGGATGCATACAACACGATCAAAGAGCAGGGATTGGAACCCACCATTGTTTTTGTGGCTGACGATAAAACAGCTTCCGGCTATGTGGTCAGCACAGATCCGGCAGGCAACACGTCTGTTAAAAAAGGAAGCAAAGTAAACATTTATGTCAGCACCGGACCGACCGATACGCAGGTACCGGTTCCCGCCGTCATCGGCATGCCGCTGGAAACCGCAAAAGCACGTTTGCAGGACGCCGGATTGGTTGTTGGCGAGGTTACGCAGGCTGATGACAGTGGTCAGGCAGCCGGAACCGTATTGGAAACCGATCCCTTGCCCGGCAATAAAGTTTCTTCCGGCACAACGGTGAATATCGTAGTCAGCTCGGGAGAACAGTCGTCTACAACCATTCGTTACTATGCCGTTCTTCCCACAGGAGTCAATCACGATATCGATATGAAAGTGTATCGAAACGGTGAATTGGTTGAATCCAAAGTGGTCAATCCGCAGATCAACGGAATCGTTGAATTGGCGTTTGAAGGCAAAAACGGCGTTGATAAGGTCGTTGTCACATTGGATGGTCAGGAATATCTGCACATCGATATCGATTTTGACAACGGAACTTATTCGGTAACGCAGTCTTTCAACTATCAGGATACCGTATCGTCTTCCGAACCCAGCAGTTCTGAAGAAAGTTCTTCGTCATCCTCATCGTCTTCTTCGGAAGAAAGTAGCCATTAACAGGGAGGAAACTATGCTGACAGGCTGTATTCTCAAAGGAATGAGCGATTTCTATTATGTTGAATGCGGGGATACCCTGTATACTTGTAAAGCGAGGGGGATTTTCCGAAAAAATAAAATCTCCCCTTGCGCAGGTGATTTCGTGCGTATCGAGCCGGGAGCTGATGATACCGGCACGATCGAAGAAATCCTTGAGCGAAAAAATTTTTTGATTCGCCCTCCTGTAGCCAATATCGACACACTGTTTATTGTATCATCTGTTTGTCAGCCGACTCCGAATCTCCTGATTATCGATAAAACGATTGCAGCAGCGGAGATTCGAGGCATTACACCCGTTTTGGTCATCACAAAAAACGACCTGAAAGACGGGGCATACCTCGAAACGATCTATACGCGGGCCGGGATTCCTGTGATCACGCTTTCCACGGAAAACGACGAAGGGGTTCTGCAAATCCGCAAAATGCTGGATGGCAAACTTTCTGTTTTTACAGGGAATTCCGGAGTGGGAAAGACCACATTGCTGAATCGGCTCGACCCTTCATTGGGTCTTCCTACCGGCGATATCAGCCAGAAACTGGGACGCGGCCGCCATACAACCCGACGTGTTGAACTTTTCCATATTGGACAAGGCGGTTTGATTGCAGACACGCCCGGTTTTTCCACAATGGATATCGAGCGCTACGGTTTTGTATCAAAAGATGATCTGCCGCAGGCTTTCCGGGAATTTGAGCCTTATCTCGGCCAGTGCCAGTTCGTTTCCTGTTCGCACACCTGCGAAAAAGGCTGTGCGGTTCTGGAAGCCGTGCGAGAAGGGAAAATCGATCCGTCTCGTCATGCCAGCTATGTGGCCATGTATCAGGAAGTAAAGGATCTTAGAGAATGGAACAAGCCCAAAAATGTATGATTATCGGCGCCTCACCGCTAAAAGACGACCGAGTTTTCAAAGAATTTTCTCCCGAGGAGTATTTTATTATCTGCGCGGACGGCGGATTTGAAACAGCGATGCGCTTTGGTATCCAGCCGGATCTGGTCATCGGCGATTTTGATTCGGCAACCGATTTGCCGCCGGACGATTGGCCTACAATTTTGCTGCCTGTGGAAAAGGATGTTACCGACATGCAGGCTGCGGTTATGGAAGGCTTTAAGCGCGGATATTCCTCGTTTGTCTTAATCGGCGGCATGGGCGGCCCACGATTGGATCATACAATCGCCAACATGCAGGTGCTGGTCTACATAGCGGAGCACGGCGGACGTGCTCTGATGGCCGATAATACAACGAAAATCTTTCTGATAACCGGCGGCAAACTCAGCCTGACCGGTATGAAGGGCGCTATTGTGTCTGTTTTTCCGTTTAAAGAACCGACCTGTACCGTTACCTATTGCGGCCTGCAGTATCCGTTGGATCATGGCGTATTGGCTACCGGTGGTACGCTGATGGGCGTCAGCAACGCCATTGTTGAGGATACGGCAGATATTATTGTCCATAGCGGAATGGCCTTAATCCTCGTTACCGTTCTCCCGTAACCAAAACGGCTCGTCCCGTATATACTGAAATTGTAAGTATAGAACGGGAGCGGGGGTGAAGCGATGCCCGGCAGATGCAGAAGTTGCTGCTTTAAAGATTATCGAACACGCGCTGCATGCGCCTGCTCATTCGGCCTGGGGCTTGCCCTTTCCTGCTTTTGCCCGCAGGGCCTGGTGCTGTTTTTAGCGGCTCTGATTATTACAGCACTGGGAGTCTGTCTGCTGATTCATTGACAGGAGGGTCTGCAATATGAAAGTAGTCATCGTAAAAAGTCATGGCTTTATGGGTTTTTGCCTGCGCAAATTGTTCGGCATTAAGAAATTACCGCCGGCTGAAACGCTTTAATAAGAACATAAAAACAGCAGCAGAATGCAAGTTGCATTCTGCTGCTGTTTTTTCTGCATCAATCCGGAAAAGCGGCAAAGGGATCGAGAAACCAAATGTTCCGAACTTGAAAGCTTTTGCCGTTTAAGTAATTCAAAATGCCGGCGTCTTCCGTAAAAGTAAATGTCAAGCGATAAGAATACAAAGCCTGATAACGAAAACCGGTCTTTTTATTCTGCACATTCGTGCCATATTTCCCGTCGCCCGCCAACGGGTGCCCAATCGAGGCCATATGCGCTCGAATTTGGTGTGTACGACCCGTAAGCAGTTCAATTTCCAACAAGCTGTAATCGCGCTTTTCTTCCAATACACGGTAGCGCGTACGAATGCTTTTGCTCGAAAGGGTAGGCTTTTTAGAAATATAAACCCGGTTCTGACTTTCATTTTTTTCCAGATAGGCTGTCAGCGTATCTTCGGATTTCGGCATCTTCCCGCATACAACGCATAAATAGCGCTTGTCAAGCTCGCGGTGTTTGAGCTTTTCGTTCATAATGCGCAGCGTCTCTGCATTTTTTGCCGCCATGACAATTCCGCCTGTATTGCGGTCAATACGATTGATCAGCGCAGGCGCAAACGATTGCTCGTCTTCGGGGTTATACTCGCCTTTATCATAAAGATAATGCTGTACACGTGTAATCAGTGAATCAAAATGATACGTTTCATCCGGATGAACGATCAGGCCCGGCTTTTTATCCAATAACAGGATATTGCTGTCTTCATAAACGATTGTCAGCTTGTTGGGAGCCTTCAGAAAATCATATTCTTTTGCTTCCTGCTGAAAGAATTCATCCTTTAAATAAAGTGTCAGCACATCTCCGGTCTGCAGCCGTGTGGAAATTTCGCAGCGCTTTCCATTGAGCTTAATATCTTTTTTGCGAATCGATTTATACAGCATGGACTGGGGCAGGTTGGGATATGCCTTGGTGAGGAATTTATCAAGCCGCTGTCCGGCGTCATTGGGTTGAATCGTTACTGTTTTCATGCTCAGCTTCCTTTACTCTAGTGTATTAATGGTAATGGAAAAACAGGCGGCTGTCAAGTAGATACAAAAGAAAAGGCCGCAGATACAATTTCTTGCATCTGCGGCTTGAGAGCGATAGGAGAGAGGATTAGTCCAGTTCCTTCTTGCCGGTATACAGTTCATAGTAACGGCCTTTGAGTTCAAGCAACTGATCGTGATTTCCACGCTCAATGATTTCGCCCTGTTCCAAAACCATAATGGCGTCGGCATTTCGAACGGTTGAGAGACGGTGTGCAATCACAAAGGTCGTGCGGTTCTTCATCAAAGCATCCATGCCTTGTTCAATCAAACGTTCCGTACGGGTATCAACCGAGCTGGTCGCTTCATCCAGAACCAGAATCGGTGCTTTACTTAAAGCTGCACGTGCAATATTAAGCAGCTGACGCTGACCCTGCGACAGATTAGCGCCATCGCCTTCAAGCATCGTGTCATAACCATTTTCCAATCGGGTGATAAAGCCGTGGGCACTTGCAGTTTTGGCAGCCTGAATGACTTCTTCATCGGTTGCATCGAGCCGGCCATAACGAATATTTTCCATAACTGTGCCAGTAAACAAATGGGTATCCTGCAAGACCATGGCAATATTTTTGCGCAGCGTTACGCGCTTGATATCACGGATATTCATACCGTCGATGGTAATCGTACCGTCCTGAATATCATAGAAACGGTTGAGCAGGTTGGTTACAGTTGTTTTACCAGCACCGGTAGAACCGACAAATGCGATTTTCTGTCCGGGCTTAGCATACAGGGAAATATCCTTTAAGATAACCTTATCCGGATTGTATCCGAAAGTAACGTGATCCAGACGGACATCACCCATAATTTTTTCGGGATCTACCGCATCTATGGCATCGGGTTCTTCTTCTTCACGATCCAGGATATTGAACACGCGTTCCGCACCGGCGAGTGCAGAGAAGATGGTGGTCATCTGCATGGAAATCTGGTTGATCGGCATGGAGAACTGTTTAGAGTAGTTAACGAATACCGTCAGACCGCCAATATCAAACCATCCCATGGCAACCAGGATACCGCCGATACCGGCAGTGAGCGCATAGCTGAGCTGGCTGGTATTGCCCATAACCGGTCCCATAATGCCGCCATAGAACTGGGATTTCATCTGCTTTTCACGCAGGTCGCCGTTCAAAAGATTGAATTCTTCCACACAGGTTTCTTCGTGATTGAATACCTTGATAACTTTCTGGCCGGAAACGGTTTCTTCGATATAGCCGTTAACCGCACCCAACGCAGCCTGCTGGGCCGTATTATAGCGGCGGCTGAATTTACCGATAACCTGGCCGCCCAAGGCAAAAATCGGGATAAAAGCCACCGTAATGAGAGTAAGCCAGATATTCATGCTCACCATCATAGCGAACGTACCAACCAGAGAAATGGTGCCGGAAATAACCGATACAATACTGTTGTTGATCATCATATCGATGTTATCGATATCGTTGGTAAAGCGGCTCATGATATCGCCGTTGTTTTCCGTATCATAAAAACGGATCGGCAGTTTCTGCAGCTTGTTAAACAGATCGTTTCGAATACGTTCTACAGCATTCTGAGAGATGCCCAGCATCAGGCGTGCCTGAATATAAGCAGCGCACACACCGCAAAGATAAACGCCCGCCAATACCAACAACGCATAGAGGAAACCTTCCAAGCGTCCGGCTGCGATGTAATTGTTCATAATCGGCCGCAGCATATAAGAACCGGCCAACGAACAAACGGTGTTGAGCAGCATGAAAATCAAAACAACAAGCAATCTCAACTTATAGGCGGAAATGTACGAAAAAAGGCGAGAGACTACTTTTTTGGTATCTTTCGGCTTGCCGCCCATATGTCCGCCGCGTCCACGCGGGCCTCCCGGACCACCGCCCATTGGACCGCGTGGGCCATTTGTCGAAACGCTGCTGTTATATTGTCTGGCAAGATCTTCAAGCGTCCGTTTTGCCATTACGCAGTCGCCTCCTTCTTATCCATTTGCGAGTAATAAATTTCCTGATATTCTTTATTGCTCTTCAAAAGTTCCTCATGATGACCGATACCGGTAATACGACCTTCGTTCATCACAATGATTTCATCTGCATCCATAACGGAGGAAATTCTCTGCGCAATAATAATTTTCGTGGAGTCCTTAAGCTCCGTACGGAAAGCTTCACGAATGCGGGCTTCTGTAGCGGTATCAACAGCGCTGGTACTGTCGTCGAGAATCAAAATCTTCGGCTTTTTCAGCAGCGCACGGGCAATACACAAACGCTGTTTCTGGCCGCCCGATACGTTCGTTCCGCCCTGACCCAAATCATAGTCATAGCCCTTGTTGAAACTCTTCACAAAACCATCTGCCTGTGCATGTGCGGCAGCATTCTGAATCATTTCATCGGTTGCGTTTTCATCGCCCCACAAAAGGTTTTCTTTTACGCTACCGGCGAACAAAACGTTTTTCTGCAAAACCATGCCCACGCCTTCACGCAGATGGAACAGGGAATAGTCTTTAACATTCACGCCGTCAACCAAAACCTCACCGGCATCGACATCATACAGACGCGGAATCATAGAAACCAGCGTAGATTTGCCGCAGCCTGTAGAACCAATGATACCAACCGTCTGGCCGGGTTCGATTGTAAATGTAATATCATCCAGAACTTTATCTTCGCTGTTTTTATAGTACCGGAAATCAACGTGACGGAATTCAACACGACCTTCGCTGACCTGCAGTTCTTTATTGGCTGCATTGTCGTCATTCAAATCAATTTTTTCATCCAGCACTTCGCGAATACGGCGGCTGGAAGCCATCGCACGAGAGCTCATGACAAACAGCATGGAAACCATCATGAGCGAAATCAAAATCTGCGTAATGTACGTGATAAAAGCTGTGAGATCGCCAAGCTGCATGTTGCCGGCAATAACCGTATTACCGCCAAACCACACAACCAGGAGCGTTGTGGTATACATGAAGAACATCATGACCGGCTGCAGAAAAATCATAACTTTCATAGCATTCATACCGGCCTGCTTCAAATTGGCGTTCGAGTGTGCAAACTTTTTCTTTTCAAAATCTTCGCGAACGAAAGATTTGATTACACGGGCATTGGTTACGCTTTCGCGCACATTCGAGTTCAGTGCGTCGATCTTTTCCTGCATTTTATTGAAAAGCGGGAAACCCTTGCGGATAAACAGTGTCATACAAATCAGCAGCAGGGGAAGCATAACCAGCAGAACCAGCGCCAAAGAAGGACGCAGCAAAATGGCCATAATCAAGCCGCCGATCAGCATACCCGGTGCGCGCAGCGCCATGCGCAAAAGCATATTGGTAAAGTTCTGCAGCTGCGTAACGTCGTTGGTCAATCTGGTTACCAGCGAACCAGTCGAAAAACGATCGATATTGGCAAAAGAAAATTCCTGAACTTTGCTATAGACATCCCGGCGCAGATCAGCCGCAAAATTTACGGATGCCTTGGCGCCAAAATAAGAACCGCCCACACCGCCGGCCATCATCAACAGAGCTGTCAGAATCATCAGAACGGTCATCAGAATGATTTGCCCGATATCCCGGGTCTGCACGCCGTTATCAATAATTCCAGCCAAAAATTTCGGCATAACAACTTCGCCGACCACTTCGACAATCATACATAGCGGTCCCAAAATAAAATAGGGCAAATATGGTTTAATATACTTGAACCACCGTTTCAAAGAAGATCATCCTTTCTCGGAAAGATTGACTTTGGGCATATGAAGGCCATCAGGATAAATATGGTCACGGTTTAAAGCCTGCTTGATATTTAAGCAAACCTTATCCAATGTTTTCGTCAACTCGATAATTTCATCTTCACTGATATTCTCAAACATGATCTGATCGATTGCCGAAAACTCCTGTGTGGATTGCTCAATAATCTGACGGCCTTTATCCGTAATGAAAATCTCATTATATCGATTGTCCGTTTTAGATGGCTTGCGCTCTACATAGCCCCCGTTTTCAAGCTTTTTCAGCATGACCGCTACTGCGGCCGGGCTGATTTCAAGGCGATCTGCAATCTGTTTCTGGGACGGAATTTCCTTCTGACGGGCCAAATACATCAGCATCTGATGCTGTCCACGATGAATGCCGATCCCTCCAATTCGATGTTCGCAAAAACTACGATGCAATCTGTGAACCGCGATGAGCCTCTTAATCGCTTCCATACGTTTCTTTTCAAAACTTTCTTCTTGACTCAAATAAATCACTTCCTGTTTTAAATTAATTTATTAATAATAAACCTGTGAACTATCAATGAGTTTATTATATTCCTTGATTAACCAAAAGTCAATACCTTCAAAATCAAATTTCCGGGAACGAAAATAGGATAAAAAGAGCCAGAACACGCTTTATAAAATAAAATTGCTCCGGTTTATGCAAAAAACACAAACCGGAGCAATACAAAATTCATTCAATTAAATTATGGATACAAAAGATCAAAAAATACGAACCAGATATTCAATCAAAGCAATCACAACACCCAACAGTGCGCCGCAAATCACTTCGATAATTCGGTGTCCCAAAGATTCATTCAATTTGGGAATCATTTCTACCAATTCTTTTTTGTCGATTCCTTCATTATCCGTGAGATAATCAACCAGATTATTGATGGCCCTAGCGTGCAGTCCTGCGGCCCAGCGAACGCCTGTAGCATCATACATAACAATCATGGCCACAACGATGGAAAGCGCAAAAATAGGGGAAGAGAAGCCATATGTGGTAAATGCGCACAAACTAACCCCACAAACAAGCGCAGAATGCGAGCTCGGCATTCCGCCTGCGCCTTTTAGCCGATGCAGGTCAAATTTTTTATTCGTGATAAATTCAATGAGTACCTTTAAGAATTGAGCTGAAAGCCAGCACAATACGGCCACATTGATCAGTGGGTTCGAAAGCAGAACTTGAAAATTCAAAACATCGGACCTTCTTTCGGCACAATACAATTTCGTGTTTTTATTGTACAATGATTTCACGTTAGTGTCAACCAAAACGATAAACCGGATGATCCATCGCTTAGTTGACGCTTTTGCACATATCCGCTATAATAAAAATTAAACAGGAAACAGCGAAGAGGGATATTATGTCGAAAAACAAGGAAAAGGAAACGAAAACCAACGCAATTCGCATTCTTGAAAAACAAAAAATCGATTTTAGAGTGATTCATTATACCTGCGATGACTTCACAGACGGTTTGGCCGTAGCCGATTTATTGGGAGAGCCCTATGAAAAAGTCTACAAAACTTTGGTGACCGTCGGCAACGACCGTCAATATTATGTGTTTGTGATTCCGATTGCAGCTGAACTGGATCTTAAAAAAGCTGCGCGTTCTGTTGGCGTGAAATCCATTGCCATGATTCACGTCAAAGATCTGCAAAGCATTACAGGCTATATCCGCGGCGGATGTACGGCAATCGGAATGAAAAAACCTTTTGAAACCAGAATCGATGAAAGCGTCTTGAAGCTCGAAAAAGTAATTGTAAGCGGGGGAAGGATCGGTACCCAAATTGAGCTGAGTCCTGCTGACTTTTTAAAAGCCGCTAACGCTTCTACGGCCGATTTGCTTGCATAAATTCTATACAAAAAACAGCCTGCGGCATTAACCGCAGGCTGTTTTTATTTGCGCCTAAACAGAAATAAATTATTCATACAGATCAAATGAAAACACATGTACGCGGGGATCATCCGAATACCAGCATTTTTCAACTGTGAGCCGAACAGCCGTAACCGGTTCCGCTTTTGTTTTCAAGCGCAAGCAGCGCTGGAAATTGCAATCTGTGCCGTAAAACGTTTCCCAACCGGAAGAAGTCTGTACTTCCACTTTAAAATGGCTGGGCAGTGTCTTGGGCAAATGCATCTGCGGAGAATCCGGCTCTACATTGCAGCGCATACTGTGCAGCCGTTCGCAATCACCGCCCGGAATCGTCAGGTGTTCCAAATCGCTGTCAAAAACGACACGCACTTCTTTGAGTTCCGTAGGTTGTGGCAAAGTGTACACAACCGGTTCGCCGACGGGAATCCATGCACCAAAATCTTCCGAGCCATAGGTATGATTGTTGCGGTCGATACCGTTGCGCAGATTTTCCAGCTGTATAGCATCCGGGCAACACAGCGCAGAAGAGAGCGTAATCGGGCTGACTGTCCGCTTGTTATAGGGGAGGAAACTATCGTTGCGCATCAGGCGTTCTTTCAGCTCATCGAGATGATCGGCATAAATACCATGCGGCGTGGTCTGATAAACAACCGCCATGGAAGCCGCTTCACCAACAGCCTGACCCAGCAAGGCACAAGTCGCCATAACGCGCGCCGAACTCATCGCCGCGTGCGTCATACTGACATTTCGGCCCGCAAAGAAGAGGTTTTCAATATTTTCGGAGTAAAGGACACGATACGGAATACCATAAGGCGCCGGCGTATCGCCCCATTGATTGGGATTGCCTTCGTGGTAGAAACCATCGGGATGATGGTCATCCAGCGGCCAGCCGCCATAAGCGATGACATCATCAAAGTGTCCACCGGTCAGCACATCCTGCTGTGTCATGATGTATTCACCCATCATGCGGCGGGATTCACGTTTACCCGGCAGAAAACCGAGGAAATCCATCTGCCAATATTCGGCGCCTTCAAATTCGCCGCTGTTTTTGTAATAATCCCAAAAACCAAAAGCCAGTGCCACCAAATCGTCGCGAATCGTTTCCGTATCGTGAATGGAATCACGGTTGCCGCCCAATTCCAGATACCAGAAGTTTTCCATCGGATCATTCATATCCGGCATACGGCGCTCAATTTCCTCGCGGGTGACTTTTTTAGCCCAGGACGGAGCCACGAATTGAACCGGACGATCGAGTCTTCTGGCCTGAATCAGGCAGGAAAGGCCCATCGTATAAGGATCAGGCTGCGTGTTGGAAATTTTCTCGCCAAATTCATCGGCACTTTCACGGCCAACACGATAATGCGCGCCCGTAAGCGGAGCCAGAATACTATCGCCGGAGCAATCGGCAAAAAACTTTGCTTCTACGGTAACCCAGCTTTGTGTGGTCATCTGCCAGCCCGTAATGCTGTGAATCGTATTCCCATCCATTTCAGCATCGCAGCAGGAGCAGTTCAAAAGCAGCGTGATATTCGGTTCCGCTTTTACCTTGCCATACAGAATCCCGTCCCACATCGGCCACAATTTATCGGGATTGCGATACAGATTTTCCAACTGAATTTCTTCGATAATCCCGGTTTCGCGGCAGTTTTTAGCGCCGCAAACCCACATGCGGATTTCGCCGGAAGCATTGCCGCCCAAAACCGGACGTTCCTGCATCAATACAACTTTAGAGCCTGCCCGTGCCGCGGCAATTGCAGCGCACATGCCGGCTAGGCCGCCGCCTACAACACACAAATCCGTTTTGATATGGTGATGCTGTAACATAAGTAACCCTCCCAAATCTGATTGGTTTTATCTTAGCACAAAAATGGGGAAAGTACAAAGCCAATTTGTTGCAGATTCGTGTCAATTTGTTGCAAAAATGCCGCCATCCAAAAAGGACAGCGGCATTTTCATTTTAAGCCGAGAACTGGCTGTTGTACAAAGTGGCGTAGAATCCGTTCAAGGCCATCAAAGAATCGTGATTACCCTGCTCGATGATCTTTCCGTCTTTCATAACCAGAATCGTATCGGCTTCACGAATCGTAGACAAACGATGCGCCACGATAAAGCTTGTGCGGCCTTTCATCAATTTGGCAAACGCTTTCTGAATGCGGATTTCCGTTCGGGTATCGATAGAAGACGTGGCTTCGTCCAGAATCAGCATGGGGGGCAGGCACAGCATAATGCGGGTGATACACAAAAGCTGTTTTTGTCCCTGAGAGAGACTGCCGCCTTCTTCGCCAATGACCGTATCGTATCCGTTCGGCAAACGCTTGATAAAGCTATGGGAATGTGCCGCTTTTGCAGCCGCAATCACTTCTTCGTCCGTAGCGTCCGGACGTCCCATCGTGATATTTTCCCGAATCGTTCCGGCTTTCAGCCAAGTATCCTGGAGCACCATGCCGTAGTTCGCCCGAAGACTATGGCGGGTAATCTCGCGAATGTTCTGCCCGTCTACCCGAATACAGCCGTCGTTCGGATCGTAGAAACGCATCAAAAGATTGATCAGCGTCGTTTTGCCGCATCCGGTCGGGCCGACGATGGCAATCCGCTGTCCGGGACGCACCGTGAGATTCAAATCTTCGATCAGCTTTTGGCTGGGAATATAAGAGAAATATACATGTTCGAGGGAAACATTTCCTTCCGCTTTCGGCAAATCGGGAAGTCCTGCATCGCTTGTCTGCGGCTCTTCTTCGATCAGTTCAAACAAACGTGCAGCGCAAGCCATGGCGTTCTGCAGTTCCGTTACCACGCTGGAAATTTCATTAAAGGGCTTCGTATACTGGGTAGCATAGCTCAAAAACGCGGAAAGACTACCAATCGAAAGCAGACCCTGTACGGCCACAAAAGCGCCTGTAAGCGCGACGCCGGCATAAACAATATTGTTGACAAAGCGGGTGGCCGGATTGGTAATGGAAGAGAAGAAAATAGCACGCAGCGAGCATTTTTCCAGTCTGGCGTTGATCTCGTCAAACGTTTCCATATTGGCCTGCGTATGATTAAACGCCTGCACAACCTTCTGGTTGTTGACCATTTCATCAATAAAGGCTGTCTGTTCACCGCGGGTTTCAGACTGCAGCTGGAACATCGCGTGTGTTTTTGAAGCAATATACTTTGCCACGAAAAGCGAAAGCGGCGTAATAACCACGACCACCAGCGTAATCCACACGTTGATCGTCAGCATGAATACCAGCGTTCCCAAAATGGTCAGCACACCGGTAAAGAACTGGGAAAAGCCCATCAGCAAACCTTCCGCAAACTGATCGGCGTCTGCAATCACGCGGCTTACAATATCGCCATACGGATGGGAATCAATATATTTCAGCGGCAGACTTTGAATTTTGCGGAATGCATCCGCGCGGATATCGCGAATCACATGATAGGTGATTTTATTGTTGCAGATATTCATAATCCACTGCGCAACAGCTGTTACAGCAATCACCACGATGCCGCGCAGCAGAATGGGGGAAATCGCTCCAAAGTTAACGGCACCCGGCGCCACAATGCAGTCGATTGCCTGTCCAATCAAAACAGGGAGATACAAGGTCAGCACAACCGTTAAAGCTGCCAGGAGAATGGAAAAAATAAGCAAAGCCATATAACGCCGGATATAATGCAAAACTTTTCCCAGCGTGCTGTTTTTGGTTTTTTCAGATACCTTCATATCATTTTCCCTCCTTGGCAAACTGAGACTGATAAATCTCCTGATAAACTTCGCAGTTTTCCAAAAGTTCATCGTGTGTCCCGATTCCGCATACCTGACCGTCATCCAGTACGATAATCTGATCCGCATGACGGATAGAGGAGGTGCGCTGCGAAACGATAAAGACCGTGGGGCTGTTTTCCATTTCCCGAATTGCCTTGCGCAGTCGGGCGTCGGTAGCAAAGTCAAGTGCCGAGGCGCTGTCATCCAGAATCAGAATTTCGGGATTGCGAACCAGCGCACGTGCAATCGTCAAACGCTGACGCTGACCACCGGAAAGGTTTTTACCGTTCTGCTCAACCGGCGCTTCCAAGCCGCCTTCTTTTCCGGAAACAATCTCTTTTGCCTGAGAAACTTCCAGCGCTCGGTCGATATCCGCCTGCGTAGCATCCGGATTGCCCCAAAGCAGGTTTTCACGAATCGTTCCCTTAAACAAAACGGCTTTCTGGGGGACAACACCGATCTTGCGGCGCAGCTCGTCCGCATCAAAGGATTTCACATCCCGTCCGTCTACCAAAACCATACCGCTTGTTGCATCATAAAAATGGGGAATCAGGTTTACCAGAGAAGTTTTACCCGAACCGGTACCGCCGATAATACCAATCGTCTGGCCCGGCTCAGCACGGAAATGAACATTCGTCAAAGAATCATCGCCGGCGCCATGATAGCGCAGATTCACATGACGGAATTCCACTTTAGCGGCATTCGGCTCTGCTTTCGTCTGTTCTGTCTTTTCCAAACTCGAGGAAAGTTCCAACACAGACTGCACTCGATTGGCGCAGGCCAAAGCTTTCGTGATGGAAATAATCAGGCTGGCCAGTTTAATCAGCTCAACCAGAATCTGAGACATGTAATTATAAAGCGCAACCACGTCGCCCTGATTCAGATTTCCGCTGTTTACCTGCAAAGCGCCGGTATAAACGAGTACCACAACGGCGAGGTTAATCAATACATATGTCAGCGGATTCATCAATGCGGAAATCTTGCCAACAAACTGCTGCAAACGATTCAGACGGTTATTGCGGGAATCGAATTCATCGATTTCGCTTTCTTCCTTGCAGAACGCGCGCACAACACGAACACCCGTCAGATTTTCACGGGTTGCGCTCAATACGCGATCCAGCGCCTGCTGAACTTTTTTGTAAAGGGGCATGGTCCACAGCATGATGCCGAACACAACAATCGACAGCAACGGAATGGCCACCGCAAAAATAAGCGCCGAGCGCACATCGATTGTAAACGCCATCACCATAGCGCCGAAAACAATAAACGGCGAACGCAAAAACAACCGCAAAACCAGGTTCACGCCGTTCTGCACCTGGTTCACGTCGCTGGTCATACGGGTAATGAGGGTAGAGGTTCCCACCGTATCCAGTTCTGAATAAGACAAGCCCTGAATCTTGGCAAACAAGGCATGTCTCAATTTGGTGGAAAAACCAACTGCGGCTCGCGCGGCAAAATACTGCGCCGTAATCGCGCACACCAGCCCCACGATCCCTTGTACCACCAAAAGGCCGCACATCATCAAAATGTAACCGGTATCCCGATTTGCAATACCAACATTGATGATCTGCGCAATAATCAGCGGCACAATCAAATCAAAAGATGCCTCGAGCAGCTTGAACAAGGGCGCAAAGAAAGACTCTTTTTTATAGTCTTTCATGTAAACTAACAGCTTGCGCATAAGACTCCCCCTAAAAAGATTCAAATGTCAACTAAAAAAGTATACCACAAATTTCTTCGATTGAAAATACTTGTTTGCTCATTTACAGAAAGAAAACTGCCACAGCAGACTGTGACAGTTTCATCATCTCATCAGGACTCCGATCGTGGAAGATCTTCGGCTTCCAGAATAATGCGGCCGTTTTCCTGAACAATTCGCACGCGGTTATTGGTAACGCCGATCGCTTCGAGCTGTTCCCGCGGGATCTGCAAACGCCCTGCGCGATCCAAAACCGCAAATTCATCATGAACCTCATTCTCAAGCGTAACGCCCGGATCTTCCGCAAAGTGTCCGATGTGCTCCAAACGCTCCGCATAGCTTTGTTTCATGATCATTTCACTGCTGGTTTTTCCGTCTCGAATCGAAACCACACGATTCACACGCTTAGCCAACAGGCGGTCATGCGTAACGATGATAATGGTTAGCCCCAACTGCCGGTTCAAATCACGGAACACATCCAAAATGTAGCTGGCCGAGCGGGCATCAACAGCACCGGTCGGTTCATCCGCCAGCAAAAGTTTGGGATTATTGGCCAGAGCAATGGCGATGGCTACGCGCTGTTGTTCGCCGCCCGAAAGCTCACTCAAACGATTGTTTTTTCGATGCGCGATGCCAACCATCTCCAGAAGTTCTAAAGCTCTTGCGTCCTGATTGTGCTGGTTTGTCAGCATCATCGGCATTTTTACATTTTCAAGGGCCGTGAGATAAGGAAGCAGGTTGCGGGCATTATTCTGCCATACAAAGCCAACCGTATTACGCTTGTAATCCACCAGCTGCGGCTGTGTAAGCTTAAACAGGTCTTTTCCATCCACATACAAACGCCCGGCCGAAGGACGGTCTAAGCCACCGATCATATTTAAAAAGGTGGATTTACCGCTGCCGGAGTTTCCGATAATGGCCATCAGCTCACCGTAGGCCACATCCAGTTCCAATCCCTGCAAAGCCAGCACTTCAATATCGGTTGTCTTATAAATCTTAACCAGATTCTCGCAGACAATAATGTTCTCACTAATTCGTTTTTCCAGATCGTTTTCAGCCATGAATAAATGCACCGTCCTCCAGTTCATACACCCGGTCGCCGATTTCCATCAGTCCGGTATCATGAGTTGTCATGACAAATGTGAGCTGTTCCTGCGCACACAAATCCTTAAAAATTCGAACAACCTGAAGTCCTGTCGTCGTATCCAGTTCGGCCGTCGGTTCATCCGCGAAGACAACCGAAGGCTTATGGGCGATGGCGCGCGCGATCGCCACGCGCTGTTGCTCACCGCCCGAAAGTTCCTGCGGCATATGGTTCATACGCGCGCCCAAGCCTACCATTTTTAGGCATTCTTCTGCACGGGCACGACGATCGCCGGGGTATTTGGCCAGACGCAGCGCAAATTCCACATTCTCATAAGCAGACATAATGGGGATCAACGCAACCGATTGAAAGACAAAACCGATTTTCTGCCGACGGAGCAAACTGCGCTGGTTTTCGTTCAGCTTACAGATATCCTTGCCCTCGAACAATACTTCGCCTTCCGTGGGCAAATCCAGCGCCCCCAGAATATTCATCAACGTCGTTTTGCCAGAACCGGAACGTCCGCGAAGTAAGGTGAGCGCACCTTTTTGAATTTCCAGATCCACGCCTTTCAGCGCATAGAACAAGCCGTCGCCGGAGGGGAAGGCACGCTTAACATTTTGAGCAGTAATGATGTTTTCCATAGAGCGCCTCCTTAATCTTCACCCAGCTTCAAAGCCTGAGAAATTTTAATTCTGGAAACGATGCGTGCGATTACACCCAGGCAAGCCAGAATCATGATTCCGATTACCACGCAAAGCCGGATCAGGTCGCCAATTTGAGAAACCGGCTCCATCGGGATAAACTGCTGTTCCGGCAGGTAAGCTGCCTGTACCAGCGGGACAAATATTTTGGAAGAAAGAATACCCGCCACAAAGCCGATCACAACGGCTGTTCCCGAAATCAGTACCTGCTCGCTGACCAGCATGGTAATAATTCCGCGCATATTCATACCCATAGCGCGGAAAATACCAAATTGCAGCGTACGCGACTGGATAGAGAGAATCCAATAGATCAGGAAACCGACGGTACACAATAGCAAAATGACAATAAAGTTGGTGGTAAGCATACCGTTCGTACCCTGGAATACGGGATCGTTTTTCAGATCGATAAATGAAGCGCTGGCATCTGAGAAGGTCTGGAAATACAGGTTGTTTTCCTGCGCATAGGTATAAATGGAAGAAGTAGAATCTTCAAAATCCATCCAGACCTCATAGGGCAGCACACCGCCGATCGACTGCAAATAAGCCAAATTAGCAACAACCAGGAAATTATCTTCCTTTGTTCCGTCTTCTTTTTGCGTGTAGGGGTAATAGCCCGGCCAGTAATCTACAAATCCGTAAATCGTACCCGTATAACTGTTGCCGTATTTATCCGTATACGTCAGTGTATCGCCGATGTTATAACCCAACGGATTGCGGTAATTGGAAGATACCAGGATAGCGTCGGGGCTCTGCGCCATGGCGTTGAGATAATGATACCAATGTTCGGGCAAAAGAGAAGTTTTAAACCATGCCGTTTCGCCGAACTCCTTGGTTTCAATTCCCATCAGCGTCATGCGGGTTTTAAAGTCTTCACCCGATTTTTTCGTTTCACCGGGGCTGAAGAATACTTTTGTAGCCGATTGTACGCCTTCCAATTCGGTATACTTTGAAAACAGCGGTTCCGTATACGTTTGTGAAGATTCATTGCCCACCCAAGCTTCCATAGCTCGAACGTCGCAGCCGTTGTAGTAATAAATCTGATCTTCGTTGTTGGTGTTGATAGAACGGGCCGTATCCGCATTGAAAATTCCAAGCGCAATCGTCAGAACCAGGAACAGCATGATAAAAGTCTGGCTGTTTTTCGTGCGGACAACCCGCTGGAAAGAAGCATACAAAGCCGGGCTCCATTTTTTCTTGCCGATGAAAAAGACAAGATGGATCAGATAGGGGATCAGCCGAATTCCCAATAATCCAACACCGATAATAAACAGGGAAGAGCTGAAATACAACAGCAAATCAAGCTGCTGTGCGCCACCTTGACTCCGATAACCCTGATAGGCGTAAATGGAATACAAGGAAACGATGATTAAGATAACATCCAACCCACATTTTTGCCACCACGGCATGGTGCTTTTACGCTGTTTGCGTACCTTTTGCGCAACAATCGAAACATTTGCATGACGAATAGCCGGAATAACCATCGTCGCACAAGCGATCAGCATGGCGGCCAAAGCAAACACAATCGTTTCCCAAGTAAGCGAAACCGGCAGCGCCGCACGCTGTACGAACTCCAGGAACGCGTTGGATGCGCCCAGCATCATACAAATCAAAAATGCCAGCGGAATACCCAACACCAAACCTGCGCCGGAAAGCATCAGACCTTGTATGAGATAAAGCTGTAAAATCTGCTTTTTAGACGCACCTCGACTTTTGATAACCGATATTTCATTTTCTTCCAGTTCAATCAACTGGCGAGATACCATGAAAATAAAAGCGCAAACCAAAACCAGAATCGGAGCCTGCAAAATCAGCAAAGTGATATCCAGCTGAGCCGCATTGGCTTCGTAATTTTCAATATACGGCACCAATTTTTGCCGGAAAGTTCCCTCGAATTCGGTTTCAAGCGCCGTAATCTGATTGATAACATGGGGAACATCTGCTCTTTTTAATCCGGTATAATCCAAATAGATGTACCACCAGGACGAAATACCATACGGATAGCTTTCATTCGCAACAAACAACTCGTCAAACAAAGCTTCGTTCATCACCAGATAAGAGCAAAGCTGAAGCGGGGAAGAACTCCAATACAGGTCAGATCCTTCTTTTGCGCGGTAAATACCTACGATTTTTGCCTGATAGGTTTTATCTTCCGTATCGCCGATATACAGATTCGTTAAATCAAGTACATCGTTCTCCAGTAAATCGTACTGTTTCATCATGCGCTCGCTGACAATTATTTCGATGATGTTTCCATCTACCAACGTATCTGAGCACATTCTGCCGGTAATAAATTCAATATTGTTCTCGATATCAATCCGTTTTCCCAACGAGAAATTCTGTGGATCCGTTCTCCTTCCCATTTGAGAAAGCGTTTTAACAGAAGAAACATACCGTTCCTCCACCAACAGCTGCTGCGGCATCCGCAAAGTTTTGTAAAGGTCTTGAGCGGCTTGTTCCGTACGGTGCAGTTTCTGAACACTTTCAGAACTAATAACCGATTTGGAGATACTGCTCATCAAGGTAAATGAAGTGGGGTTGATGTTGTCTTCGGTAATGGCACGGCTCAAGTTCTGTGTGAGCGTTTTCTGCAAAACCGCATTGGAATACAGCGGATTGCTGGCCGTAATAGCCACCATCAGAATGTTACCGATCAACAAGCAGAGCGCCATCCAGCGCTTGCTGAGAAGTTTATGAAAAATGAAACGAAACATGTACGGCGCCCTCCTTTCAATAATTCAAAACAACACAATCGCCTTCATCCAAGCCGTCAAACACGCAGGTCTGACTGTTGTTACTGGGACCGGCCAGTATATTTCGTCTGCTAATGCTGCCGTCCTCGCCTTTCAGATAAACCCATCCTGTCCGCGTTGTTACAGAACTGTCTTCAGCATTTGTGTCGAAATGGATAGCGGAAGTAGAAACCAAAGCCGTGTTCTGAATTCGTACCGAAACACCGCGAACAGCAAGTGTAAGATCGGTAAACGATTTTTGATTATCGCGACAATAAGTAAGCAGGGAATTCAAAGCAGCTTGATCATCTATGGAAACATAGATGCATTCCTGCAGTCCACCTTCGCCGCTGCCTTCCATAATTCCATGGGGGGAAGCCGCAACATGACCGGACGATTTAAAATCAACGCCGGCGGCAGTAGCATAAATCTCAACCGGCATGCCGTACAGGAATTTCTGGTATTCCATGTCCATGCAGCGAACCAGGACCTTATCCGTGCTATATAAGGTAAACAAAGGTGTACCTTTCGGCGTTTCTGTTCCTACAACGGTATTTTCCGGCACACTGGCTATCACACCGTCTACCGGCGCACGAACCAGAAGCGGCTGGCTGTATTTTGTCAGCTCGTCAACTTGTTCCTTCAGCTGATCAATTTTCTGCTGCTGGTTAGCTTGATACGTTTGTTTTTCGAGCTGAAGCGTTTCCAGTTCCAATTCGGCAATTTTTCTGTCTTCGCCCGAAAGCGTTTCAATCTCAGCCTGTTTCGCGGCTAATTTGCTGTCGTGCTGGCTCAATTCATTCTCATAGCTTTTCTGAGCCTGTTCATATTCCAACCTGGCTGTTTTCAGATCGGTAGGATCGCTATCAAACGTGTATTTAGCCAGAATATCGCCTGCTTTTACAGTAGCGCCTCTTTTGACCTGAATTTCTTCAGCCAATACGGCGCCGTCCTCTTCCATCGTTACAGCTTCGCTGTTCAGAAAATACAGGTTACCTGCCGTAGCAATCGTTTTTTCAAATGTACCGAAAGAAACGGTTTCTTCCTGATAAACGGTTTCCTGTTTCTGAGGCATCTGATCGGGAATACCGATTTCATCGGTGCTCGGCTTAGCCGAACAGCCACAAAGAAACAAACAAAGCAGAGCAGCTGCCCATTTACGGTTTCGCATAAATCAGATCTCCTTCCTGCAACCCCGATCGGATTTCGACCCGGACAGCGCCTGTTTGACCCAGTTCCACATAAACTTTTTCCCGTTCACTGCCGTTCATTTTATAAACAAAATAACCGGTATCGTAGAATGTACAGCCCGTTGGTACAGTCAGAACGTCTTCGGCAACATTGTACTTAAAGCACAAAACCGCCATGCCCGCCTGTGCATGAGCCTTTTTATCTTTGAGCTCATAACGGGTTTTCAGCGATTTACCTTCCATAGCGCGGGTGGAATCTTCCTGCACATCGTTTTCGAGCGGAACCACATCGTATTCTTTGCCGTCGATAATCGCATAAATTCGTTCATAAGAAGCAAGCATAGCAGGGGAAATCCGCTCGGATTCCAATTGAAGCTTGCTGTTGTTCGCAAACAAAGCAACGGTTGTCTCCGCGTTAATTTTCGGAGAGGCCTGCTGCAAAGGATCTGCCGCCGGACACATCCACAAAATTGTTCCGTCGCTTGGAGCATACAGCGTGTACGATTCTTGTTCTTCTTTATATTCATCCAGAAGTTTCTGTTTGCCGGCTAAAGCCGCTTCCTGCGATTCCTGATTCTGGCTTAAAGTCAGCTGGTAGTTTTCAATCTCCAATTTTTTCAATTGAATATCATACTGAAGATCATTTCGTTTCTGCTCATTGGCTTCAGCATCCGCATCTGTTGCTGTATTCTGAGCAGTGGTTTGGAAAACAGCAAGATTTTGCGGTTCCAATTCTTCTTGTGAAGAATTGGGTTCAGAAGAGGGGAGACTTTCTTCAGACGAAGAAGATTCACCCGATTCACTGCTTTCGGGTTTACTTTCTTCCGGCTGACTTTCCTCAGGCTGGCTCTCCTCGGGTTTACTCTCTTCAGGCTGGCTTTCTTCGGGCGGATCTTCCTTTTCGGGAATACTGGCCAGTTCTTTTTCCAGCTTGCTAAGCTGCAGCCGCGCGATTTCAATCTTAATTTCCGTCTTTCTGTTTGTGCGGGCATTCTCATCTTGAACAGAAGCAATTTCTTCCTCTAAAGTCTCGATCTTCTCAACCAGATCACTGTCATCCAGTTTCATGATCGCTTCACCTTTTTTTACAGCGTCACCTGCGTCATAGTAAACCTCAGATAAATCCCCGCCAATTTGAAAGGCTAGTTCCTCCGTTTCGGGAACGACACTGGCCTGTACGGTTTGAAGCTGATAGACATCGTCTCTTGTAACTTCGGCTGTTCCGGGAATAATCTGAATCGTATCGAGAAGCGGCGGCACATCGCTGCCAAACTGACAGCCGCTCGCCGTCAAAGCCAGACAAACAACCAAAGAAACAAGCAGACATCTTTTTTTAGCGACTGTTGTTGACAACGTACTCACCTTCTTCCACGCCTTTTTTAATTTCGGTATACTCTTTATTCGAAATACCCACGGTTACAATTTTGGTACTCAGCGCGCCGCTGTCATCCAAATAATAGACAACCGCATATGAGCTGTTCTTCTGAACCACTTCTGTGGGCAAATAAAGCGTATCTTTACTGGATTCAAGCAAATAAGAAATTTTCCCTTTGTCTCCGGTTTGCAGGGAAGGATCGGGAACAACGGGCTGGAAAGATACTTCGTACTTTTCAGAGGAATCGCTGGAAACATCTTTAACCGCCGTCACTTCCGCCTCAATTTCACGATCATCTTTTAAAACAATCTGCGCTGTATCGCCTACGGAAAACCAGGTTTTGTCCTTTACGTTGCAGACAAAACGATTGGTGCTGTAATCCGAGATAATAGCAAAAGCTGCTGTATCACTGGATAGCTCTTCAGAAGATCCGAGATAACGCACCGTTCCCCGAATACCGGCATACAACCGATAACGTTCCTTTTCGTTTTGCAGAGAAGTAAGCTTTTCTTCTTCGATTGCAATTTTGGACTGATAGTATTCATATTGAGAGTTATAGGCCGTTTCGTTTGCTTGGTTAGATGCCTGGCGGGCATCATACTGCGCCTGTGTAGCCGTTCCCAAAGAAATTTGAGAGCGAATTTTTTCCAACTCAACAGCCTCGGTTTTTCTGGCTGTTTCACGCGATTCATAAAGATGATCCCGCTCGATTTTCAGAGAACTGACCGTTTCTTCCTGCTCGGCAATCTGTTCATCCAAATCCTCGGAATCCAATTCCGCCAGCAGCTGTCCGGGCTCCACCTGATCGCCCAAAGAAACATATACCTGTGTGATTTCCAGATCTTTAATCTGGAAGCTGAGCTTTTCTTCTACGGAAGCCTCATATGTACAGCTGATTTCTTCTCTGGTTTCCAAATCCCCACGCATAACCTGCACTTGTTCATATTCAACTTCTTTCGCCTTATAAACCGGTGGAGCAGGCAATTCCTCTTCTTGCGGTAAAAGACTACAGCCACATAAACTCACACCGATCAGCGCCATACACAAGCCGATCCTTACGCGATGTTTGTATTTTTTCATCATACAACCGCCTCATATTTCATAATTTTGTTGCAACTCTTCAAGACCATATTGTTTATATTATAACACTTTGGCTTTTTGTGACAACTTGGAATAATCAATAAACTTCATTCGTGTAAGTTGTGTGTTCTTACAAGAAAGACAGTATCTCGGGGTTCCGCAAAATAGAGTTTTCTATAGGTTGCGAAGTTTTTTCTCACCTCTTTTCATTCGACACAAAATGTGGTAAAATACTATCGTTCATTTATCTTAGAAAATGCTTTCAACATCTCTCGGAGGGTTTCATGCTGCAGAAAATCACACATTCACCTGAAGAAACAGAACAGATAGGGGAAGCTCTGGCAAGCTGCCTGAAAGGCGGCGAAGTTCTCGCTTTTTCGGGCGGAATGGGAATGGGAAAAACGGCCTTTACACGAGGCCTGGCGCGTGGGCTTGGCGTAACGGCAACGGTATCCAGTCCAACTTTTGCATTGGTTCATGAATATCCCGGGAAAATTCCGCTGTGTCATTTTGATATGTACCGCGTTGAAGGCTGGGACGATCTCTATTCAACCGGCTTTTTCGATTATTTAGAGACCGGCGCCGTGCTGGCTATTGAATGGAGCGAGCAAATCGAAGGTGCGCTGCCTGAAAACACCATCCATATTGACATCGCCCCCGGGGAAAAAGAAAATGATCGGATCATTACGCTGCAAGCACAGCAAGAGGAGGCCTATCGTTGCGCATTTTAGCTTTTGAATCAACAGCTGTTTCCGCTTCCGTCGCTTTGATGGAAGACGAAAAGCTTGTGGGAGAATTCTTTATCAATACAAAATTGACGCACAGCCGCACGTTGATGCCCATGGCGGCTTCGCTCTTGCAGGCATCAGGCGTTTCTTTACAAGACATCGATTATTTTGCTGTGGCGCATGGCCCGGGTTCTTTTACCGGTGTGCGCATCGGCGTTGCCACCGTTAAAGGTTTGGCCGCACCGAACGACGTGCCGTGCTGCCCGGTTTCATCTTTGCTTTCCATGGCATACAATCTGCAAAACATGGAAGGCGTGGTTTGTGCGGTTATGGATGCCCGCTGCCATCAGGTATACAACGCTTTGTTCCGTGTACACGACGGCGTTATCACGCGTTTGTGTGAAGACCGCGCAATCGAAATCAATCAGCTGGCCGAAGAATGCCGGCCGTTTGGAAATGAACTGATTTTGGTAGGCGACGGCGCATCACTCTGTTACCACGATCCCGCAGGAGCATTCCGTGACATGGGCGCCCGTCTGACCGCTGAAAACGTCCGTTTCCAGCGCGCTTCTTCCGTTGCCGCAGCGGCACGCACACAGATCGCGGCCGGGGATGTTTGTTCGCCCGCCGCGCTTGCTCCTTTGTATCTGCGGCTTCCGCAGGCAGAACGGGAATTAAAAGCCAGAAAGGCTGCGCAAAAAGCAGCTCAATAATAGAAAAGGTGGAAATGAAACATGGTTGTAGCTTTGGCTTGTGATCACGGCGGATTTGAACTCAAAGAGGCCGTAAAAAAGCACTTGGAAGAAAAGGGATATACCTGCAAGGATTTCGGCGCCTACAGCACGGATTCGGTAGACTATGCTCCCATTGCGGCGCAGGCTGCCCACGCGGTTGCTTCCGGCGAAGCTGAGCGCGGTGTATTCTGCTGCTCTACTGGTATCGGTATCTCGATTGCCGCAAATAAGGTGAAGGGTATCCGCGCGGCTCTGTGCACCAACGCTTACTGCGCAGAAATGACCCGCCGTCACAACAACGCCAACGTTTTGTGCATGGGCGGCAAGGTTGTAGATGTAGCAACTGCGCTGGAGCTGGTCGATACCTTCTTCTCCACGGAGTTCGAAGGCGGACGCCACGAACGCCGTATCGGCCAGATCGCAATGATCGAAAACGGAGAACTGTAAAGTAAATGAGCCGTCGCTTTGCGGCGGCTTTTATCTTGTTTGATGTAAAGAAAAGGAATTTACCTATGCGCTTAATTTTTATCCGACACGGAGATCCCGATTACGCCATCGATTCGTTGACAGAAAAAGGGTGGAAAGAAGCCGCACTGCTGGCCAAGCGAACAGCCAACTGGCATGTTGATCATATTTATTGTTCGCCGCTGGGTCGTGCAAAAGATACCGCGTCTAAATCTCTTGAAAAATGGGGCAGAGAGGCGCAAATTTGTGACTGGCTCCAGGAATTTCCCGCCAGAATCGCAGATCCCAAAACGGGAGAACCCAGAATTGCGTGGGATTTGCTGCCCAATATCTGGACACACGATCCGCTGCTGTTCGACCACGAAAAATGGACACAATCTCCCTTGATGACAACCGGAAATGTAGACGCCGTTTATCAAAACGTCTGTGCCGGTCTGGATGGACTGCTGGCGGATTTCGGTTATCATCGTACCGGAAACTTCTATACATTCGATGAATCAAAACCGGACACGCTCGTGTTTTTCTGCCATATGGGAATCACCCTTGCACTGGTTGCACATTTGCTCAATATCGCGCCCACACAGCTTTGGCACGGTATGTTCCTGGCGCCCACTTCCGTAACCGTTCTGGCCACGGAAGAACGGGAAGGGAAAAACGCCTATTTCCGTATGCAGGTTGCCGGAGATACCAGCCACTTGCGATTTGAAAATGAACCGGTTTCCAAATCCGGTTATTTTACCGACGCGTTTCATGGATAATAGATAATCTTTTTCTCGCTCTGTTTCTTTTTATAGACATTTTCACTTTCATCTGTTATAATAATGTTATAAAAGTGAAAATCAAACGATAAAAAGAAACGGAGTGAATTTTTTTGGAAGATATTTTTGCAACATTTGTAAAGAAACACGACTATCTCGTGTGTATCGACTCGGACGGCTGTGCCATGGATACCATGGATATTAAGCACATCCGCTGCTTTGGCCCCTGCATGGTAGACGAATGGCAGCTGGATGCCTGGCGTCAGCCGATTTTGGACCGCTGGAATGAAATCAATCTGTATTCCATGACCCGCGGCATCAACCGATTTAAAGCACTGGCTATCGCGCTGGAAGAGGTCCACGCTCAGTATACGCCCATTGAAGGCATCGAAGAGCTGAAGGACTGGGCTGAGCATGCCAAAGAACTTTCAAATGGCGCTCTCGAAACCATTCTGAAAGAAAAAGACTGCCCCATTCTGGCAAAAGCGCTGAGCTGGTCGAAAGCAGTTAACGCGTCGATCAATAAGCTCCCGGAAGAAGAAAAGCTTCCTTTCAAGGGTGTTTTGGAAGGCATTTCTGCCGCGCACGAACAGGCCGATGTAGCGATCGTTTCTTCCGCTAACCTCGACGCCGTACTGGCCGAGTGGGAAAAGCATCATCTTTTGCAGCATACAGACATTGTTTGCTCGCAGAGTGCCGGAAGCAAAGCGCACTGCATTGCAGAGCTGCTGAAAAAGGGCTATGAAAAAGATCACGTTCTTATGCTGGGCGATGCTCCGGGCGACCGCGATGCTGCACAGAAGAACGGTGTTCTGTATTACCCGATTCTGGTGCGCCATGAATTTGAATCTTGGACACGCTTTAAGGATGAAGCGCTGGATAAATTCCTGAGCGGAACGTATGCCGGTGCTTATCAAGATGAACTGTTGGATGCATTTGTGAAGAATCTTTCTTGATTACCGCTATTAAAACGGAAAATGCCGCAGGCTAAAAACCTGCGGCATTTTTGCGTGTTCAATTATTCTACAATCACTTTGCGGAAAATCTTCTTGCCCTTGCGAACCACAACATAGCCCTTATCAAAATCGGAACGGTTCAGACGGGCAGAGGGATCTGCCATTTTCACATCATCTACCGTGATGCCGCCCTGCTGCACCAGCTGTCTGGCCTCACGCTTAGAGGGAGCCAAGCCGGTACGAACCAGAAGATCCAGAAGACCAATCGTATCGTCGGCAAAATCTTCGCCGCTAACGGAAGCCACCGGCATATTTTCCACATCTGCGGCACCGGAGAACATCGCGCGTGCGGCCGCCTGAGCCTTATCGGCTTCTTCTTTGCCGTGTACCAAAGCGGTGAGCTCATGGGCAAGAATCTCTTTTTTCTCGTTGATGCGGGAATCCTCCCAGCTATCCATGGCTTCGATTTCTTCAATCGGCAGGAAGGTGAGCATACGCAGGCACTTCATGACGTCTGCGTCGTCTACATTGCGCCAGTACTGATAGAATTCAAACGGGCTGGTTTTGTTCGGATCAAGCCATACGGCGTTGCCGGCTGTTTTGCCCATCTTTTTACCGTTGGAATCTGTCAGCAGGGTAATGGTCATGGCGTGCGCATCCTTGCCCAGCTTTCTGCGGATCAGTTCCGTGCCGCCCAGCATGTTGCTCCACTGGTCGTCTCCGCCGAACTGCATGTTGCAGCCATAATGCTGGAACATGTAGTAGAAGTCGTAAGACTGCATAATCATATAATTGAATTCCAGGAAGCTCAGACCTTTTTCCATACGCTGCTTATAGCATTCGGCACGCAGCATATTATTGACCGAGAAACAGGCGCCGACTTCGCGCAGCAGTTCAACATAATTCAGATTCAGCAACCAGTCTGCGTTGTTGAGCATTGTGGCTTTGCCTTCGCCAAACTCGATAAAGCGTTCCATCTGGCGTTTGAAACAGGCGGCATTGTGTTCAATGTCTTCACGCGTCAGCATTTTGCGCATATCGGTACGGCCGCTGGGGTCACCGATCATCGTAGTGCCGCCGCCGATCAGAGCGATCGGCTTGTTGCCAGCCATCTGCAAACGCTTCATCAGCGTGAGCGCCATAAAATGACCGGCCGTCAAGCTGTCTGCCGTGCAGTCAAAGCCAATGTAGAACACGGCCTTGCCGCTGTTGACCATTTCGCGGATTTCATCCTCATTGGTTACCTGAGCAATCAGCCCGCGCGCTTTGAGTTCTTCGTAAATTCCCATCTTCGTACATCCTTTCACGGGGGCATAGAAAAAGCCCCCTGCATTTCTACAGAGGGCGAATCAATCGCGGTACCACCTCATTTTACCGTTTCCTCACGAAAACGGCCTCACGGGTACGGAACGGACTTTATCCGTCATTTACCCTTACGCGATAACGTGCGCACACGGCCCAGCCTACTCAGATTCATATCCGTTCAGCCGGCAGCTCCGGAATGTATTTCTGCTTGTCTTCCGCATCTGCTCACATCAACCGCAGACTCTCTGAAGCGGGTAAGGACTGCATACTTGTTTCCTTCACAGCTTTTTTAATAAAATACCCCAAAATCACAGGTTTGTCAATCCCTTTTAAAAAATATTAAAAATCTATTGACAAAAGAACAGCAGCCCGATATAATCTAAGTGTACTGTAACGGATAGTACACTTGGCTTTGAAAGAGTGGAGTGATTGTAATGATTGGTTTCTGGATCATCAGCGCCATTATGGCGATTTTATCTATTTTATGTTTTGGCTATCAGTTCTATTATCTTCTTATTTCCCTTTTTAGGCCCTCTAAACAATTTAAAGAGGGCGGACGCAATCGTTTTGCTGTTTTAATCGCAGCCAGAAACGAAGAAAATGTTATCGGCAATCTGATCGACAGCATCAAAGCGCAGACCTATTCGCAAGAACTGGTCGATGTTTATGTCGTGGCCGATAACTGCACGGATGCTACGGCTGAAGTTTCGAGAAAACATGGAGCCACCGTCTTCACCCGACTCAGCGAGAAAAAAGGGAAGGGTTACGCTTTGGATTTCCTGCTTCAGAAAATCCGAGAGCGCTATGGTTTTGACGTTTACGACGGTTATTTCGTATTTGATGCCGACAACCTGCTTGATCCGCATTTTATCGAAGAAATGAACCGTGTATTTTCTGCCGATTATAAAATCGTTACCGGCTACCGCAATTCTAAGAATTTTGGTGCAAGCTGGGTTTCTTTCGGCTACGCTATCTGGTTTTTGCGCGAAGCACGTTATCTCAACAAACCCAGAATGCTGCTCAATACCAGCTGCACGATCAGCGGCACCGGCTTTTTGATGCATCGCGATATTGTTAAAAAATACAACGGCTGGCGTCAGCATCTGCTGGTGGAAGACATTCAGTTTTCCGCTGAAAATATTCTGGACGGTGAAATCATCGGTTACTGCGAAAACGCAATCCTTTATGACGAACAGCCCGAAGATTTTGCTTTGTCCTGGACACAGCGCCTGAGATGGGTACGAGGACACATCCAGATTGTCGGTCATTATGGACTCAAGCTGCTGCGTGGGATGTTCTCTCCCAATTTTTCTTCCTGCTATGACTTTTTGATGAATATCTTTCCCGCCGTTGTTCTTCCGCTTTTGGGAATCTTTGTCGGCGTGGGGCAGACCATCTATATGCTTGTTACGCAAAAAGGCTCTTTAGGTGTTGCTTTATTGTTCGTACTGGGCGCTCTTTTGGGTTCTTATTTCTTCTTCTTTTCCACAGCCGCGCTTACCCTGCTGACGGAATGGAAGCGAATCAAAGCAGCACCCGGCCGCAAAATTGCTTATCTGTTCCTGTTTCCCGTCTTTATGGCAACTTACCTGCCTATCGCGGTTGCCTGTGTCTTCCAAAAAGTAGAGTGGAAGCCTATTCGTCATACCGTTGCCGTTACGCTCAACGATATTGAGCATAAATAAAAAACGGGGAGGAGATTTTATGAAAAAGAAACGGACAGCTTGTCTTTGTATGGGCGTTTTGCTGCTGTTTCTGCTAACGGGATGCAGCCGTTTCGTCGCCTTAAACCAGGTTGATAAGATCGAAAAAATCGTTATCACGGATGAAAACGACAAAACGCTGGAACTCAACGATGTTTCCCGCTGTGAAGAATTGATTGAGCTGCTGACTAAAGAAGCTGATTTCAACGGAAAAGGGAAGAGTGCTTCTTATCTCGACAGCGACCACCTGAGCGTTTATCTTACAATCGGGGATACCATTTACAGCTACTACATTTATCCCGACAGCATTCAGCGAACACAAAACACCAACAAATCCGGTCCCATTGCCGTTTACGATTCCGCATTGGCAAACCGGGCACAAACACTAGCTAACAAGATTCTTTCAGAATAAACACTTCTAGAAAAAGCGCACAGCCGATTGGCTGTGCGCTTTTTCCATATCCCGAAGGATCATTCTTTCACTTTGGTTTCAAAATCTTTCAGACGCTCACGATAAGCGTCTTCCACTTCGGTTTCAAAGGCCAAAACCGGCTCTTTAGGTCCGCCCATACGCCGAATCAATTCCTTGGTAAACGGAGGATTTAGCACCAACAGCGGCCCCAACAGATAAGTTCCAAAGAAGTTACCTACACAAATGCCTTCTGTTTTGCACTTGGGATTCATTCCCGCACCCTTTTGCAGTTGCAAAAAGGCAGGAAGGTTTTCTCCGGGAAAAGTCTGGGTAAAGGTTGCACGAAAACCGAGTACATCCATTCCTTCGAATTTTCCGAGAACCGGGCCATTCGTGCGGTGCATCATATCGCGCCGAACGGTAAAATCAAGCAGATCCAGACCATTCACGCGTCCCGTACGGACGTCTTCGATCCAGCGGCCGAAAATTTCATGTGCATTGCCGGTAGCAAGAATCACTGTGCCGTTTTCGATCATCTCACGCAAACGGGCGCCATAGGGAAGCAGCGCTTCGATCATCTTGACCTGTGCGTTTTCGGTCGACGGCCCGATATAAAGCAGATTCACATTCTGTTCGGCAAATGCCGGTTTTTCGCCATAGGCTGTTTCGATAAATTCAGCATCCGGCAGGCACTGACGCAGATAACGCATATTGCCTACATCACCAAACAAGTTACACATTTCGGGAAATAAAGCTTCGATAATCATGCGTTTCCTCCTGTCGGCAGCGCTTTAAGCTGATCGCAAATATTTTTCAGCGCAGGGCCGTTAAACACGTCATACAAAATCAGGATCTTATCAATATCATCCAAATGAAGGAGACCAGGTACTTCCGCCTCGTTGGGTGTGCAGGCAACCTTTTCGCGGTCGATTCCAGCCACCAGGCAGCGAACCAGATAATCCCGGCAGCGAACACCGCCGATCACAATCTGTTTGATATCGTCGCCCTTGAGAAATTCGAAGTCTGTTTCATAGATCCAGGCAACATTTTCCGTGCTGTTTCTGGCATCATTGGCGTCATCCAAAATCATGATGACAGCCTTTTTGCCAGGCTCTTTGCGAATGAAATCGCACATAGCCGAACAGGCAACCGGATTCTGTCCTTTGGCGAGCGTAACCAATACTTCACAGCCAGCCGCTTCAAAGCGGTCATAGCGAGATTTTACAACTTCCATCTTTTTTACGGCCGCAGCAACCTGTTCTTCAGAAAGACCGAACGTACGGGCCAACGTAACCGCAGCGGTAGTATTATAGATATCAGTAATTCGGTTATTCGGCAGGGAATAATGTTCTTCTTTTCCATCATGAAGAATCGTTACCACGCCGTCGGATACCGATTTCGCTTCAAAATCGATCGCCGGAGACGCAAAGCCGCAATGCTCACAGTAGCCGCGTCCGATGTGGTTATAGTGGCGGAACGTATACGTAATCGGACGGCCGCATTTCGGGCAGTTTTTCATATCGCAGATGATATTGTCTTCAGTAGGAATTTCGCCTTCCAGCTTGTCCAGGCCAAAATAAACGCGGGAATTCTGTTCGGCCAAACGGCTGCTGATCAGGTCATCACCATTGAGGATCAGCTTGGTTTTCGCCGGAATATTCTCATTTAAAATATTGAAAATAAACTCCGTATGCGCATTACGCTTCATGGAGTCGCGCTGCAGATTGGTGCACACCAAATAATCGGGCGCAAGATAGGGGAGCAGGCGCGGTGCGCTGCGCTCGTCCATTTCAAACAAAGCCAGATCTTTTTTGAATTTACCACCCAGCGTGCAGTTGCTCAGCAAAATCGAAGCAATACCGGTATCCACATTACCGCCAAAGCTGTTATCAATAAAGTCGTAACCGTTCTCGCGCAAAATGGTATTGATCATGTTGGACGTGGTCGTCTTGCCGTTGGTTCCGGTTACGGCAATCACGGTTTTGGGCATTTCAAAATACCGGAGAAGATTTGGGAAAAAGTATAGCGCAATCTCTCCGGGCAAGTTGGTCGCATTGCGACCCATCAGACGCATCAGCCCGATCATACATTTTGCACCCAGCACGGATGCGTAAAAACGAATTGGTTTTCTCATCTTCGTTTCGACTCCTGTAATCATATTCTCAAACGATACTATTCTAGCATTTTCACCCATTGAAGTAAACTCTATTCAGCAAAAAAATAAGAAAAAGCCGCAGAAAGTAAAGAAAAGTACCAACCGGAAACCCGATTGGTACTTTTGAGTCTTATTCAGTTATTCTATTTTTTAGGATTACAGCTTGGTATCCCAACGATCACACCAAACATTGTTGCTCGGCGTGCCCTTGAATTCGCTGTCACCGCACAGTTTGGCAATTACGGCTTTTACCGTATTGTCGGAATCCTGATAGGTGTTGATATAGGTGCGGCTCATGGTCAGGTCAACCAGATAGTTGGGCAGATAGAGGCTGATAAAGGCCGTGGGAACCTGACGTACATACCAGGGCTGATCGATCGGCAGAGACCACTTCACACGCATGGTGTTGTACTGAGCAAAACCAACCTGATCGATAAAGACAAGAATCGCATCGGTGGTTGCGGCCAGATCGGACATCTTGCCCTTCACTTCGTAATCATCGCCATCGACAACTTCAAATCCACGCTTGCGCAGTTCTTCGAAAATAAGGGGCTTGGCGTTGGACTTCGTCTTAATCAGCTTACCAGCTACAACACGACCGTCGCCTTCCAGGAAGATCACGCGCAGACGCTTATGCGTTTCGGGGCTGATGGGCAGCATGTGCTGCGTATCCTTAACTAGCGTGATAAATTTATCGGCGCAGGCATCGGCAATTTTCTGATGCTCTTCGCAGCCAACTACGGAAAGACCTTCGTGCGGCGGGATCAAGGTGCCGTCTGCCTGTTTCTTATGCAGGCCGATGGAAGCCTTAACACCCAGAATACGCATCAGCGCATCGGTCATGCGTTCTTCGGTGATGATGCCGTTCTTGTAGCCGTCCATCATGTAGCCGAAATCTTCGTCCATATCGTTGAAGAAGAGGAACATATCGCAGCCGGCGGCAATTGCACGCGGAACCTGTTCGCTTCTGGGCATAGCACCGAACATACCGATCATGTGGGAAGCATCCGTAACAACCAGACCGTTAAAGCCGAGTTCGGTCTTCAGCAGGCCGTTGATCAGTTCGGGGCAGAGGGTAGCCGGGAGAATGTCGTAATCGCTGAGTTCTTTTCCAGCAATCTTGCGCTGCCAGGCGGGCTGAGCAATGTGACCAGCCATAATGGTTTTTACACCGGCATCAATCAGGGCTTTGTAAACTTTACCGAACGTCGCCATCCATTCGTCGGCAGACAGATCGTTAATGCCCATCATCAAATGCTGGTCGTTTTCTTCCGTACCGTCACCGGGGAAGTGCTTGCAGCAGGTAGCCATGTTGCATTCTTCGGTACCTTTGAAGAAAGCCTTGGCATATTCGATGGTTTCGTCGGGATCGTCACAGAAGGAACGAGTCTGTACGATCGTGTTGCGCCAGTTCTGCAGCAGGTCAACAATCGGGGCGAAGTTCCAGTTGGAACCGATTGCCATTGCTTCCGTGCCGCCTACTTTAGCAGTCAGATAAGCAACTTCGGGATCTTTGGAAGCAGCCGTAGCCGCACCGCAGGCAACAGCCGTACCGCCGCCTACACCGCCATTGCCGCCGCCTTCACAGTTGGAGGCTACCAAAAGCGGAATTCGGCTGTTTTCCTGGAACGTCTTAATCATCGTCCAGAGTTCTTCGGGGGATTTATTGTGATAACGCAGTGCGCCGGGATGATATTTCTTTGCGACACGGGCAATGCCTTCTTCGCTGAAATCGGTCACCATGTTAACAAACAGCTGACCAACTTTTTCTTCGTCCGTCATGCTGGCAATGGTGTCCATAACCCATTTAACACCTTCGTCATCGAGATAATAGGGTTTTGCTCTTAAATCTACCATGTTGATAACACTCCTTTACTGATAATGAACATATGATAAAAACTCCATACATATAGTATATAGTTTTTAAAAGCGAAAAGCAAGAATTTTTGTCTTACTTGTTATGAAAATTTTATACGCGAATAGTAGCCCATTTACCGCTGGCCCAACGAATTTTAGCCAAGGTATAGATTACAACCGGATCGACAGAGAATGCAATCCATACACCAATCAGATGAAGCTGGAAAACATAAACCAGTATCGCGGCCAAAACCGGACGCACCAGAATAATGCCGACAAATGTGGTCATGGCCGTATAACGAGCATCACCGGCTCCACGAAGCGCAGAGTTGTAAACAAAACGTGCGTTGGAAATAGGATTGGCAATAGCCACAATCATAAGAACTTGGGAAACCAAAGTGATTACCGCAGTTTCTTTTGTATACCAACCGGCAATAAATCCACCGCCGATAAACAGGAATACTGCGATCACAATCGAAACCACATAGCTCATTCGCTGCGTTAGCTTCACATACTCTTTAGCCAGATCAGGACGTTTTCTGCCCAAACACTGACCCGTCAACGTGGTTGCAGCCGTACCGAAGGCCATACCGGTTGTAAAAGAAAGAGACTGAATATTCAGCGCAATGGTATGGGCTGTATAGGACACATCGCCCAAAGACGTAACGATCAAAGTAAAAGCCAGCAATCCAACACGCAGGATAACCTGTTCAATCAAAGCAGGAATGCCAATCTTGGTGATTCGACGAATAATCGACCAATCGGGAAGATAGCTTTCTTTTACGGAAAGATGAATATACTGCCGTTTGGAAAGCAGAAGATACAGGCAGAAGAAAAATGCTACGCCTTGTCCGATTACGGTAGCGATAGAAGCGCCCATAACGCCCAAGGCCGGGAAGCCAAAATTTCCGCCAATCAGCAAATAGTTAAAAATAACATTGACAATATTGGCAACCGTGTTGGAATAAAACGCAGCGCGCGTATTGCCTACGCCGCGCAAGGCGGCATTCATAATTGATGTAAGGCCCAAAAACGGAAAACCGATAATCTGAACTTCAAAATAGTCTACGGCAGCATCAATCGTCATCGTAGAAATATTCGCACCGGCAATCCATGTGATTAACTGCCGGCAGAAAACCATCATGATGACACACAAAATCAATAACAACGCCAGCGAAACTACAATTGACTGACGCAGCACCGTGTCTGCTTCTTTTTTATTTCCGGCACCTTTAGCGCGTGCAACCATTGCCGTAACACCGGTGCCCAAAGCAATAAAAGAAGAAAGCATGATAAAACGGGGCTGTGTTACCAGACCAACAGCCGAAATAGCATAGCTGCCCAGGATAGAAACCATGATCGTATCTGCCATGGAAACCAAAGAAGCCAGGATATTTTCTGCCAAAGCTGGCCAGGTCAGTTCAATAATCAACTTGTTCTTGCCTGCCAGAGTTTCTGTTTCAATATCAATTTTTTCTTTCGAGCGTTTCGCTTTTTTTCCGACCTCTTCCTGTTGTATACCCTTATTTTCATCGCCAACCCAATCATTTTGCGGCATAAGGACAACACCTCCCACTTACAGTTCTTTGTTGAAACTGGAAACTATACGATCGTATTATAACATATAGTGGTTGCAATTGGCAAGAAATATTCAAAAATATAGCAAAAATACAAAATGCAAGAATTATTTTTTGTACATATAATCCAACTTTATTTTTGCAATTGACAAAGAGAGAAAAGGAAGATATGATAAAACAAAAAAACTTGGAGGAGTTTTCTATGCCGTATCTTCATATTACCTACAATCAAAAATTAGATGCACAGGCTTGCCAGGAATTGCGCGAATCTTTCGCTAAACTCATCACCATCCTGCCCGGAAAGAGCCGCGAAAACGCTATGATCCGCATCGAACCGGATTGCATTATGGAAATGGGAGATGCCGGCCAGCCCTGCGCTGGCGTAGAGGTACGTCTGTATAAGCAAAGCCCACAACCTGCCAAAGCAGAATTCACGCAAAAAGCATGTGAATTAATGGAAAAGGCCTGTGGCGTACCTAAAAACAGAACGTACGTCATGTTTATGGAATTCCCGGAATGGGGACTCAATGGTCAGCTTAAATAAAGAAAACATGGCTGCTTTTATTTGCAGCCATGTTTTTTATATCTAAAAATATCAAAATCGCACTTCAGAAAATTGCGGCATTTTTTCATTTTCATCAGGGTATAAATATGATAGAATAGACTGAACATAAAAAGAGGACGCCGCTGTTGAGTGGCGCTGAGAAGTGGTCAGAAAAAGCGCCATGCACCTTATCCTCAACAAAAGGTTAACGAGGTGGAGAGTGATCGAAGAATTCGGCGGATGCTCTCCCGTACTTTGTAGGTACGATACATCAGTTAAAATATGCGGGCAACTGCAAAACAGAGGGCTGATGACTACAGAAAAATTAAATTTCAGATATGTTAAGCTCATAAAAAATGTATGGGCTTACTTGTGTTTTGCTTTTTTTGAATGGAGGAAAAGGAATATGTGTGGCATTATCGGATATTCCGGGAATCTGGAAGCAGGCCCAGTCATTCTTTCTGGTTTGAAACAATTGGAATACAGAGGATATGACAGCGCCGGTATGGCTCTGCTGACAGAATCAAACGAACTGTATCTTGTCAAAAAAGTCGGGCGTGTAGCAGCCTTGGAAAAAGAAATTGACCCAAGCATTTTATCCCATTGCGGTATCGGGCACACGCGTTGGGCAACACACGGCGGTGTAACCGACACCAATGCACACCCGCATTGCGCCGGAAAAGTTGTTTTGCTGCATAACGGAATTATCGAAAACTATCATACTCTGCAAAAGCAATTTGGCTTTGCACAAACGGCGGTTTCTCAGACGGATACGGAAGTTGCAGCGCAGTTGATTGATTATTATTACAATCGCTGCAAAAATCCGCAGCAGGCAATCTGCCGGGCTGTCGATCTTTTGGAAGGTTCTTATGCGTTCTGCATCTTGTTTACGGATGTACCGGGTAAGGTTTTCTGCATTCGCAGCGTAAGCCCGTTGGTAGCTGCTTCCTGCGAACAGGGCTGTTTCGTCGCGTCGGATTTGACTGCCTTGATCGCCTATACCAATCGATATTTTGTATTGCCGGAGCACACGCTGCTTTGTCTGGATCGTACCGGCATGACGCTGACCGATTTGCAGGGGAACCCTGTGGACCCCGACTATCTGGAAGTTTCTTGGAACATTGAGTCTGCCCAAAAAGGCGGCTATCCCCATTATATGCTCAAGGAAATTTACGAACAGCCGGAAGCTTTCAACCGCACAGTTACGCCGAGAATACGAAATGGGCTGCCCGATTTTTCGGAAGAAAAAATTCCGGATAGCCTTTTGCAGAGCTTCGATAAAATCCGGATTGTGGCCTGCGGTACGGCCTTGTATGCCGGCATGATCGGTCGCTCTTTATTGGAACGAAAGGGAAAAATCCCTGTAGAAGTTTCCATTGCCTCGGAGTTTCGTTATGATCCGCCTGTGATCGATGATAAGACATTGGTTTTGATTATTTCACAGTCGGGCGAAACGATTGATTCACTGGCGGCTTTGCGGCTGGCAAAACAGCTTGGCGCAACGGTTATTTCCGTTATCAACGTAAAAGGCTCTTCGATTGCGCGCGAAAGCGATTATGTGATTTACACACACGCCGGGCCCGAAATTTCCGTAGCCAGCACCAAAGCTTATATGGTACAGATCAGCGTGCTGTATCTGCTGGCTGCACGAATCTTTTTGGCGCGTGGCATTTTAACGCCCGAGGAAGTACGCACGTTTATCGGAAATTTAGGAAATGCCGAGAAGTCTATTTCAAGCGTACTTGAACAGCGCGCAGAACAAATCCGCCACTTGGCTGAAAAACTTGCTCATTGCGCACATGCGTTTTATATCGGCCGGGGAATGGATTATGCATTTTCCATGGAAGGTGCGCTTAAACTCAAGGAAATCACGTATATTCATGCCGAAGCTTATGCCGCGGGAGAACTGAAACACGGCACAATCTCTCTGATCGAAGAAGGAATACCGGTTGTAGCCATTGCTACGCAGGATTCTATTTTTAATAAAACAATTTCGAATGTCAGAGAAGTTAAGGCGCGCGGTGCTTTTGTTATTTTGATTACCAAGGAAGGCGTACACGCTGCCGAAGATTTTTGCGATATTCAAATTGAAATCCCACAAGTGGATGATTTCTTTACCGTTTTTCCGATTGCCGTTGTATTGCAGCTTTTAGCTTATTATACGGCTTATGCAAAAGGTTACGATATGGATAAACCGCGTAATCTGGCCAAATCCGTAACAGTCGAATAATTCAAGACAATAAAAAATCCCTCAACAATCCATTTAAGAGATGGATGTTGAGGGATTTAATTATGCAATTAAGCTTCCATTGCACGCTGAATGGCATCTAAGGTCTGCTCAAAATCAGCAGAAGTAACCAGAAGAGAAATCTCAACTTCGGAAGTGGAGATCAAGCGGATATCCGTATGAACCGACGCCGCAGCATTCAAAACTTTGAAAGCTACACCGGGCGTATTTTTCATTTCCGGATCATAAACGGAAATCTTGTGGTTGCCATTGCTTACAATAAATTTGGCCTGCATGTTTTTACGAAGTTCCGACAAACAGGCAAACAGATCGTTGTCATCAATCGTAAAAGAAAAGTCTGTCAGGGATGCATGGGTAGGAGCCAACGAAATCATATCCACATTGACTCCGATCGCAGAAATGTTTTTAAGAATCTCGGTAATATCCGTAAGGTCGGCAGAACAATTCTGCAGCGTAACCAATGTGATATCGCTCAACGTACTGATAACTGTTTTTTCTCCCATGTATTTTCCCTCCTTAAATCAGGTCAGACATATCATACAGACCGGCAGGACGACCGTTCATGTAGCAAGCGGCGTTTACGGCACCGGCTGCAAAAACTTCTTTAGACTGCGCAGAGTGCGACAGACGGATTACTTCGGAATTGCCGGCAAAAATCACTTCGTGCTCGCCGACAATCGTGCCGCCGCGAACGGAATGAATACCGATTTCCGTCTTTTCGCGCTTTTTGCGCTGAGAATGACGGTCATAGACGTAGCGGCTTTCGGTTTCGCGCTCAGCCGCGATGGCATCAGCAATCATCAGAGCCGTACCGCTCGGAGCGTCGATCTTCTGATTGTGATGCTGCTCTACAATTTCAATATCGAAATCGTCGCCCAACACCTGTGCGGCCTTTTTGGCAAGCCCAATCAGCAGATTGATTCCGATCGACATATTGCGGGAATAGAAAACCGGCAGCTCTTTTGCCGCTTGATGAACCTGTTCAACTTGTTCGGCGCTGTAACCGGTTGTGCAAAGAACAACCGGCAGATTGCCTTTTTGACGTGCGAATGCCAACAGGGAAGAGAGAACACTGGGATGAGAAAAGTCGATCACGACATCCGGCGTTTCGCAGACATCATCAAAGCTGGTATAAATCGGGAATTCGGCGGATTCGGTCATCAGATCGACACCAGCACAAATTTCACAATCATCACGCTGTTTAACAATTTCACGGATAACGCGCCCCATATGGCCACAGCATCCGCTGAGTAAAATGCGAGTCATTTTTTCACGTCCTTTGTTACAATCAGATCAGATTGTGTTTGCGCAGCAAGGCTTCCAGTGCAGTATCAGCCTCATCCGTCATGGTGGTGAGCGGCAGACGGCAGCGGCCGCAGTTAAAGCCAAGCTTGTTCATGGCCTCTTTGATCGGAATAGGGTTCACATCCATAAAGAAGCCTTCCATCAGATCGATATACTCGTTTTGAATTTTGCGGGCCGTAGCCAGATCGCCGTCCAGCATAGCTGCGGCCAGATCGTGCATCTGACGGGGCAGTGCGTTGGCAAATACGGAGATAACGCCAATTCCGCCCAAAGCCATGATCGGCAGAGTCTGGCTGTCTTCACCGGAATAAATATCGAGATCTTCGCCGCACAAAGCAATCGTTTGTGCAACGGATACGATATTGCCGTTTGCTTCTTTAACAGCCACAATATTTTCCACTTTAGCCAGTTTGGCATAAGTGGCAGGCAGAATGTTGCAGCCCGTACGGGACGGAACGTTATAAACAATACAGGGGATCTTTACAGCATTGGCAATAGCGGTAAAATGCTCGACCAGGCCCTTCTGCGAAGTCTTATTGTAATAGGGAGTTACAAGCAGCAATCCGTCAACGCCCATAGCTTCCGCTTCTTTGGAAAGCTCAATGCCGAAAGCCGTGTCGTTGCTGCCGGTTCCCGCGATAACAGGAACACGTCCCGCAACTTTTTCCATGGTATAACGGATGACTTCGCAATGTTCTTCCGTCGTCATGGTAGCGGCTTCACCCGTGGTACCGCAGGTGATAATGGCATCTGTGTGGTTTTCAATCTGAAACTCGATAATACGTCCCAGTTCTTCGTAATCAATGCTGCCGTCGGCATGCATAGGCGTGACAATAGCCACGCCGGAACCGGTAAAAATACGCTTTTTCATACAAACAAAACCTCCTGAGAATCAGTCGAAATAGCCTTTCTTTGCAAGAAGTTCGGCCAACAGAACCGCACCGCCCGCAGCGCCGCGCAGCGTGTTGTGGGACAGGCAAACAAATTTAATATCATACTGCGTATCCGGGCGCAGACGGCCAATCGACACAGCCATGCCGTTTTCAAGATTGCGGTCAAGCTTCGGCTGCGGACGGTCATTTTCCGTAAAGTAGTGCAGGAACTGCTTGGGAGCGCTGGGCAACTCAAGTTCCTGAGCCGGACCGCGGAAGCTTTCCCAACGGGCAATGATTTCATCCAGAGAGATCTTCTTTTCAAAAGAAGCAAACACGGCTGCCATATGACCATCGCTGACCGGTACACGCAGGCACTGCGCCGTCACGCTGGGCGTGGTGGCGTTTACAATATGACCGTTTTCAATGTGCCCCCACAATTTCATGGGTTCCTGTTCGGACTTTTCTTCTTCGCCGCCGATATAGGGGATTACGTTATCCAGAATTTCGGGCATCCGTTCAAACGTTTTGCCGGCGCCGGAAATAGCCTGATAGGTGCAGGCCAATACCTTTGTAATACCCAGATCCATCAAAGGCTGAAGAGCCGGAACATAGCTCTGCAGCGAGCAGTTCGACTTAACGGCGATAAAGCCGCGCTTGGTGCCCAGACGCTTGCGCTGATAGGGGATTACTTCGATGTGATCGGCGTTGATTTCCGGTACAACCATCGGTACATCGTCCACACCGCGGTTGGCGCTGTTGTTGGAAACAACCGGGCACTCGTGTTTAGCATACATTTCTTCCAAAGCTTTGATTTCGCTCTTGGGCATATTTACGGCGCAGAAAACAAAATCAACCTTGGAAACAATTTCTTCGATATCTGCCGTAGCATCATAAACAACCATATCAGCCATGGAAGCGGGCATAGCAGCCTGCATGGCCCAACGATTGCCAACAGCATCTTTATATGTTTTACCGGCAGAAGAAGCACTGGCCGCAAGAGCGGTAACTTTAAACCACGGATGGTTTTCCAGCAGAGTTGCAAAACGCTGCCCGACCATTCCGGTGCAGCCAATGATTCCGACCCGATATGTTTTGTTCATATTCATACAACCTTTCCTTGTGTCCGTTGATCCGGCAGGCGGCAAAAAAGCGGTTGAAAAGCGCTGCCTGTTTCGGTATAATAGGAACAGTCTGAATTTTAGCAGAACGAATAATTCTGCAAGTTTACAGTTTATAATACAGGAAAAGGCGGATAATGTCAATTATCCGAACAGAGATTCACTCATAAAATTTCCTGTTTGGATATTTGCGGAAGTATCTGTATCAGATGCTTCCGGAAAGGATGGCGCTTTTGATGAAAACAAAAGATTTTTATTATGATCTCCCGCAGGAACTGATTGCACAGCACCCTGTGGAGCCCCGGGATCATTCCCGGCTGATGGTTTTGGATAAACACACAGGCGAAATCTCCCATAAACATTTCTATGATATCATCGATGAACTTCATGCCGGCGATTGCCTGATTTTAAACGATTCGCGTGTACTTCCTGCCAGAATTTACGGCACAAAAGAAGGCACCGGCGCCCAGGTTGAGTTTTTGCTGCTGAATAACCGCGGCGATGACAACTGGGAAGCGCTGGCAGGTCCCGGCAAAAAAGCCAAACCCGGCAGCCGTTTTGTATTCGGCGACGGCTTGATGCGCTGCGAAGTTGTCGATGTTCTGGAAGATGGAAACCGAATTATTCATTTTGAATATGACGGCGTGTTTTTCAATTTGCTGGATCAGATCGGACAAATGCCGCTTCCGCCATATATTAAGGAAAAGCTTGAGGACAAAGAGCGGTACCAGACCGTATATTCCCATGAAGTCGGCTCTGCGGCTGCTCCTACGGCGGGATTGCATTTTACAAATGAGCTGCTGGAAAAAGTCCGCGCGAAAGGCGTAAAAATCGGCTTTGTAACTTTGCATGTCGGGCTGGGTACATTTCGTCCTGTAAGCGCCGAAAATATTCAGGATCACACTATGCATTCCGAACACTATTATATGCCGGCCGAAACCGCTGCGCTCATCAACGAGACAAAAAAAGCAGGGGGACGCGTTGTTTGCGTAGGCACCACAAGCTGCCGCACAGTGGAATCTGTTTGGGCTAAAGAGGGAAAAGTGTGCGAAAGCGAAGGATGGACAGACATTTTTATTTATCCGGGATACACGTTTAAAGTCTTGGATGCATTGATTACGAATTTCCATCTGCCGGAAAGTACATTGGTGATGCTGGTTTCTGCATTAGCCGGCCGGGAACATATTCTGCATGCCTATGAAGTCGCTGTGCAGGAAAAATACAGGTTCTTCAGTTTTGGAGACGCTATGTTCATTCGATAACATAAGATAAACAAAAAGCACCGCTCGAGCGGTGCTTTTTTATTTTGCAAAAAAGTTTACGGTATACTCGTCAAGATTGAATATAAAAGTTGGCTCCTTGCTGCCGTCCTGATAGCTGGTCATTGCAACAACCGCTACACCTTCTTTTCCTTCTACAACAATTTGGTAAATGGAAGACTGCGGATCTGTTTCGCTTAATTTATATGTACCCGTATAAGTTGTGCGATTGGTCTGATCGGTGAATGTCAAGTTGCCGTTTTGGGCTGTACAGGTCAGTTCAATTTGTTTGGCAGAAGCCAATGTACTGCTCCCACGGTCCCCGAAAGCAACCACCTGGCCGTTTGTTTCCTTGCTCTGCACAGAAGTCATGATCCAATTATTGTCTTCTATTCGGGGAACATTGCCGTTACTGCATCCGGTTAGAAACAATAGTACAACCAAGCATAAAACTAGTTTTTTCATTTTGTCACCTTACTTCCTGCGGGTTTTATAGATCCCTACAATAGATAAAACTGCCACGAGCAGTGTCAAAATCAGCTTGCCAGTATTAAACGACATATTCGATACGTAAATGCTTGTTGGGCCATCGTATCCGCCAATAATAGAAGTATCGGCATCCATATTTTCCATTACCGCTCGAAAGTATAGAAATCCCGCTGTTTCATAGAAGAGAGTAAAAAGGACAAAAACACCAAGAGCTATAAAGATGATTCTCCATATTTTACGCTGCCGTTCGCTGCGCTTGGCAAATTGTTCATTCAGAAATTCAAGCTTAGCTGCAATTTCTTTTAGTTCCAAATTTTCGGCAGATTTTTTATCAGTAAGTTCAGGTTCCCCTAAGAGAACGCCTACCGTTGTATCAAGTTCTTCTGCAATTCGAATCAGCATTTCGGAATCCGGAACAGACAGTCCTTTTTCCCATTTGGAAATTGTTTGCCTCACCACATTTAATTTAATGGCAAACTCTTCTTGAGACCATCCTTTGGTTTTTCGAAGGTTTCTTATATTATCACTGAGCATTCTGTTAAGGCCTCCCAAATTTGATATCATTATCATATTCTAAACAGTCCGTTGCATCAAGCAATGGATGTTAACATTCAAATGTAAATAAAGTGAGATGAGAGAAGCTGAATAAAAATTGAAATATAAAGCGACTTGGTGTATAATGAAAAACGCAAATTTTTATTAGGGGAATTTTAAATATGTACAAACTCATCAAACAGGAGGGCCGAGCTCGCCGTGGAGAATTCAGCACGGTGCACGGAACGATTCAAACGCCGGCTTTTATGAATGTTGCCACGGCCGGCGCTATTAAAGGAGCTGTATCCGCACTGGATCTGAAAGAACAGCTCCATGCACGCGTTCAGCTTTGCAATACATACCATCTTCATCTGCGGCCCGGAGACGAAACCGTCAAAAAGCTGGGCGGCATCCATAAATTCACCCGTTGGGATGGCCCGATCCTCACGGATAGCGGTGGATTTCAGGTGTTTTCGCTGGCCAAGCTGCGCAATATCAAAGAAGAAGGTGTTACGTTTGCCTCTCATATTGACGGCCGGAAGATTTTCATGGGGCCGGAAGAAAGCATGCGGATTCAATCCAATTTAGGCTCTACGATTGCCATGGCTTTTGATGAATGCATCGAAAATCCCGCGGAATATCATTATGTTAAAAATTCTATTGAGCGAACCACCCGTTGGCTTATGCGCTGCAAAACAGAAATGCAGCGTTTGAATGCTTTGCCCGATACCGTAAATCCGCATCAGCTGCTGTTTGGCATCAACCAGGGCGGAACATACGAGGATCTGCGCATTGAGCATATGCGCCGCATTCGGGAAATGGATCTGGACGGCTATGCAATCGGCGGTTTGGCCGTAGGGGAAAGCACCGAAACCATGTACCAGATCATCGAAGCCGTCGAACCGGAAATGCCCAAAAATAAAATTCGTTATCTGATGGGTGTGGGAACTCCGGCCAATATTCTCGAAGGCGTGCGCCGCGGTGTTGATTTATTCGACTGTGTTATGCCGACTCGAAACGCCCGCCATGCGCATCTTTTCACCATGCAAGGCCGAATGAACTTGATGAACGCCAAATATGCGTTGGATGAAAATCCCATCGAGCCCGGTTGCCAGTGCCCGACCTGCCGGAATTTTACCAGAGCGTATCTGCATCATCTTTTCAAAGCAGGTGAAATGCTCGCTATGCGGCTCGCGGTTATGCACAACCTGTACTTCTATAACACGTTGATGGACAAAATCTGCGCCGCGTTAGACGAAGGAAAATTTGAAGATTTTTATAAAGAACATATCGAAGCTATTTCCAGAAGGATTTAATCTGCCTGTTCATGGAAATTTAACTTGAAATACAGGCATATCCTTGCTATAATAAATAGGAATTTGTGTGCTGCACAGATGCGGCATTTGGAGGTAACAAAATGTTTGATTCGATGATTCATTTTAACACACTGACTACGTCTGCTGATGCAGGTGGTTCTATGTGGGTAATCCTTTTGGTTTATGCCGTATTTATCGGCGCACTGTATCTGATCTTCTTCCGTCCCCAGCAGAAGAAGAAAAAGAAAGAAGAAGCGCTGCGTAAGAGTGCACAGGTGGGCGATGATATCACCACGATCGGCGGTATCTGCGGCAAAATCGTAGCAATCAAAGAAGACACCGATACACTCGTAGTAGAAACCGGCAGCGACAGAAGCCGCATCCGTATCAAGCGCTGGGCTATTGCAAGCGTGGATACGATCCATGACGATGCTCAGGCTTAATTCAATCTAATCAGCATATTTTTAACCTCTCAGGCGTATATCTGGTATCAGAAACGTCTGGGAGGTTTTTTTATGTCAGGAAATAAGAAATACTGGAAAAATGCAGGTAAGGCCTGGCCGGTTTTGCGTCCTCTCATTTTCGGGGTAACTTCAGGTTGTGCCGCAATTGCTGTCATGCTTTACCTTACGGCACTTATGCTTACTTGGCAGCGAACGATCCCAGAAAATATGCTCGGCGGAATAACAACTGTTATTTTGTGCATTGCAGCCCTTACGAGCGGATTCGTCTCGTCCTTTGCAGCGGGGGAAAAGGGGCTTATCTACGGCATGGCAAGTACGGCAATTCTGACAGCCGCTATTTTCATCGCAGGTACTTGCCTTTTTGAATGCGCTTATACAGCTTCTTCACTCATCAAAGCAATTATGATGATCCTGTGTGGTGCAATATCAGGAATTATCATGGTCAACCGCAAACCCAAAATCAAATTTTGAAAGCAAAGAGCACTTCCGTCTTAGAGGTGCTCTTTCGTTTAAATTTTGTCTATTTTGATGATAGAAAAACGAGTGAAACAAAATAAGAAAAAATCGTATCAAATCGTCATCAAAAAAGTTCAGGAAATTATTGACATAATGTCGTAACGGTTTTTATTCATCAGTTTACATAATATAGTCTACATAATAATGTGACAAATTTCTTGGATTTCCTGTATTTTCTCTTGAAAGAAAGTGAAAAATGTACTATTATATACAGGATCTCTATTTTGTTTGCATTGTTTTATGTGGACTCTCGGAAGATTATGTATTCATTCGTGGAGTTTTATCTAAAAATTTCAGTGTTTAGCTGAGGTTTATACAAAACGTATTTTATGGCTGAGGGGTGAATCCTTTGTCTGACTACCTGAATCAATTCGACAACTATCTGCGTAATGTGAAAAAAGTTTCTGAGAATACGAGACTTTCTTATCTTCGGGATATCGAAGCTTTTTTTCACTATATGCAAGATATCCAACTGGAGCCTTTAAAGGCGACACAGTCGGTTATTTCCGGATATTTGGACAAGTTAAAGGCTGTAGGACGCAGCGACACAACGATTTTACGTACGCTTGCTTCCATTCGCTGCTTATATAAATTTTTCATTATGCAGGGCTATGTTGCAGCCAATCCCACTCGTGACATTAAAATGCAGCATATTGATAAACCCTTGCCGCAAATTCTTTCCGGAGACGAAATTCGTCTTTTGCTTGAACAGCCGTCCATTGAGACGCTCAAAGGCTGCCGCGACAAAGCTATGCTGGAGCTGCTGTATGCAACAGGCATTCGTGTCTCCGAACTAATTAATCTGAATATCAAAGATATCAATCTGCGTACGCAAACGCTTCAATGTTCAAGCGGCCGTGCGGCGCGCACGATTCCGATTTATCCTTCCGCCGTAGTGGCTGTTTCGGACTATCTGTATCGCGTTCGTGATTTGCTCACTTGTCCGGAAAGCGGAGACGCTCTTTTTATCAATTTGAATGGACACCGACTGACTCGCCAGGGGTTCTGGAAAATTATCAAGGAATATTCCCAGGCGGCGGGTATTACAAAAGAAATCACCCCGCATACCTTGCGCCATTCTTTTGCACTTCATTTATTGGAAAATGGCGCCTCTATCAGAGACATTCAGGCTATGCTAGGGCATGCGGATATTTCCTCAACGCAAGTTTACACTCTGTTAATGGACAATCACATGAAAGAAGTATATAATAATTGTCATCCACGAGCGAAAGAGGCTCCGTAAAAAATCTATTGATTTTCTAAGGTAAGCAAAGATAGGAGTGTTTTTTTTGCCTCTGTTTCGAATTTACAATTACGATAAACCCGGAAAAGGCGTCAGCAAGGATGAACCTAAGAAATCGGCGTTTGCCAATTTCTTCAGCATTCTGGGTGGCCGACTGACGAGATTGATTCAATTAAATTTATTGTTCATGATCCCGTTCTGTGTGGTTTTTGCTTTTTGTCTAGTTTTGTTTTTCTTACCCATAACCCGGTATGATCTTATTTTTGTAAAAGGATCTGTTACATATCAATTCTCCCTTTGGAATTTTTATGTTGTGCCGCTGCCTTTTATTTTCCTTTCTCCTTTTTTTGCCGGGCTTACTTATGTAACACGCAACTACACAAGGCGCGAGCATGCGTTTATTTACATGGATTCCAAAGAAGCCATCGCGAAAAACTGGAAACAGTTTTTGCTAAACGGGATTGTAACTTACATCTTGTATGTCCTGCTTTCTTTTGCAGATATCTATTATTATGCTTCCTTGAATGAAAGCTGGGTGTACGGCATTCCTTTCGCAATTTGTGTAATTGCCACGCTGGTTCTGCTGTTTGCATCGTATTATGTTCCGATCATGATGCTGATGTTTGATCTTAAGCTGGGACAGATTTATAAAAACGCACTGATTTTTTCCATTCTTGGACTGGTTCCCAATTTGATTATCACCGGAGTTTCGGCAGGACTGCTCTTCTTAGCTTGGAAATGTTTGACGTATAATATTCTCACGCTGCTGTTGGTTCTGCTGTTTGTGGTTCTTTTCCTGTTCTCGTTCCATTCTTTCCTTACAAACTATTGTGTGTATCCGATCATTGAGAAATATCTCATTATTCCTTACTACGGTGAGCATAAAGACGAAGCAGAAAGTGACTTCCAATTCAAGTATGAACGCCGTGATGAAGAAGAGGAAACATCGGATGAAGAACTTCCGCAGTGTGAATACGTCTACTACAATGGCCGTTTGATTAAGCGAGAAGAGCTTCAAAAGCGAGAAGATTCCGTATTTAAAGACACACACTAAAAAAGTAAATCCCTCTCTTTGTAAGAGAGGGATTTTTTATTGATTATCTGATGATTTGCTGCCATCTGAAGCATGTATTTTGGAAAGCGGATTCGCTTTTGCGGCTTCTTCCATTTGCTTATCCGAAACATGCGTGTAAATTTCGGTCGTTCCCAGATTTTCATGGCCAAGAATATCCTTTAATACCCGGATATCGACATCGCCATATTGGTACATTAAAGTAGCGGCAGTGTGACGCAATTTATGTACCGAATAGCCTTTTTGATCCAAGCCAATTTCTCCGAGATACTTTTTGACAAGATGCTGAACTGTTTTGGGGCTGATCCGCTGTCTGCGATTACTCAAAAATAAGGCGTTTCGATCTGAAACCTGGTCCTTAGGGCGAACAACAAGATACCGACGAATAGCCTCCAAACAGGCATCGTTTAGATATACCATTCGCTGTTTGTTTCCCTTGCCGGTTATGCGGATCATGTGCGTATCGTATTCGATATCGTTTAAATCGATTCCAACCAGCTCAGAAAGCCGCATACCACAGTTGAGGAATAAGACCAAGATACAGTAGTCTCGCTCTTTAAAAGGCCCGTCGACGGCTTTTAATAGGTCCATAGACTGCTGTAAAGAAAGAAAATGGGGAAGAGCTTTCGCTGTACGAGGGGAAGGCAGATTTTCGGCCGGGTTGGTTTCGATTAGCTTTTCATGCGTACAAAGATACTTGAAAAAGCCGCGCAAAGTAATGGTTTTTCTGGCGCGTGTGTTGGCTGAATTATTGCGTTCGTCAGCAGCATAGTTCATAAACTCGAATAAATCGGTTGTTGTGATCGTACGAATAAGATCCAGATCGACAAGCTCACAAAGTGAAATTCGATCCCAAGATGTTTCTTTGGAAACCAAACCGCGGCGAACACAAATAAAACGAAAAAATGTTCGCAGATCAAGGCAATATTCTTCAACCGTACGCGGTGAACGTCCGTTGACATTTCGTTCGTATAACGCAAACTGTCGAACAAGCTGCGGCATTTCTTCCATAATAATCGGCATAATCACCCTCCGTGGAACTGTTTCACAGAACAAACAAAAAACTAACCAATAAATCCCAATAAATCCGAACAAGAAACTTACTTAAACTGATATGAGTATCAAGTACTAAGTACTAAATATTAAAGGCACAAGCCTATAAATAAACCAGTCACCAACACATCAGTATAATTGTCGAAACGAATTCTCGTCAGATGAGTTTGAATGATATAATTTATTGTATCACGAAGCCCAGTAAAAGTAAAATGAATTCCCAGATAAATAAACTGTTTGCCGCATCCACCAAATACAAATTAATAATATGAGTTCATGGATTAAATGCAGCGTTAAATTCAAATCCAAGCAAGATCGATTTTCAAATCATTTCTTTAAAATATAAAAATCCTCAAAATACGCTTTATTAAAAAATTGAGCCGGTGACCAGTCCAGTCAAATCCAAGGTTTTTCAAGGATTTTTTCCCATGACTCCTCTCCTAAATTATACAAAATATTTATTTTGTATAATTTTGTTTTTTTATTTTTAACCTCTATTTTTTCTCTAAACAATAAAAAATTCGGGGTTTACGCTTATTTAAGCGTAAACCCCGAAGCAATTATTAAAAGCTCTGTTTATATTTTTTTCTTCCAAATTTAGCTCCCAAAAAAGAACCGATCTTTTTGGGCCAGTTTACAGGCTCCATATACAAAAACGGAATCTCTTTATACGTATATCCGGTCTGTTCCAGCCAGACATCGAGCAGCAGCTCGCTGATACGTCCAAACAAGCGTGCATCAAACCGGCTTAACTTGGATACATCAATTTCGTCTTCCAAAGCAAACAAAATCGGAAACAGCCATTCACAATACGCATCTGCTATTGGACGCCGCATCAGAAACATATTGAACATATGCGCACTACGCCGCTTTAAAACACGGTCAAAGGCTTCCGCATAATCCGGCTGAAGTTTAGATAACACTGCACGTGTTTTGACCAGATGTTCCGGATCATGCGTATGACCATAATGAGAAGCCAGTGTCTCAATATAATAGCACCGTTTTTTCGGCAAGACCACAGGCGCTTGTTCCAACAAGGATTCAGCATCAGATAAAGTAAGCACACGATCCCATACAGTTGCGCCGCGTTTACCTGATGAAAAATGACGTCTGTAATGCGCTAAGCCTAATCCCGCGCAGCTTTCAGGAAGATTTTTCCATCCCCAATACAAAGCCGTCAGTTCGCTGTAAAGCGGATTTTTAGCCGATATATGCTCTCCTGTATTATCACCGGTAAATCCTTCTATCTCCTGTGAAGCGAGCTCTTTGCCCACCTGTACAGGCAAATACAGCGGATCTTCAGGGATACGATACGGTTTGTGTGCCGCTATCAGAATCTTAATACTCAACAGAACCCAATTCCTTCTCAATCAATGCAAATGCACTATCGATGACTTTGTCCATATCATAGTATTTATATTCGCCCAGACGGCCGCCAAAAATTACACCTTCTTCTGCACCGGCCAGCTGCTTATACTGCTGGTACAGCGCGGAATTTTTGGCGTCATTGACAGGATAATACGGTTCATCACCCGGTTTCCATTCTGCGGAATACTCACGGCTGATAACCGTTTTGGGCTGTGTACCAAATTCAAAATGCTTATGCTCAATGATACGGGTATACGGCGTTTCGCGATCCGTGTAGTTTACAACTGCATTGCCCTGGTAATTCGGCGTGTCCAGAACTTCCGTTTCAAAACGCACACTGCGATACTCCAAAGCACCCAGAGAATAATTAAAATAGGCATCTACAGGGCCGGTATATACGACTTTTTCTGCGCAGGCATCCAGCTCTTCCTTATTGGCGAGATAATCCGTATTCAGACGCACCTCGCAGCCTTCCATCAGCTTTTCAATGATCTGGGTATAACCACCTACAGGAATGCCCTGATACAGATCATTAAAGTAGTTGTTATCATAAATCATACGCACAGGAAGCCGCTTAATGATAAAAGAAGGCAACTCCGTGCACGGGCGTCCCCACTGTTTTTCTGTGTAGCCTTTAACCAGCTTTTCGTAAATATCTCGGCCAACCAGAGAAATTGCCTGTTCTTCCAGGTTCTTAGGCTCTGTAATCCCAGCTTCACGCACCTGCTCATCGATTTTTGCACGTGCCTCATCCGGAGTCACAACCCCCCACATCTTATTAAACGTGTTCATATTGAAGGGCATATTGTAAATTTCCCCGTGATAGTTTGCCACAGGAGAATTGGTATAGCGATTAAAAACTGCCAGCGAATTCACATAGTCCCAGATTCGTTTGTTGCTTGTATGGAAAATATGCGCACCATAGCGATGAACCTGAATTCCCTCGCATTCATACGTATAGATATTGCCGCCGATATGATCGCGTTTATCGATCAGAAGACAAGTCTTCCCCTTTTTTCTGGCCTGCTGTGCAAATACAGCACCAAACAAACCAGTGCCAACAATTAAATAATCATATTTTTTCATTATATAACGCCTCCTAAAATATTATGCCGAACCTTTACGAGTTAGGACAACCCATATTGTTTTCAAGAGTATCTTCACGTCCAACCCAAGCGACCAATTTTCAATATAGCGCTGATCCAGCTTGACCACTTCTTCAAAATCGGTAATCTGACTGCGACCGCTAACCTGCCACAAACCGGTAATTCCCGGCTTAATCGCCAGGCGAACTTTATGATGCAATTCGTATTTTTCATACTCATCCAACGTTGGCGGTCTTGTACCCACCAAACTCATATCGCCTTTAAACACATTCCAAAAATTCGGAAGTTCGTCGATACTTGTCCTACGGATAAAGCGACCAAACGGGAAAACGCGCGGATCGTTATCCATCTTAAACATAAATCCGCTCATTTCATTTTGTTCCATCAATTTAGCTTTTCTTTCTTCTGCATCCAAATACATGGAACGAAATTTATAAAACTGGAAAATGCGTCCCTGCCGTCCTACGCGCTGTTGTTTAAAAATAATAGGACCCGGAGAGCTGAAATAAATGCCAGGAGCAACAAAAATAAAGGCAATTGCACAAATAAGCATGCCAACAATACTGCCAACAATATCGATCAGCCGCTTAGCAAGCAATTCAAAAACAGACGCAGACGCTACGCCGGTTGTGAGGACAGTATATCCCCCCACCTTTTCCACAAAAGTATTGGGATTATCGTTTAAACGACTATTGATATGAGAATGAACAATCACACCCATTTTCAACATATCGTCTGTAATCGTTGACGCCTGAGCAAGATCTTCTGTTGCCATAAAAACTTCATCCACAACATGCGTGCGGATAAATTCAAGATAATCCCCTGCTCCAGCTACAATCGGAACATAATCAATTTGTTTGCCTGTATGGTTCCCATCTAATGTAACAATTCCGCAAATAGAAAATTCTCGATATTTCATTTTTGCAAAAGATCGAACCAAATCAACTGCTTGATCGTAGGAAGCCATGATCAACAATTGTGGAAGATTACTCGAATCACGGTTACGTTTATACAACCAGCATTTCCAGAGGCAGCGTGCGCCCCAGGTAAATACAATGGATAGAATCGCAGTTCCGCCCAAAGCCAGTCTAGAATACCAGATACCCTTTTGCGTAGCAAAGAAATACGCAAACATAATCAGCATAACAATCGCCAATTTGGTAAAACAGGCCTTAAATTCTTCAAAGCAACTGCGCTTTAAAATACCATGGTAATTATTTGTAAAAGTTGAAGTTGTGACGGAAATCAGTGCAAATATCAACGCCACATCATAATAAATTCCCTGCTGAACCGGACTTGGACTGCGCCAAGAAAAACGCAGTCCAAACGCCAGCACGTATGCTGCCTCCAGCATGATAAGATCGATAATGGTAAAATCGATATGCTTCATCCAGGAAGCCTTTTCTTTTTTATACATGCAGCTTTGTTCACACCTTTTGTTGACGCCGATTAATATTCAGCATAAATGGTATCCCGTAAGAGCGTAATGTTGGCATCCAAATCTACGCCTAAAACATCAGCCCCGCCATCTGTTGTATAATTGTACCATGTTCCATCTGCGGGAACACGCTGGTTAATTAACTCATATGAAAGATAGCTTGGAGCATTGGCGCACATTCCCAGCATTTCCATAGAAGAAATATTAGTCGTTACCATGGGGAAAATTACTTCAACCAATCCAGGGATGGATGCCGGATTCCCTTTGGCTTTTTCAAAAACAGCTGTCATAACCTTACGCTGACGGTTTGTACGCTCAAAATCATCTCCGACATAGCGAATACGGCAATAAGCAAGCGCCTGCATACCATTGAGATTGTATGTGCCGGCTTCTGTAATTTCATCTACACCGCCAGGAACTGAGACAAATGTATCATCTACTTCATTGCTGTATGTATAGATATATTCGTTAATATACTGTATTTCTTCGTCCGTAACTTCAATTTCAACGCCACCAACTTCATTTACGATATCGATAAACGACATAAAGTTAACCATGGCATATTTTTCTACATGAATTTTAAAATTATACTCCAGCGTTTCCATCAAAAGCTGAGGTCCGCCATAAAGATTTGCCACATTCAAGCGCTGATAGCCATAACCAGGAATATAAACCCAAGTATCGCGCATAAATGATGTCATATAGATTTTTTGTGTTTTGTTATTGATCGAAACCAAAATCATCGAGTCAGAACGCTGTGTCATCTCATCGCTTCGGTCATCCACACCAATTAGCAGAATGTTCGTTACATCCGAAGAAGATAAGATATCATACTTTGCCAAATCTGCTCCCATTTTATCGATGAGCTCACCTAACTCGCCTGAAACGTTAGCTCCATCTTTAATCAAATCCGGATCGTTTTCAGCTGCGGAAGGATTCAGCCAATTGCCGTCATTATAATTCAGCATTCCATAATAGTATGAATAGACACAAAAAATACCGACAACAACCACAATCACGCAAATGCAAAGACTCGTAAGGAAACGAATAACCGGATGTCGTTTACGCCCCTTCTTGCCTTTGACAGGTCGATTTTTGGATGTTTCCCGATTTTTGGCTGGTGTTGCATACCGCTTTCCGGTATCTTTATTCATGCTACAGTTCTCCTTTTTCATATGTATTTATTATCTTTGTATTATTAAAGATTATAAATTTCAAATTCAAAATAAAACGCAAAAGTTTCTATGATTATATCATTCTGCGCCTGTTTTTTCAAGTCGTGTCTGGCTTGAATTTAGTTTTTTATGTAATTCTCTGGCTAATTCCGACTCATTTAGAAATATAAAAGTCAGCCATCGCAATAAGTATCGTTACTTCTCTTCAAATTCTTTCATAAAATTTATTCTTTATATGTTGAAATAGCCCATCTGTTGTGCTACAATTCAGATGTTTATAGTAAGATTGTCAAATGGCAGGTTAACTGCTTTTATTTCTTGAACTGAAAGGATGGATGGCATGTACCATTATTTGGATATGCACTGTGATACGCTGATGGCCGGTTTCTTTGAAAACGTGGCCAATGTTTATGATTTACCCGGCAAAATGAATGATGCCAAACGTATGCACGAGGCGCAAACCCTCGGGCAGTTTTTTGCGGTTTTCTTTCCTCCACGCCCGGAAGAAAACGCTTCTTCACAGGCACAGCAGAAGCCGGCTCTCCCCGATGACGATACTTATTTTTCCGTATGCCGTCAGTGTCTGCTGAATACGGTGGAAAAGCATTCGGATATTCTGGCATTGGCTCATAATGCAGAAGAAATACAGCGTAATTTTGAATCTGGCAAACAGTCGGCTATTCTTACAATAGAAGACGGTCGGGCAGTTCAAGGTGATATGGCTCGCCTACAATACTTTTATGATTGTGATGTCCGGGCGATTGCTTTAACCTGGAACTTCGCAAACTGCTTCGGCTTCCCAAATTCCAAAGATCCGGCGGTTATGCAGGCCGGATTAACAGATTTCGGAAAAGAAGCAATCGGCGTTATGAATGATCTGGGCATTCTGGTCGATGTATCCCATCTTTCTGATGGCGGATTTTACGATGTGGCCAAACTTTCCCGTAAGCCTTTCGTCGCAACGCATTCCAATTGTCGTGCGCTTAGCCCGCATACCCGTAATCTCACAGACGATATGATTCGCTTGCTTGCGGAAAAAGGCGGCGTATCCGGCATTAACTTTGGTGCTTCGTTTTTGGATGCCGATACAACCAGTCAAAACAGCACTATTGTCCGCCTTGCGGATCATATTGAGCATTTTATTCAATTTGGTGGAGAAGACTGCGTGGGACTTGGAACCGATTTTGACGGGATTGGCGGCCATTTAGAGGTTTCGCAGCCTACCGATATGTACAAACTTTTTGATGAATTACAGAATCGCGGATTAACATCCCGACAAATTGATAAGATTGCCAGCGGAAATGTCCTGCGAGTGATTCAGGAAAGTATGAAATAATCAGAATAAGTTTGTTCCGTAAGAACAAAAAATAGATTAAACAAAATAAAGGAGTGGGTTTTCATGCCAACGAATTTTGATGAAGTCGTCAACCGATACAACACATACAGCCTGAAATGGCATAGCTCTCAGACAATGTCTGATCAGCTGGCCGGACATCCGGTTGAAGATCTCGATTATCACAACCCGGACGTCGTCCTTCCGTTCATGGTAGCAGATATGGATCTTGCTTGCTGTGAACCGATTGTGCGCGCCATGCACAAAGTTGCAGACCATCGTATCTATGGTTATTCTGGCGCGTATGTAGAGCCCAAATACGTGAATTCCGTTATCCATTGGTATAAAAAGCGCTACAATTTTGATATTGATCCTTCTTGGGTACATTATTCTCAGGGTTCTATTGCCGGTGTCAATACCGCTATCCGCGCATTTACAAACATTGGAGACGGCATCATCATCTGCCGGCCTGTGTACGGACATTTTACCGGAGCAATTGAAAGCGAAACCTACCGTAAAGTCGTCAATTGCCAGCTTATCAATCAGGACGGCTATTACACCATGGACTGGGATCGATTTGAAGAAGTATGCGCTGTACCTACCAACCGTGCCTTCATTCTTTGCTCCCCTGAAAATCCGGTCGGCCGTGTCTGGAATGTGGAAGAACTGCAAAAAATGCTGGAAATCTGCCGCAGAAATCATGTTTTGGTCATCGCCGATGAAATTCATAGCGATATTGTTATGAAAGGTCATCAGCATCACCCCATTCTTACGGTTACAGACGATTACAGCAACATTATCATGATCAGTGGCATCAACAAATCGTTCAATGTGGCCGGTTTGCAGTGTGCCAACACAATTATTCCAGATCCTTATCTGCGCGGCGTTTTCATGAAAGAATATGAAGGCAGCGGCGGAACACCGTTTGCTATTGCAGCTCAGATCGCAGCCTACGAAGAAGGCGAAGAATGGCTGGAAGAAGCACTCGAATACATCGAAGGCAATATGGATTTTGTTATCGATTTCGCCGCTAAAAATATGCCGAAATTGAAGATCCGCAAACCCGAAGGCACATACATTCTCTGGCTTGATTTTACTCAATATGGTATTTCTGCCGAAGAGATTCATGACCGCATTTATAATAAAGCCAAAGTTCTTCTGCAGGACGGCTTTGTTCACGATCCGGATTTGGGTGGATGCTTCCAGCGTATGTGTGTACCTGCTGCACGTTGCGTTGTAGAAGAAGGTATGAAACGAATCTGCAAAGCATTCGAAGACCTCAACTGACACAAAAGCAAAAATCTATAGAAAAACCACTTTGCCTTTTGACAAAGTGGTTTTTTATTCTTACAATTACAGACCTCTTATTCAAAAAATAAAGTTGATTTGCTTTACAAAGGCAGTTTACTTTGTAAAGGTTTAAACTTTAAATAGCACTGTCAATACATTTAATTTTTGGAAAGCTGTTCAGCTTGTCATTCCAAAAACCTTTTGCAATAAATGTGTGGTTATTCCGTACACGCCTCAAAAGCTTGTCTAAGATCACGTACCCCGATAATTTCCGCGCCCTCCGGGCGTGTACGAAGCTTCTGAAGACCGTGGTAAGGCACAATGCAGCGTGTAAACCCAAGCCGCACCGCTTCGTTGATTCGGGTTTCCAGTCCGGTTACACTTCGAATTTCGCCGGCCAAACCGATTTCTCCCAAGACAACCGTATCCTCGCGAATGGCTGTATCTTTCAAACTGGAAACCAGCGCCATCGCAACAGTTAAATCAACGGCAGGTTCATCCAAACGCAGACCGCCGACGACATTAACATACGTATCCATGTTGGCAAAATAATAGCCAGCCCGTTTTTCCAGTACAGCCAAAATCAAAGACATTCGATTATAGTCAAAACCGGTAGCCATTCTTCGAGGATTTCCAAAACCCGTGGAAGTGGCCAGGCCCTGAATCTCCGCCAACAATGCCCGTGTTCCTTCCATAACACAGGTCACGCATGTACCGGAAACGTTCTTTGGCCGACCCGAAAGCATAACCTGCGATGGATTTTCCACCTGTTGCAAGCCGTGATCGGTCATGTCAAACACGCCGATTTCATTGGTTGATCCATATCGGTTTTTGACCGCACGCAAAATACGGTAGCTGAACTGCCGATCACCCTCAAAGTACAAAACAGCGTCTACAATGTGTTCCAGCACCTTCGGGCCCGCAATGGCGCCATCTTTATTAACATGCCCTACAATGATGATTGGAATCCCCATCGATTTGGCGCAGCGCATGATCGCATTCGTACATTCGCGTACCTGCGTTACGCTGCCGGGCGAAGAAGAAAGTTCCGTAAAATTCATCGTCTGGATAGAATCGATCATTACAAGATCCGGCTTTTCGGAATGGATTTGCTCGATAATATACTGAATATCCGTCTGCGATAACAAGCGAAGATTTTCCGAAGTAACCTGCAAGCGTTGTGCCCGTAATTTGATCTGTCGGGTCGATTCTTCACCGGAAACATAAAGAATTTGGAGCCCTTCCCCCAGCTTCTGGCAAATCTGCAGAAGCATGGTTGATTTACCGATGCCGGGATCGCCGCTGACAAGAATCAGCGAGCCTTTTACGATGCCGCCACCCAAAACGCGATCCAACTCACTGAGTCCGGTATGATAGCGCGGATCATCCGTGGTGTCAATGTCCTGCAGACGTACAGAGGCACCGCTTTCTCCTACGGAAGTCTGGAGTATACGATTCCGCCGTGCCGGTTCGGCGGCTGCGGGCGTCTGTACGCTTTCTTCCATGCAATTCCATTCGCCGCATCCCGGGCATTTCCCATACCATTTGGCGCTTTCAAAGCCGCAGTTGGAACAAATATAAACAATTTTTGATTTTCCTGCCATATTCTGTGTCCTCCTGTAACGCCGGAAAAATCAAAGAATCACTTTCCGGATTACGAATTATTGTACCATTTCCTTTTTAATCTGGCAACTGCTCCGTCTGAAACCAACCGGTTTGCTGAGCCGGACTTTCCGATTCCACATAATCGCAGATACCCGAAAAAATACAAAGCGCCATCTGCTGGCGATACAGCGGTTCATTTAACTTGGCTGCTTCATCCGCATTAGATAAGAAACCACATTCAACAATAACCGCTGGCGCCTGAACTTGATCGAGTAAATAAATCCCTTCACCGGGCTTAATCTCCCGTTCATTATCCGGCTGAAGCAAGCCGCATACTGAATCCTGAATATTCTGAGCCAGCTGCGTACTGCTTTCATTTTGAACAGAGTAAAAAACCTGTGTTCCATGGTATTTCGTCTGTTCAAAAAAATTCTGATGAATACTAACGAGCAGGCAATTTTTCTGCTCTTGTACCCACTGAGCGCGTTGCTTTAAATCAGACTTTTTCCGTTCGCTGATGGTTGTTAGCGTATGGTCTGCCACATCGGTATCCGTTGAGCGAATCATAAAAACTTCAAACCCATTGGCGCGAAGCAAATTTTCCAAAGTTAGGGCTATCGATAAATTGATGTCTTTTTCCAAAAGGCCGTTTCCCTGTGTTCCTCCGTCTTCTCCTCCGTGGCCGGCATCTAAAACAATCACCGGCTTGCTTGGCATTTGTTTATCGGCTTGTTGAATCAGTTTGTGAACGGAACCACCCGCTGCAAACAGGAACAAAAACAGCATACACACAAACAGCAAAACATACAAACTCAAGCTTTTTTCTTGCTTTTTCATGGCGTGCCTCCACATTTTCGATACGCTAGTTTATGCGGCAAGGCACACATCCAGACCAAAAAACGAGTGCCGTTTTTCACAGCACTCGTTTAAAAATCAATGACTTAGTATTTCTTTTACAGCTTCGCAAAAACGAGCCATCTGCTCATCGGTTCCGATTGTAATCCGCAGATAATTATCGATTCGCGGCTTATTAAAGTACCGGACAAAAATATGCCGTTCCTTTAACTTTTGATACAGCTCCGCTGCCGGAATGGCGGGATGAGAAGCAAACAGGAAATTCGTGCAGGAATCCAGGCAGGTAAAGCCCATTTCCGCCAAACGTGAAGCCGTATACGCGCGGGTTTCGATGATCTTCTGGCAGCATGCGCGGAAATACGCTGTGTCTTGTGCAGCCGCTGTACCGGCCTCAATAGCCGGTCGATTCATCGTATAGGAATTATAAGACGCTTTTACGGCGTTCATAGCCTGAATCAGCGCCGGTGAAGCCATCGCATATCCAATACGCATACCCGCCATAGCGCGCGATTTAGAGAACGTCTGCACAACAACCAGGTTTTCGTATTTAGGAAGTAACTCTACAGCAGAAACTCCACCAAAATCAATGTAGGCCTCATCCACAATTACGATGACATCCTGATTATGCTGCAGAATGGTTTCAATTTCTGAAAGCGGCATGAAAATAGACGTAGGGGCATTGGGATTGGCCAAAACGACGCCGCCGTTTTCTCCAAAGTAATCCTCCGGATGAATTTTAAAGTTTTCATCCAAAGGCGGGCAGCTGTAAGGAATGTGAAACAATCTGGCCCAGACATCATAAAACGAGTAGGTGATATCCGGGAAGAGAATCGGCTTTTCGGAATTGAAAAACGTCATAAACGCCATAGCCAGAACGTCATCTGAACCTACCCCGACAAACACCTGATCGTCGCGAAGATCATACGATGCAGCCAGCGCATGTACCAGTTTTTTCACATCTGGGTCGGGATACAAACGCAATGTATCGGCCGGCAGATTATCCAAAGCCGCTTTAACAGCCGGTGACGGCGGAAAAGGACTTTCATTGGTGTTCAGTTTAATCATATCCGGAAAATCCGGTTGATCCCCCGGAACGTAAGGCGTTACCCGGCGAATATTCTGCTCAAACGCTTTCATAATCTTATCCTTCCAACAGCTTATTTACAGCCGCAAGTTTCACACAGACGCACAGCAAATCCATGGCGGTATCCAGTTCCTTCAGAGAAGAATAAGTGGGCGCCAAACGAATGTTGCGGTCTTTGGGGTCCTTACCATACGGGAACGTGGCACCGGCATCCGTCAGTACAACACCGGCATCACGGCAAAGATCAAAGACATTTTTAGCCGTACCTTCCAGAACATCCAGGCTGATGAAGTAGCCGCCGTTCGGTTTGCTCCATTCGGCAATTCCAAGGCCGTTCAAGTTCTGGTTCAGCTTTTCATCGCAAAGTTTAAACTTGGGTTCGATTACGGCGCGCTGTTTCTGCATCATGGCCTTTACCCCGCCGAAATCCTTGAAATACAGCACATGACGCAGCTGATTCAGCTTGTCGGGGCCGATGGTCATAACGGAGAAATACTTGCGCAGCGACTTCATGTTGTTGTTGCTGGCTGCCAAAGCGGAAATGCCGCCGCCCGGGAAAGAAATCTTAGACGTGGAAGCAAACATGAACAGCAGGTCTTCCGTTCCATTTTTGCAGCACTCGTCATACAAGTTCAGTAGCACATCCGGCGTATCGGTCAGGTCATGGACGCAATATGCGTTATCCCACATGATGCGGAAGTCGGGCGCAGCAGGATGCAGAGCCGCAAAACGACGTACCGTTTCGTCGGAATAGGTAACGCCGGTGGGATTGGAATACTTCGGCACACACCAGATTCCCTTTACCGTAGGATCGTTGTTAACATACTGCTCTACCAGATCCAGATCCGGGCCGGTCGGAAGCATGGGGATCGTAATCAATTCAAATCCGAAAAATTCGGTAATGCCAAAGTGACGGTCATAACCCGGAGCAGGACACAGGAATTTAACGTTTTCCTCTTTGCACCAAGGCGTATTTCCGCAAAGACCATGCGTATATGCACAGGAAATTACGTCAAACATTAAATTCAGGCTGGAGTTGTTCCCGATAAAGATCTGGGAAGCCGGTACTTCCAGAAGATCAGAAAACAGTTCTTTTGCTTCCGGAATACCATCCCACATGCCATAGTTACGATAATCGCCATCTGCCGTAATAAATTTATCGTATTTAGAATCCAGAGCGTCCAAAATACCCATGGCAAGATCAATCTGCTCGTTTGAAGGTTTGCCGCGCGAAATATTCAATTTCAGCCCTTTTTCCTGATAATGGCCGTACTCTTTCTGCAAATCGCTCTGCAAAGTCAACAATTCTTCTTTCGACAAAGTACGATACATGATCTTATCCCCCAGATTCATAAAATAGAAAGACGGATGCATAATTTATGCAAAACCAGCCTAAAAACAAACCATTTGCCTGACATACTATATCAGTATATCGACAACCCTCATCAATTATGCAGAATCAAACTTTACAATCCTGCAAAATCCTTCCATATTTTAATATAAAAGCGCAAAAAATGCAAGTCTTATAAGAAAGACTTGCATTTTTTGTTGTCTTGCACGATTTTGTTATTAAACACAACAAAGTTTCTGGCGATAACACCCGCCAAAAATGCATTAGAATTCGGCAGTTCCGGTTGTACGCGGGAACGGAAGCACATCGCGGATATTGGAAATACCTGTGAGGTACATAACCATACGCTCGAAGCCCAGGCCAAAACCGGCATGCTGGCAGCCGCCGTATTTACGCAGATCCAGATACCACCAGTAATCCTCTTCGCGAAGGTTCAGTTCTTTCATACGTGCAACCAATACGTCATAGCGTTCTTCACGCTGGCTGCCGCCGATAATTTCACCGATGCCCGGGGCCAACAGATCAACAGCCGCCACGGTTTTTCCGTCGTCATTCAGGCGCATATAAAAGGCTTTGATTTCCTTGGGATAATCCGTAACAAAGACCGGTTTGCCGTAAACCTGTTCGGTGAGGTACCGTTCGTGTTCGGTCTGCAGGTCTGTTCCCCATTCCACTTTATATTCGAATTTATCATTGTTCTTTTTCAGGATTTCTACAGCTTCCGTGTACGTGACATGGGCAAAATCAGAATTTGCAACCAGGTTCAGACGCTCTTTTAAGCCCTTGTCCACAAACTGATTCAGGAAATCGATATCCTGCGGACAAGCTTCCAGCACATAACGAATAATGTGCTTAATCATGGCTTCTGCTACCTGCATGTCATCTGCAAGATCTGCAAAAGCGATTTCGGGCTCGATCATCCAAAATTCAGCAGCATGACGCGGCGTATACGATTTTTCGGCGCGGAATGTAGGACCAAACGTATAAACCTTGCCAAATGCCATCGCCATACACTCAGCTTCCAGCTGGCCGGAAACCGTAAGCGATGTGGGTTTCTGGAAGAAGTCTTCCTTGAAATCAACTTCGCCCTGCTCGTCCAGCGGAGGATTTTTAGCATCCAGCGTGGTTACACGGAACATTTCGCCGGCGCCTTCGCAGTCGCTGCCGGTAATCAGCGGGGTATGCACATAAACAAAGCCCTGCTGCGTAAAGAACTGATGAATAGCAAAAGCGGCCGCAGAACGAATGCGGAAAGCGGCGCTGAACAGATTGGTACGTCCGCGCAGATGGGCAATCGTACGCAGATATTCCGGAGAATGACGTTTCTTCTGCAAAGGATAATCCGGCGTAGAAGTACCCAAAACCGTGATTTCATGAGCCTGGATTTCAAACGGCTGTTTGGCTTCCGGCGTCAAAAGGAATTCACCGGTGACACACAGGGATACGCCTACGTTCTGAGAGGCAATTTCTTTATAATTGGAAACCTTTTCGGCTTCAAAAACAATCTGAACACCTTTAAAGCAGCTGCCGTCATTCAGATCGATAAAACCAAGCGCCTTGGAATCGCGGATGGTACGCGCCCAACCGCACACGGTGACCGTCTGGCCGCCAAAAGATTCTTTATGAGCATAAAGCTCACTGATTGCAGTATGATTCATTTTCATTACCCCAAACACAAAATTCTTGTCTTTATTTTATATCATTTTGCTTATCTAATCAAGCCGCAGGGCGAAAAACTTATTTTTTTAATTTTTTTGAATTTACCTATTGACATTTCGAGTTTTTTCTGCGATAATATACGAGTCGTTTGAACACGGAGAGGTATTCTAATGGTAAGGAGCCACATTGGAAATGTGGTGTGCCGCAAGGCATTGTGCGTTCGAGTCGCATCCTCTCCGCCAGATACAGCCGCAGAACTTCTGCGGCTGTTTTTATTTTTTGCTTTCATTTTAAATTGAAAAAAGCTCCCTTAAATTTTAAGGGAGCTTTTGTTTTTAGATTGTAATGTAATTTTGAATAGCTTCAAATTTTTTCTCGCCGATTCCCTCAACATCCATAAGCTGACGAAGATCTGTAAAAGGCCCGTTTGAAGCGCGATAATCTAAAATACGGCCGGCCAAAGTCTCCCCTATACCGGGAAGCGATTGAAGTTCTTCTGATGTAGCCGTGTTGATATTGATCTTGCCGGTCGGTGCTGCAGATTCAGGTTCATTTTCGCTTGAGTTTGTAGCAACACTCGACGTCTGCGATTCAGCGGGCAAAATCAATTGCACCGCCGGCGAAGCATAATAACTGCTTAAAACAATCAGAACGCAAATCAACAAGGCCATTCCAATGATAAAGCGTGCCTGTCTGGTTTCTTCTTCCATGATCTTAATCCGCTTTCTTGAGCTTTTTCAGAAACTCGGTAAAATAATCCGGCAGTTCACTTTCAAAATCCATCCAGGCGCCTGTTCTGGGGTGAACAAAGCCGATTTTCCCGGCATGCAGACATTGACCGTGCAGAGAAGAAATCACCTTTTTGGGGCCATAAACCGGATCTCCGGCAACGGGATGCCCGATGCTGCTCATATGCACTCGAATCTGGTGCGTCCGCCCTGTTTCGAGCCTTACACGAATATGTGTAAACCCCTGGTAGCGTTCAACAACCGTATAATGGGTAATCGCATTTCTCGCGGTATGCCCATCCCGGACAATCGCCATCTTTTTCCGATCCTGCGGGTGCCGGCCGATCGGTGCGTCAATCGTGCCGCTTTCGTCGGGAATCCGCCCATAGACCACGGCCTGATATTCCCGCGTAAAACTATGCTCCTGAATTTGCTCGGCCAATTTGACATGCGCAAAATCGTTTTTTGCAACAATCAGCAGGCCGCTGGTATCTTTATCGATCCGATGAACAATTCCAGGACGCAATACACCATTAATGCCCGAAAGGGAATCGTGACAATGATAAAGAAGCGCGTTAACCAAGGTTCCGTCCGGATTACCGGGGGCCGGATGCACGACCATTCCCTTGGGCTTATTTACAACTAGCAAATCGTCATCTTCGTAGCAAATATTGAGCGGAATATTTTGCGGAACCACATCTGTTTCTACGGGATCCGGAAGGGTAACTTCCAAAACATCGCCTGCCGTTAAGCGGCTGTTTTTTGCGATCACGCGATCCTTACAGGTTACACAACCGTTTTCCAGCAGCTTTTGTGCCGCCGAACGTGTATAGCCTTCCAGCGCATCACACAAAATGCGATCCGCACGTTCTCCGGTTTTATCTACGGAAACAAACACTTTATTCATGGTCACTCGAGCCTTTCAGCCTGTTCTTTTCTTTGTTTTCCATGGCAAAAAGGATATAAATACAAAGGAGAATCGTTCCAACCACAGCACAGCAATCGGCTACGTTAAACACCGGCGGAAAAAAAGACACATGGATAAAATCGATAACATAGACATGCATCGCACGATCGATAAAATTGCCAATTCCGCCGGAAATAATAAGAACACAAATCAGATAGGTAAACCAGGTGTGCTTTTTATAAGCAAACAGGATGAAAATAAAAGCCAGAATGCAAATGCCGGTTAAAATAAGGAAGAATAGCGTTTTATTTTGCAGCATTCCAAATGCTGCGCCATAATTTTCTACATACGTAAATTCCAGCAGGCCCGGAATGATTTGAATCGAACCCCCTTGCTGCAGCGCGGAAACCGCCAACATTTTCGTCCATTGATCGAATCCGATCAGCAGGATGATGGAAATACAGGAAATTACAATTGACAAGCTGTCCACTCCCATCAAAACAAGGCGCAAGCTGACTGCAACCTGCGCCTAATTGTTTTGTTCTATTGTTATCGTTTTATTTGTCTTTCGAAATATCGTAATCTTCGCCGAATTTCAGATCCGAACGATGCTTATGCTGCATGGGCGGCTGGAAATCTGCGGAATCTACAATAAAGTTCGAGAAATCAAAGACATCCTTCGTTTCTGTAACAGAAGGTTCTTCTTTAACCTTAACAGGTTCTTCTTCCGGCTCAGACACAACGGCCGGCTCTTCTACAACCTGTACCGGCTCAACCGGTTCGGGTTCTTCCTGCTTAACAATCTTTTTAACAATCGGCTTCTGAGCTTCCATGTTATTCTGTACATAAACAGGAATCTGATCGATCATGGCCAGATGTTCTTTGTACATGGCGAAAATCTTGGTACGGAACTCCGTAACCGTCTGCTTCATGGTTTCGAGTTCAAGCTCTTTTGCCTTGATTTTAGCATCCAAGCCACCCAGCTGATCGTCTGCCGTCTTCTGTGCAGCCGCAATGATTTCGTTCGCGCGATTTTTGGCTTCACGAATCGTTGCATCAGCTGTTTTATGTGCGCTGATCAGAGCGTGCTTAATCTCATCGCCATCTGTGCGGTAAACGTCCATCTTGGTGCGCATAGCCGTAATATCCGATGTCATGACACGGTTCTTTTCCAACGCCTCGGAAAGCTTGGCTTTTAAAACATTATTGTCATTGAGAAGCTTTTCATACGATTCTTTGACTTCATCCAAAAATTCGTCTACATCGCCCGTATGATAACCCTTCATACCTGCTTTGCGGAAGCTGGCTTCTTCAATATCTTTTAAACTAAGCATGATTTTCCCTCCGATTCATCTATATTTAAAACGTTATCCAGAAAGAGAATTTCTATTGTATTTAAGACAATTAGAAGTAAATGCCGCTATTTTCCAGTTCATCCAAGAGTCCATCGCCTATAAAATCTACATTAAACGGAATGATTACAAATGTGCTGGTTGCAATACGCTTAATTTTGCCGTTGTTGGCATAAGCCACCCCACTCAGGAAATCCACAATACGACGAGCAACATCTTTCTCTGTGGTCTCCAAGTTGATGACGACCATATTCTTCTGCATCAATTCATCTGCAATCGTACGGGTTTCCTCGCCGAAGCTGGTGGGCTTAAACAAGGCAAATTTAAGCTGAGAAGAAGCAATATTTACAACTTTTCCCGAGGAACGACCGGCGTTGCCCGAAGTACGAGCGGAGCTGCGTCCGTAGGAACGCTGAGATGTCTCTCTGGAAGAATAAGCTCTCGGGTCTTCATCCTGCTGTTCGGTTTCTGCTGTATCTTCATCGGATTCTTCTTCGTAGTCATCCTCATAATATTCGTATTCATCTTCAGGGGGATTCCACATCTTTTTGAATTTATCCAGTACGTTCATTTTCATTTCCTCTCTATTCTCAATAGTTCTGATGCAATATCCTGGGGCCAAAAAGGAGCGAACCGATCCGTACCATTGTAGCACCGCACTCAATCGCGGTTTCATAATCGGCCGACATTCCCATCGACAAGATATTCATATTTACATTATCCGATTTTTTGCGCCCGATGTCAATAAAATATTTGTGCATAAGAGAAAAATATTGCCGAAGATCATATGAATTTTCACAAATAGGAGGAATTGTCATCAGACCATTTACCTGCAAACCCGGTAATTCGGCAATTGCAGCAACATTTTCCTCCAGTTCTTCGGGCAAAAACCCGCTTTTGCTCTCTTCTTTTCCAATATTGACTTCGAGCAGAACGGATGTTGTCGTATTTTGGAGCGTAGAAAGCCTTGAAATCTCTTTGGCCAAGCGCAAACTGCTTACCGATTGAATCAGACTGACTCGTTCGATGAGATATTTCACCTTATTGGTTTGCAAAACGCCGATAAACTGTTTGTCGCACGGAAGAATCGCATCGTATTTATCCATCAGCTCCTGTACCCTGTTTTCCCCGATGTGTTCGAGTCCGAGCTCGATAGCATGGTTAATCAACGGAACAGGAACTGTTTTAGTAGCACCCAATAAGGTGATTTCTTCCGGCTTTCGGCCGCTGCGAATAGCCGCAGCGGCAATCCGCTCGCAAATTACAGCATAATTTTCTTCCAGCGCAGCACGACGCTCAATAAACGCATCCGTAAGCTGATCGTTACAAAATTTTTCCGTCATACAAGTCGCTTCCTTTCACAACAACCTTATCATAAAGCTGAATCGTGTTGTTTGTATAAAGCTCATCATTTTCGTCTGGTTCTATTTTACATACAGCGTATCCGTTAGCCGAAACCACGGTGAAAATTTGAACAAATTCCAAGCGATCCGCGCTTAATACATACACGCCCTTGACATTTTTATGTACAACGGTGCTGGTGGTTCCATCCTCATTTTCGATCGTCTCTTCCACATCTTCAAAATGAATAGCATCCTGACGAACCAGAATTCCGTTATAGGAAAGCAGATTGATTTCAATCGTTTCATGGCGCGCTGTAATCAGATCTGCTTCTACCGTACTGCATTTCAAAATCAAAGCAGCATCCGAATCATAACTGTTTTGGTTGATGGCTACGATTTCGGCATCAACAGGGGTTGACGAAAGCGACGGGAACGAAACTTCAACCGAACCGAGATTACTCAGTTTCAGCGCCGTTTCTGCGTTGATGACACAAGCAATGTACCACTCGTGATTAACAGCAACTTTTCCAACTGCATTATCCGGAATATCCTGGGGCTTAACATCTTTCTGCAGATCTTCTACAGTCAGCTCCTCTACCTTTTGGTAGTCGAAAACATTTTCGTATCCGTCAACATGTTTTGAAAAGAAGCCGGAAGACTCGGAAGTAATCGTACCATTGCTTCCGGATACATTAGAGCGCAGCGACTCCAGCTGTGATTTCAGCTCTGTAAGCCGCGCGGTATAATCAAACGTATCCTGGGTAACCAGCGCCTGCTGATTCAATCGGAAAAGCAAATTCGCGCGTTGTTCGCTTTCTTTGGAAAAATCTCCGGCCGTTGTAGCTGCGAGCAGTTCGGTCAGCTGATCCGAAATCTGACGGTTCAAGACCGTGGGATCGGCGGCATAAGAATCTTTGGTTCCTGCCAAACGTTCCAAAAGGGAAACTTCGGTTTCCAGACGGAGAATCTGTTCCTGACGGGTGATAGAACCACCAGAAGAATAGAGGTTAGCTACGGTTCCGCCTTTCGAAACCTTTCCGCCTTCCTCAACGGCATAATCTACAACCTGTCCATTTGTATCGGCCGTAATAACTTTTTCGTTTCGAATCACATAGGCTTCTGTTTCATACAGATCAGACAGCGTAGAAAGAACAGCCGTTTCGGTTTCTACAGCCACATAAACAGAAACACAAACATGATAAATAGCGTAAAAAAGAATTAACGCTCCCAAAAGAACGGCGCCGACTTTGCGGATAACCGATGAATACTTCATAAACGATTCTCTCCCATCCAATGTAAGGCGATCGGCAATCCCTGTTCTTTCAAAGATTGGGGTTCATCGCCATAAATCCAATGAATCTCCTTTTCGCGCCGAAACCACGTCAGCTGCCGTTTTGCGTAATGACGGGTTTCCCGGCAAATGGTTTCTTTCGCCTCTTCCAGCGTACAGTCTCCGCGAAAATACGGAAACAACTCTTTATATCCGATAGCCTGTCCGGAAGTTCCGCCAGGAAAAGCTGCAAAATAAGCGCGGGCCTCTTCTTCCAGCCCCTCTTGGAACATAATCTCTACGCGCTTGTCAATACGGGCATACAAAGCCGCTCGATCGTGATAATCAATTCCCAACATACATACATCATACGGTGAAGGCATCGCTGCGGCTTCCTTTTGCCAATCGGAAAACTTTTTGCCAGAAAGCAGACAATACTCCAACGCACGGAAAAGACGCGGCCGATTATTCGGATGAATTTTTTCGGCGGCTTCGGGATCTAATTCTTCCAATTGCCGATACAGCGCTTCTGTTCCTTTTTCATCCGCTTCAGCCTGCAGGCGGGCACGCAAGGCATCGTCCCGCCCAAACTCGTCAAACGGAAGCCCTGAAAGCAAACTGCGGGCATATAAGCCCGTACCGCCGCACAGAACCGGCAGATGCCCTCTGGCATGAATGTCTTCGACTACGCGCTCAGCCAGCTGAACATAGTCCGATACGCTGAACGGTTCGGACGGTTCCTGAAAGCCGACCAGATGATGCGGCACAGCCGCCAACTCTTCATCCGTAGGCTGTGCGGTACCGATCTTCATGCCCCGGTAAATCTGCATGGAATCACACGAAACGATTTCGCCGCCAAGTTCTTTTGCCAGCTCAATTGCCAATCCGGTTTTTCCCGATGCCGTAGGGCCTACAACAGCTAACACGGGGATTTTCGTTTGTTGTTTCTTCATCATACGATTCTTCCAAACTGCTTTTCGAGCTCTCTCTTTTTCAGGATAATATAGACCGGACGGCCATGCGGGCAATAGCGCACCTCGGGTTGTTCCAGCAGCATTTTCACAAAGCGGGTCAATTCATAATCGGAGCTTTTGTCTCCGCCTTTAATAGCGGCGCGGCAAGCCACGTTATGGTAAATCCAATCCTGATGCTCTGTGGACAGATCGTTCTTGTTCTGAACCAGATAAGACGCGATTTCCATCAAAGCGTCCGCCGCATCCTGTGCGCCGAGGTTCAGCGGAGCGGTACGCAGCAAAATTGTCCCGTCTCCAAAATCTTCGGCTTCAAATCCCATTTTTGAAAGAACCGACAGATGCTGCAAAACCGCGGCGTATTCATTTTTTTCAAGTGTAACAGGAACGGGCGCCAACAGCGTCTGTGCATACGTATTGCCGTTTTCTTCCCGTAGTTTGTTATACAACATGCGTTCGTGAGCGGCGTGTTTATCAATCACAACAACGGAATCCGGGCCGTACTGCACGAAAATATAGGTGGAAAAAGCTTCGCCGATGACGCGAAACAGCTTTTCTTCTTTGGTTTCCACTTCAACCGAGATAGATTCTTCTTTCGGCTGAGTGAATTCCGTTTCCTGCTTTGCATCCGGGGCTTCTGCAACAAACTCGTCAATCGGCGCAGGCGGAGCCGTTTCGGGCAGCGGCGGCGTTTCCACGGCGATGCTTTTCAGAAACTCGTTTTCAGTCTGGAACGATTGAGGTTCAGCCGTTTTTTCGGCGGGCATTACAGGTTCAACTTTTTTCACCTGCCAGGCCACATCTGCCGCAGAATCAGACAAACGGTTTGTTTGAGCAGCAGGTTCATCATCCAGGATTGACGACAGCCATGAGGATGCGGCCGGCGGGGTGACTTTTTTAGCCGGAGCCAAAACAGTTTGTTCCACGACAGGTTCCCTGCGATAGACGGAATGATCTTCAAACGGACTGGGCTGTGGTTTCAGCTGCATTTCCTTTGGGCGGTCCCCGGCGAGCAAAGCAGATTTTACGGCATGGAACACGGCGTTGAAAACCGGATGCTCGTCCGCAAAACGCACCTCCAGTTTGCTGGGATGCACGTTGACATCCACAGCCGAAAAGGAAAGCTGCATATGCAGTACACAAGCCGGGAATTTCCCCACCATGATGGAACCCTTATAAGCTTCTTCGAGCGCCGCCATAGCCGTACGGCTGCGAATCGAACGGCCGTTGATAAAAAAGCGCTGCATACTGCGGCTGGCTCTTGCCGCGCGAGGCAGGCAAATCGCGCCATACACATGGATTTTCTCGTAAGTATAATCAACCGGAACCAGAGAGGAAGCAAATTCCTTACCGAAAACGGAATAAATCGTTGACTGCAGTTTGCCGTCGCCCGGCGTGTGCAACGCTTCGCGGCCATCGCGAATCAGGCGAATGGAAACTTCCGGATGAGAAAGCGCCATATTATCGATGACGGCGGCGACAGCATTGCCTTCCACCACATCTTTTTTTAAGAATTTCATGCGGGCCGGTGTGTTGAAAAACAGATCCCGAACCAACAGTGTGGTCCCAACCGGGCATCCGGCATCTTCGGGCGGCTGCATATCGCCGCCTTCAATGCGGCAAGACGTACCCAGTTCTTCTTCTGCCGTTCGTGTGAGAAGATTCACACGAGCCATCGCTGCAATGGAAGCCAAAGCTTCCCCGCGGAATCCCAACGTGGCGATAGAATCCAGATCATCCTTAACGGCCACTTTACTGGTAGCATGGCGCAGAAAAGCCGCCGGAACATCTTCCCGTGCAATTCCCGAGCCGTTATCGGTTACGCGAATCAGCGAAACGCCGCCGTTTTTGATTTCAACGGTGACAACGGAAGCGCCCGCGTCAATCGAGTTTTCGACCAGCTCTTTGACCACGGAGGCCGGACGTTCCACAACTTCGCCTGCGGCGATCAGTTCGGCTACATGCTTTTCAAGAATGTTGATCTTACCCATAGGGACTCCTTTCCGACAGAAGTATTCTGTCAATTAGCGTTTGGCTAGGTTAGCCAGCTCAAACAGCGTATTCATGCATTCGATGGGGGTTAAGGTGTTGACATCCAGATTTTTCAGCTTCTGCATAATCTCCGACTGCGAAGAATCGATCGTCAGCTGAACAGGTTCTTCCATTGCTTTTTTCTCACGCACCGGGACTTTCCCCTCGGCTTCGAGCGCCGCCAGCACCTGTTTGGCGCGCCGGATAATTTTATCGGGAACACCGGCCAGCTTGGCGGCTTCAATACCGAAACTATCGTCTGCTCCGCCCCGGATGATACGGCGCAGGAAAGTTAGATCATCACCGCGCTTTTTAACGGCTACGTTGTAATTGACAACGCCTTCCAGCAGATCTTCCAGATCCGTCAGTTCGTGGTAGTGTGTGGAAAACAAAGCTTTTGCGCCCAAAGTCCGCGGATTCTGCACGTATTCGATCACGGCGCGGGCAATACTCATGCCGTCATATGTAGAAGTACCGCGACCGATTTCATCCAGAATCAGCAAACTGCGGTTGGTGGCGTTTTTGAGAATTTCGGCCACTTCCAGCATTTCCACCATAAACGTGGATTGTCCGGCCGTCAGGTCATCGGAAGCACCCACACGGGTGAAAATCGCATCCACCAGGCCGATTTCTGCCGAAGAAGCCGGCACAAAACAGCCGATCTGCGCCATCAGCGTGATAATGGCTACCTGCCGCATGTAAGTGGATTTACCGGCCATATTAGGGCCTGTAATGATCGCAATGCGGTTTTCGTTCATATCAAGCTGCGCGTCGTTGGGAACAAACGGCACGTTGCGATTGAGCGCTTCCACAACCGGATGACGGCTGTCGCGCAGCAAAATCCGGCCGCTCATATTGACCTGCGGACGGACGTAATCGTTGGAACGGGAAACCTGCGCAAACGAAACCAGTACGTCCAGCTGTGCAATGGCGGCCGCCGATTTTTGAATGCGCTCCAGCTGATTAGCCACCTGCGTACGGACTTCGGTAAACAGCTGAGTTTCCAGCAGAATCGATTTATCGTGCGCACCCAAAATGCGATTTTCAAGATCTTTAAGTTCCTGCGTAATATAGCGCTCCGCGTTGGTTAAAGTTTGTTTGCGGATATAATCGTCCGGAACCTTGTCCCGATAGGTATTGAGAATTTCGATGTAATAGCCGAACACACGGTTGTAACCGATACGCAGTTTCGGAATACCGGTGCGTTCCCGCTCGCGGGTTTCGATTTCAGCAATCAGCGATTTCCCGCCCGTCATATCATGACGGATACGGTCAAGCTCCGCATGGAATCCCTGACGGATGATGTTGCCTTCGCGAATGGAAAACGGCGGCTCTTCCGCAATGGCCTGATCGATGAGCGCCGTTACATCTTCAAGGCTGTCGATGGCGGTATTCAGTTCCTGCAGCAGTGAGGATTTCACGGGCTGCAAGGTGCTTTTCAGCGCCGGGAACTTCGAAAGCGTGCTCCACAAAGAACGCAGATCCCGCCCATTGGCCGAACCGTAAACCACGCGGGTCATGATCCGCTCGAGGTCATAGATGCCGCTAAGCTGTTCGGCGATTCCATCCGTCAGCATCGTATCGTTGTAAAGTTCCTCTACAGCGTTTTGGCGGCGGGAAATTTTAGCCGGGCTCAAAAGCGGCCGCTCGATCCAGCTGCGGATCAAGCGCTTGCCCATGGCCGTGCGGGTTTTATCAAGTACCCACAAAAGAGAGCCGCGGCGTTCTTTGTTGCGCAAAGTTTCCGTAAGTTCCAGATTGCGCCGGGCGTTGATATCCAGCCGCATATACTGCGCTTCGGAATAAAGATCGAGCTGATTGAGGCGCTCTACCCCGCTTTTCTGTGTGCGGCGCAGATAGAGAATCAGCGCACCGAAAGCTTCTACAATTTCCGGTTGGTCGGAAATTTGCAGATCTTCGAGCGTCTTTCCCGCAAACTGGCCGAGAACCTGTTCTCTGGCCTGCGCGGGATCGTAATCGGCTTCATCCATGCATTCAAGAAGGGCACTGAGTTTTTCTTTTACAAATGTGCCCAGACGCGTAAACGAAAGCACCGCCGGGTTAATCAGGATTTCACGGGGTGCATAGCGTGAAAATTCGTTGATGATATCGGATTCGAGTTCATTCAATGAGTCGGCATGCAGCGTAGCCGCATGGATTTCACCGGTTGAAATATCGGCAAAGCAGATACCCGCTGCTTGCTCCGATACATACAGCGAACAGATGTAGTTGTTTTTCGATTCATCCAACATACTGCTTTCGAGCAGGGTGCCGGGGGTCACCACACGGATGACGTCTCGTTTGACAAGCCCTTTGGCCGTTGCCGGGTCTTCCATCTGTTCGCAGATGGCGACCTTGTGGCCTTTTGCAATCAGACGGGCAATATACGTATCCACACTGTGGAACGGCACACCACACATCGGCGCACGTTCTTCCAAACCGCACTCCTTGCCGGTCAGAATCAGTTCCAGTTCTTTGGAAACCAGTTCGGCGTCTTCAAAGAACATTTCATAAAAGTCGCCTACCCGGAACAAAACGATCGTCCCGGGATTCTGTTCTTTTACGGCCAGATACTGCCGCATCATCGGGGAAAGATCAGCCACAAGGTTCACCTCCTTAAACGCGAAAATTCAATTAGTGGCAGCCGCCGCAGGTCGAGCAGTCATGCGTGCAGCTGGGATTGTAGTCGGCGGTAGCCGGATCTTCGCCCTCGGCGCACATGCTGATAATCGTCAGCAGACGCTGTACAAACAGATCGAGCTCCTGCTTGGTTTCGTTGTAACGAACCATGTTTTCGTTCGCCATAATGCGGTTATAGGCAGCACGGAGTTCTTCGTTGAGCGTTCTGACTTTTTCTTCGTCCTGCTCTTCTTTCTGGGCTTCGTTGTTGATCGCCATACGCTTGAGGTTGAATTCGCCGATCAGCGCCTGAAGTTCTTCATCTTCGTCGCTGGCTACGCGGGCAGCGTTAAAAGCCAGGTAACGTTCGTCTTTTTGCAGCTCGCGGCCAAAATCGCGGGCCAGTTCAATCATATCCATGGGTAATGCCTCCTAATGGTATTTTTATAAATTTATATCGGCCGTTTAAAGCGGCGGACTAACTTAGATTTCTTCGCCCTGCAAGATCCAGTTGCGGGCGCGGGTGACTTTTACACGGCAGAATGTGCCGATTTTTGTGTCGTCACCCTCAAATTCCACAATGATACTGCTTTCCGTGCGGCCGCAGAGCAGGCCGTTTTTGGGGTTGCGCTCTTCAACCAGCACACGCTCTTCCTTACCGACCATATCGGCACAGCGCCGGGCGGCAATCGCTTCCTGCGTATCCAGCAGTTCCTGGAACCAGCGGTTCTTTTCTTCGTAGGGAACGGGGTCTTCCATTTTTTCGGCTTTCGTTCCCGGACGGGGACTGAAAATAAAAGTAAACAGCGAAGTAAATTCAACCTCGCGGATCAGGCTGAGCGTATCGCAGAACTCTTCGTATGTTTCGCCGGGGAAGCCCACGATAATATCGGATGTCAGCGAAAGATCCGGCATCTTTTCTTTGGCGTAGCGCACCAGAGAAAGATATTTTTCGCGGTCATAGTGACGGTTCATCTCCTTGAGCACCCGATCGTTGCCGGACTGGAACGGGAGATGAATATGGTGGCAGATATGCTGCGACGATGCGATCGTATCAAACAGCTCGAACGTGGCGTCCTTGGGATGGCTGGTCATAAAGCGTATACGGTAATCGCCCGGAACGCTGTCGAGCCGGCGCAGAAGTTCCGAGAAATTGATCGGCTCTTCCAGCCCTTTGCCGTAGGAATTCACATTCTGCCCAAGCAAGGTAATTTCTTTATAGCCTTCCGCAACAAGTTTACGGAACTCCGCTTCGATGGCTTCGGGCTTACGGCTTCTTTCGCGGCCGCGCACCAACGGCACCACACAATACGAACAGAAATTATCGCAGCCATACATGATCGTCAGCCACGCGCGGTATCCGCCGTCGCGCAGAACCGGCAATCCTTCCACGATTTCGCGGTCTTCTTCTTCCCCGCCATTTTTCACCACGCGGCGGCTGTTGATGAGCACGTCGTGCAGCAGTTCGGGAAAACGGCGCACCATATGCGTACCAAAAACCAGATTGACAAACGGATAGGAACGGCGGATACGTTCCGCGTTCTTTTCCTGTTCGGCCATACAGCCGCATACGGCGATAATCAGCGACGGATGACGGCGCTTGCAGTTTTTAAGCGCACCCACGTTGCCGAACACACGGTCGACTGCATGTTCGCGGATCGCGCAAGTATTAAACAGGATAAAATCGGCTTCATCTTCGTTTTCCGTAAAATCAAAGCCCATCTGCGCCAGAAATCCTTTGATGATTTCGCTGTCGGCCACATTCTGCTGGCAGCCGTATGTGCGCACCAGCGCCAGCGGACGGCTGCCGCGCGCGCGGACCTGCATAATCGGCCGGATATCTTCACAAAAACGATTCTGCCGCTCCAGATCGAACGGAAGAGCGGTATCTCTCAATAGGAACACCTCAGATCATAAACAAAAGTACAGTAAATAAGTATACCATTTTTCAGACATTCCCGCAAGCGCGGGAACCGCCTGCACGGCGCAGACGAAAAAAATTCACATTTTACTTTGGCTGAGCTTCCAGCAGTTTTTTCACAAAGTCATCTTCGGGGTTAATATACAGCGTCTGATACTGAACGTAGATGACTTTTCCGGGCTTTGCGCCGGAAGGTTTGCTCACATAGCGCACCTGTGTATAGTCCACCGGAATCTGAGAAGACTGTTTGGCCGAACTATGCAGCGCGGCCAGCGCCGCGGCTTCCGCCAAAGCCAGTTCCGTGGGCTGCTGATTTTCGGTCAGCAAAATCGTATGGGAACCCGGAATATTTTTGGTGTGGAACCAGATATCGTTGTTTCCGGCTTTTTTCATGGTAAGCCAGTCGTTTTGCCGGTTGTTGCGCCCGACCAAAACGGTATAGCCTTCCGTGGTGACAAAGCTGAGCGGTTCCCCCGCTTTTTCTGCGGCACGTTTGGCGCTGGTGGCATTTTTACCGTGAAGCTGGCGCAAATAGCCTTGTTCGCGCAGTTCCCCGCGGATTTCATCCAGATCTTTTTCCGTTTCGGCACGGCTGAGTTCATCGAACACGGAATCGATATATTCCAGTTCATGCTGCGCCATGGTGATCTGTTCCGCCAGTTTTTCTTCGGCCGTTTTAGCTTTGCGGTATTCTTTGTAATATTTCTGCGCGTTGGCGGATGCACTCAAAGCCGGGTCCAGATGAACCGTCATGTTTTTGCATTCCGGATCGTAAAAGTTCATGAGCTCCGCCGATTCGGCGCCTTTTTCGATCGCATAAAGATTTGCGTTGATCAAATCCCCGCAGATGCGCAACGTTTCCCGGTCGGCACAAGCGGCCAGTTCCTGCTGCTGATGGGTGATTTTACGGGTCAGACGCTCTTCTGCATTGGTGAGCAGGCGGAGCAGATCCTGCTGACGGACGCGCATACGTTCGCGGCGGTCTTTTTCACCGTAGAAAGCATCCAAAAGTTCCGAAAAAGTTTCTGCCTGAGAAACCATAGCGGCCGTTCCGTACTGGTTCAAAGAGAAAAAGGAGAAATCGAGCGGTTTTCCTTCTTTGCTTTTTGCTGTCTGCGGTACGCCGGAACAACTGCGCACCGTTTCGATCAACCGATCGAGATAGAACGACAAGCGATCCCACTGCCCCTGTGTCATCGTGCGCACCGAGCATTCTTCTCCGCGGCCTGTGAGGAACTCGATTTCGCGGCAAACCACCGGAGAAACGCCCTGCAAAACACTCAGCAGCGCTTTGTTCAGCTTGGCGTCGCCCGGAATAGCCTGAAGGCGAGCCGCAATCTCGGTGCTGTCTGCATCCAGCATACAGAGTTTATCCTGCGGGGGCGGCAACTGATAAGAAACGCCCGGAAGCACCAGCCGCTCGGAGCTCATTTCCGCATCGACACGCTTGAGCGCGTCAATAACTTTATTATTTTCATCGGTAATGATGACGTTGCTGTAGCGTCCCATAACTTCCATAACAAGATGCAGCGGGACATGATCCCCCAATTCATTGACCGTATCAAAGGTGAAAATCAACAAACGTTCCAGCCCGGGCTGTTCAACGGAAACCAGACGTGCGCTGGCCAGGCGTTTGCGCAGCAGCATGCATAGCATGGGCGGCTGTTTGGGATTTTCAATCTTTTCCTGCGTAAAATGAACGCGAGGGCTGTTGGCGCGTGCGGAAAACAACAAGCGAAAGTTTTCCTCTCTTGTGCGCATGGAGATCACGATTTCCTCTTTGTTGGGCTGATAGATTTTATCCACCCGCGCATCCAGCGCACGCGCTTCGATTTCATGTTTCAGATGGCGTAAAAACGCACCGTCCAGTGCCATAGTATCCTCCGTAGGTTATCTTAAAACGTTTGAAAAGGTTCTTCCAGATGCGTGGTCAGGCGGCAATCCACATCGGGCAGCGCGCGGCTGAGATAATCGACCAAAACGGGCAGCACCACCGCTTCGCTGGCGTGATGTCCGCAAACGAGCATCGGCTGGCCAATATCGGCGGCTTCGATCCATTCGTTCTGTTTGGCTTCTCCGGTCAGGAAAAGATCGGCGCCTGCCGACTTTGCAATCGAAGCCAAATCTCCGCCCGCTCCGCCGCAGACGGCGACGGTTTGGATAGTTTCGGCCTTTCCGCACAGCTGCACACAGCCGCAGGAAAGACGGCTGCGCACGCGCTCTACAACTTCAGGCTGTGTCATGGGAACAGGGAATTTCCCCATGCGCATCAACGAATCCGGATCATTGGGAATCGTTTCAATTTCTTCCAAGCCCAGCGCCTGCGCCAGCGCAACATTTACGCCGATTTTGGGCGCTTTATCCAGGTTAGTGTGGGCACAAACAGCGCCGATTCCGCTTGATGCCAGCTGCCACACGGGATGAACCGCCGGCAAAGCTTTAAGCCCGTGAAAAATCACCGGGTGATGGCTGACAATCAGCTGTGCGCCGCAATCGGCGGCTTCCCGAATCACATCCGATGTAATGTCAAGCGCGACCAGCAGCCGGGAAACCGACTGTTCCGGGTTTCCCACCAGCAAACCAGCGTTATCAAAATCCATGGCAGACGCAAACGGCGCCGCCCGGTCAATCGCGTTATAAACATCCTGAATGGTAGACATGGCCGTATCCTTTCTTAAACAGCTGCGTACCGGCGGATAATCTCATCGGCCAGATTTTTAAGCTGCTGTGCTTCTTCCGTTTTGCCCTCGTGCAGACAGCCGTTGCTGCGTGCCAGCAGTCCGGCGGTAATCCGTTCGGCGTAAAGCCGGGTTTCTTCATATTCGGGCGACAGCGCACCCATCTGTTCCCACAATGGCGTACAAACAACGGGCTCCTTTGCTTTTTCGGCGCAGATCACGGTATACACCCGATTGGCGGCCATCACGGCTTTTTCGGCTGTGATCGCCATACCCAGCTCACAAAGGCCGCGGCGAAGTTTCGGTACCATCGTCATCGGCTGCAAGATCAGGCGCATGCCCTCGCCGCAAGCCCAGGGGGAATCATGCAGGATTTTTAAAATCATCTCCCCGCCCATTCCGGCAATCGTAACATCGCAGGCGGCATTTTGGGGAATACCCGTTAACCCGTCGCACAGACAAAATGTAATCTTTTCCGCCACACCGAAACGGCGGGCGTTTTCTTTTGCCGCCGAAAGCGGGCCCGGGCGAATATCCGCCGCAAAAGCAGACGGAATACGCTGATCGAGCAAAAGCCGGATCGGAAGGTAGCCGTGATCCGTTCCCACATCGGCCAAAACCCGGCCTTCCCGAACAAAATCGGCGCATAAAGCCAGGCGTGCATCCAATTCAAATTCTCTCATCATCACTCAAAAAACAAGCCGCCCGGCGCAAAGAACGGCGGGCGGCAACGGTGGGTAAAATCACTTACCGGCCAGATGCTCGTTGATCTTTTTTACAAGCTCATCGACATCTACGCCATGAACGGCACAGGCTTCCTCGATGGTCTCGCCGCGGGAAGCAGGGCAGCCGAGGCAGTGCATCCCGATGGAAAGGAACAGAGGGGCCGTGGTGCTGTCAATATCCAGAATATCACCGATGATGGTGTCTTTGGTTACTGTTGCCATTGGAAACATTCCCTTCTTTTTAAAATTCGACTCTATTATAATACCCAAACGCTGTTTTGGCAATACAAACGCTTACTTCTTGGGATAAATTTTCTCCGCGCCGCCCATATACGGACGCAGGGCTGCGGGGATATTCACCGAACCGTCGGCATTGAGGTTGTTCTCGAGGAATGCAATCAGCATACGCGGCGGAGCAACCACGGTGTTATTGAGGGTATGTGCAAAATACTTGCCGTCGGCGCCGTTTACGCGAATCTTCAGGCGGCGAGCCTGTGCATCGCCCAGATTGGAGCAGCTACCCACTTCGAAATATTTCTTCTGACGAGGCGACCAGGCTTCTACATCGATCGATTTCACTTTCAGATCGGCCAAATCGCCCGAGCAGCATTCGAGCGTACGAACCGGAATATCGAGCGAACGGAACAGGTCTACCGTATTCTGCCACAGCTTATCAAACCACATGGGGCTTTCTTCCGGCTTGCAGACGACGATCATTTCCTGTTTCTCGAACTGATGGATGCGGTAAACGCCGCGCTCTTCAATACCATGGGCGCCTTTTTCCTTGCGGAAGCAGGGCGAATAGCTGGTGAGCGTCTGCGGCAGGGTTTCTTCCGGCAGGATCGTATCGATAAATTTACCGATCATGGAATGTTCGCTCGTACCGATCAAATACAGGTCTTCGCCTTCGATCTTGTACATCATGGCATCCATTTCGTCAAAGCTCATAACGCCGGTTACCACTTCGCTGCGGATCATGAACGGCGGTACACAATAGGTAAAGCCGCGGTTAATCATAAAATCGCGTGCATAAGCGATAACGGAAGAATGAATGCGGGCAATATCGCCCATCAGATAATAGAAACCGTTGCCGGCCACTTTGCGGGCGCTGTCGAGATCGATACCGTTGAAGCGCTCCATGATATCCGTGTGATACGGAACTTCGAAATCCGGAACAACCGGTTCGCCGTAGCGCTGCACTTCCACGTTCTCGGAATCGTCTTTACCGATCGGAACGCTGGGATCGATGATGTTCGGAATTGTCATCATGATCTTCTTGATTTTAGCCTGCAAATCGGTTTCGCGTTCTTCCAAAGCGGCGAGTTCATCCGAGAAAGCCTTGACCTTCTGCTTGGTTGCTTCTGCTTCTTCCTTCTGCCCCTTTGCCATCAGAGCGCCGATCTGCTTGGAAATGCGGTTGCGCTCGGCACGCAGAGCGTCGGCATCCTGCTTGGCTTTGCGGCTCTGCGCATCCAGCTCAATCACTTCGTCCACCAGCGGCAGTTTTCTGTCCTGGAACTTTTTACGGATGTTTTCTTTTACAATTTCGGGATTTTCTCTTACAAACTTAATATCCAGCATAGCCGATTTCCTTTCTGATGCGCAATTTTGCAATGATCGGGGGATAAAAAAAGAACTTCCACCCCAAAACATGGGACGGAAATTCCGCGTTGCCACCCAAATTGCCGGTTTCCCGGCCACCTTGCTGGCGGGATACGGGCCGCCGGCCCACCGACTCATCGCCGGAAGCTCCAAAAATGGAAAGACGGTGTGCCTCGTTGCCTTACACCAGCCGGCAACTCTCTGCGGAAGCATCCCCATCGTAGTTTTTATCATCGCTTTTTTGTGCGCATATGAAATGATTTGTTTAAGTGTTTTTATTATAAATCTTCTCCTGTATTTTTGCAAGCCCGATTTTAAATAATTAAATAAAATGATTTTTCTTGTTTTTGGATGAAAGTAAAAGTATAATGGGCTTGTCTGGAACGTCCAGATTTCGGGGAGGTGTTTTTTTGAAGAAAAACGTTTTATTTATTTTAACCGATGACCAGCGGTATAATACGATCGGTGCCTGGGGAAACCCGGATATTCAAACGCCGACAATGGACTGGCTTGTGCGGGAAGGAACCAGCTTCAGGCAGGCACATATTCCCGGCGGAACGTCCGGCGCGGTTTGCATGCCCAGCCGGGCTATGGTACATACCGGGCGCACGCTGTTCCACCTTCAAAACGAAGGACAGCAGATCCCGCCGGAGCATGCTTGTTTGGGCGAAGTCTTCCGCAAGGCAGGTTATGAAACCTTTGGCACCGGTAAGTGGCACAACGGTCCTGCTGCCTATGCCCGCAGTTTTTCCTGTGGGGATAATATTTTCTTCGGTGGTATGTGGGATCACTGGAACGTGCCGATCTGCTGTTACGATCCGACCGGACAATACGACAATGAAATCAATTTCGTTATGAATTTTTACGGCAACAATCAGCCGTGCAAAATTCATTGCGACCGGTTCCAACCCGGCAAACATTCATCCGAACTGCTCTCGGACACGGCGATCCGTTATCTCGAACAGCGCGGACAGCAGCCTTCCGATCAGCCGTTTTTCCTGTATCTTTCGTATCTGGCGCCGCATGACCCACGCACGATACCGGAAAAATACAAAAAGATGTACGACCCCGATACCCTGACACTGCCTGCAAATTTCCGTGAAACCCATCCGTTTTTGTATGGTGTGGAAACCATCCGCGATGAAGTCCTGGCGGCTTATCCGCGGCAGGAAGCGGAAGTGCGCCGTCATCTGGCAGAATATTACGGCATGATTACCCATCTTGATCATGAAATCGGGCGGGTAATCGATAAACTGAAAGAAATCGGTGAACTCGATAACACGCTGATTGTCTTCACGGGCGACAACGGTCTGGCTTTGGGGTGCCACGGACTGATGGGCAAACAAAATCTGTACGATCACAGTGTGCGCATTCCGCTCGTTTTGCGCGGTCCGGGTATCCCGGCCGGGGAATCACGTGATCAGTTTGTTTATCTGCTCGACCTCTTCCCCACGCTGTGTGAGCTCAATGATTTGGAAATCCCGGATTCGGTGGAAGGCATCAGTTTTGCGCCGATTCTTTCCGATCCGTCTGCCGAAACCCGCGACTCGCTTTATTTTGCTTATAACGAGCTGATCCGCAGCGTAAAAGACAAGCGCTATAAACTGATTGAATACCAGACAACAGTCCACAAGACACAGCTTTTTGATTTACAGGAAGATCCGGACGAACTGCATGATCTTTCAGACTTGCCGGAATACGAAGAAACGCTTCATCGCTTGCGCAATCTTCTCTTTGCTTATCGCGATACATGGGAAGCGGAACATCCCTATTCCCAAGCCTTTTGGTCAAATTTCTAAAAAACACGGCGGCTGCCTCTTTTTGAGACAACCGCCGATTTTTATTTGTTTTCACTCAGTCTGCCGTTATACCAGCCGATCTTTCCATTCTTTTTGATGAGGCTGCTCCGCTGGGTTTGGCAAATCACCGAAACGCTTTCTCCCGCACAAACCGGAAGATAACCGTTCGAAGAATCGTCGCAGAAAAGCTGACCTTTTTGTTCCCATAAGTCTTCCTTGAGCACATGCAGGATTTTCCCGCTGCTTACATGGCGTACCAGGCAGATTTCTTCCCCGTCTTCCAGCATTTCCACGCGGCAATCCGGCCAGCAGAACGAAATATCGGGCAGGCGCCCCGCTTGGTCGTCTAACGCCTGTTTGACCGGAAGCAAATCAAAAGATGCAAAGCAATAATCACTTTGAGAGCCGTCCGGCAGGATCATGGCGTTTAATTGCCCCATATTTTTGATCATACAGCCGCCGTCTATGCTGATGATCTTTCGATTTGGTTCTACATACGGCATACAATCGAAATAACCTTTCGAATACAAGCTGCTCGGCCAATGCCCTACGACAACCGGTTTGGAAAAAGAGATCGGATACGCCAAAAAATCATCGAATTTCATCAGATCAAAAGCGCAGGCGTTTTTCTCGCTGAAAATATCTGTGTCTCTCAGGCCGCCGTGGACAAACGTGAAATTCGGCGTTTCCAAAATCGTGGGCATATTGGCGATAAAATCGAATTCCGCCGCAAAATGCGCTTTAAGCTCTTTGCAAAATGCAGACGCCGGAAGATCATCCGGCAATCCGAGCTGCTTGCGCATTTCGCCGAGAACGGAAGAACGCACCGTACAGTAGCGATTGAGTATATCCTGTTCTTCGGCCGGATATTCGCGGTAAATCAGCCCGCGGACATACGCGTCATTGTTGCCACACACCGTATAAACTGTCTGTTTTTTCGAAAGTTCCATCAGCCATTGCAGACAGCGAAGGTTTTCCGGTCCGCGTTCAATGATATCCCCGTTAATGACCAGAATATCCTCGGGCGAGAAGTGAATTTTTTTGAGAAGCCCCTGTAAATACGCAAAAGCGCCGTGGATATCGCTGATCACAATCACGCGGCGCCCTGTGGGAAAGCTTGCTTTTTGAACAGTGGTTTTCAGCACAAATCATTCACTCCCGGATTCCTGTTTTGCCATAAATTATAGCATGAACGCCGGGAATTGTAAACTGCGTGCCCTCATCCGAACAAGCCTGAAAGGAAACCCTGCCGTTGTTTGGATTTAAAAACCACCGCATTTTCGCAGGTGACCAGAATCGTTTCTTCCCCGATCACAGCCACATCTGTCCAGGGAATGACACAGTCTTCGCTATGGCCAAACAGACCAAACCATTTGGGACGGCCGTAAATCACCATCGCGTTGATATTGGCCGTTACGGTATCCAGTTCCACATCGCTGACATAGCCGATCCGCGAACCGTCTTTCATACTGATGACCTCCTTGTTGCGAAGGTCGTTGAGTCTGCACAGCATAAGCTGCCTCCTTTCAAAACGTTCACGCAGTCGGCCGGCAGCTTTAAGCCAACACTGCCAACGCATGATCGATCTCCTCCGATGCCTGCTTGGAAACAACCTGATCCCAAGCGTAGAATACAAATCCGTCCGCACCAGCCTGGCGTCCCTGCTCAATTTCACGAGCCAGAATATCGCTTTGATTCTGCCAGGCGCCGTTATCCACGTCGCTCCCTGCCTTATAGGCCGCCAAACCGATATAGAGTTTTACGTTTTCGGCGCGAGGCAAGGCGAGCCATCCGGCTAAAGCCTCGTCAAACGGTACGGGCGCGCTTTCTTCGGTGCTAAAATACAGCTGTGGACAAATGTAATCGATATACCCTTCCACCGCACACCAAGCCGTCACATCGGCGGAAAGCGGTTCGTTTCCACTCACTACACCGGTCGGCGCGATGCCGAATACCACCTGGGGATTGGCATGCTTAACAGCCGCATAAACCTGAGAAACAAGCGCGTTGATGTTGCTTTTTCGCCACTCTTCCCGGCTCAGCGGAGTTGCGCCTTCTTCTATTCCGTCGCAATATAAACCGTAAGAAACATTGTCGGCCTCCGGTTCACCCGCAGGATAGAAGTAGTCGTCAAAATGGATTCCGTCTACATCGTAGTGCTCAACAATTTCTACGACACCGGCTGTAATGTACTCCCGAACTTTGCTATAGCCCGGATCATAATAGATTCCGTCTGCGCAGCGCAAAAAATAATCGGCGTTTTCGGCCTGCCATGCGATATAGGGATTATCCGGACTGAAAGAAGCCGGTGTGCTGTTTAAGGAAACACGCAGCGGATTAACCCAGGCGTGAATTTGCAAACCGGCCGCATGCGCTTTTTCCACCATATAAGCGAGCGGATCGTAACCGGGGTCTTTCCCCTGTTCGCCTGTTAAAATATGTGACCATGGGAAATAGGCGGATGCATACAAAGCGTCGCCGAATGGGCGGACATGTACAAACAAAGCATTAAATCCGCGAGCAGACGCTTCTTCTACAATATTGTCAAAATGCGAGCAAAAGGCTTCCTCTGTTTTCTCCTCCAAGTTCAAAGACAGATATGGAATCCACACGCCGACGAGTTCATCTGATTCCGACATTTCTGTTGGAGAACCAGATACATTCGGCTGAGATTCAGGGGTTGATTCCGGTTGTGCGGGATGTGTCTGGCCGGCTCCAATCGGGCTCCAAGCCGCCAAAATTACCGCCAGAACTAACGCGGCTAATTGGAACATCCACATTTTTTGGATTGGTTTCTTGCGCATTTGATCATCCTCCGTTTTACAACTTCGGTACAGCGTATGCCCCACGAGCGCAATTTATGCACAAAAAAGAGCAGGCCAAGCGACCTGCTCATTTAGAATGGATACTGTTTTATCGGGCTGCCACGGAAAAGACAACCATAAAGTGGCACAAACTTCCGGCCAACACAAACAAATGCCAGACAAAATGAATATAGGCATGCTTTTTTCCAAGACCGTAAAAGACGGCGCCCACTGTGTAGGCGATTCCTCCGGCCAGCAGGAACCAGAATTCAAAGGCGTTGATCGCCTGAATCAGAGAAGGCAGCACGAAAACCACAGCCCAGCCCATGCCCAGATAGCAAACCATGGAAAAAATACGGAAGCGTTTCATATCCACGGCGTTGAGCACGATGCCCAACACAGCGCCGCCCCAGACGACCGACAGCAAAGCAATTCCGGTAGCTCCGGGAAGGCAGAGCAGCGTCAGCGGCGTATAGGTGCCTGCAATCAGCAGGTAGATCGTACAATGATCCAGAATGCGGAATACTTTTTTCGCCCGGTTAACGCCCAGCGAATGATACAGCGTGGAGATCAAATACAGCAAGATCATGGAAACGCCGTAAATCGTAACGCTTGTTACGGTTAGCGCATCATGACGCCCAAAAACGAGCAAGATCACCAGCTGAACAGCCCCCATGAGCACGCCCACTCCATGTGAAAGCGCATTGCAGATTTCTTCTCCCAGCGAATAAACGGGCAAACCCAGGCGAAGCCTTTTTTCCCGATGTAATTCCGAAATCAGCGTTGTTGCAGCCATATGCGTCCTCCTTTTTCGATTATAAAAACAGCACAAGTAGTTTTTAAAACCAGTTATACTATTATTATACCCAAAAAGAAAGGCCTGTCAAGCTGAGCGCACGAAATTAACAAATGTTTTACAGTTTTAAATCGTTCTCAAACGGCGGTACATAGGCCTGATCGGCAGACGACAATTCCTGTACATATCCCAAAAGATCCAGATTTTCCAACACGGCGGATACCCGATCGAGTTCTTCCTGCGTAAGGGTACGGTTGATTTCGGGGAAGTCGGCCGCGCGGCCGGCGGGAATATACTGCGCCATCAAGCTGACATAGGCGCTTTTTCCGAATAAACGATCAATCGCCCGCAGCACGGCGATCGAATTACGCACATGGGAAGGCAAAATCAAATGGCGGATGATCGTTCCCCGTTTGAGCAGGCCGTTATCATCAAAAACACATGGGCCGGTCTGGCGGATCATTTCAGCGATGGCTGCGGCTGTGACCTCATAATAATCGGGTGCATGAGAATACCGCATAGCAAGTTTATTATCTGCATATTTAAAATCCGGCAAATAAATATCGATCCAGCCTTCCAGCTGTTTAAGCGTTTCAACCGATTCATAGCCGCTGCTGTTATAAACCACCGGTACCGGCAGTTTTTCTATTTGAAGCGCTTCGAGAATCGCCGGTGCAAAATGAGTTGGATTGACCAGATTGATATTATGTGCGCCCTGGTCGATCAGGCGGCAGAATAAGCCATGAAGCTGTTGCGGAGTAACAGCCGTTCCCTGAATTTTCCCGGTACTGATCACATCGTTCTGACAAAAAACACAGCGCAAACTGCATCCGGTGAAAAACACGGTCCCCGAACCATTCGTTCCGCTGATGCAGGGTTCTTCCCACGCATGCAGCGCCGCGCGGGCCACGCGGGCCGAGGCTCCGGTCTTACAAAAACCGGCGGCCGTATTTCGATCAATCCCGCAATGTCTGGGACAAACGTCGCAATGCCGGATATCCATTTCTATTCCCTCCTGATAAAAAAGCCGGCAGCCTCAGCCGCCGGCAATCCGAATATTTTAAGCCTGTTCTTCCTGAGAAGGACGGAGAATCGTATCGACCAGCACATTGCGGATCGTCAGGAAAGCCGCCATGCCGCCGCGGTTTCCGCCGGTTGCGCGGTGAGAAAACAGCAGGTCGCTGTGGCACACCGTACAGACGCCGCCCACGGAAATGCGGTCTTCCGGAACACCTTCGGCCAGCATAAACTGTCGGTTGCATTCCCAGAGATCTACATGGAATTTACCGTTGCCGTCATCCCGCACAAAACGTTCCGATTCGGGCAGCCCCAGAAATTCCTGCGCACAGGGCGGGTCAACTTCAAAATGATCCGGGCCGATCGAAGGTCCGATTGCCGCAATCAGGTCTTTGGGCTGCGTGCCGAATTCACGCGCCATGGTGCGGATCATTTCACGCGCCATACCCGCCGCCGTGCCGCGCCAGCCCGCATGCGCCAGGCCGATCGCTTTATGCACAGGATCGACAAAATACAGCGGCACACAGTCGGCACAGTAGACCACTAGCGTAACGCCGGGATCGTCCGTGCAAAGTCCGTCGATGCTGCCCTCAAATTTCGGCTTCCAGATTCCCCTGCCGCCGTCGGCTGCCGTTACACGCCGGATACCGGTGTGATGATCCTGCTTGCCGGCTACGAGAAGCATGGGGTCTACATCCAGCGCGGAGCACATTCTGCGGTAGTTTTCTTCCACATTTTCCTGCTCGTCGCCGCGGCCGAAAGACAAATTCATTGTTGAAAACATACCGGACGAAATGCCGCCCACACGGGTGGAGAAACCGTGGCGGATGAAATCCACGCGATCGAGCGCTTCAAATGTCAGAAGTCCTACGCCTGCCGGAAGACTGTAATTCATATTATCCATACGAACATAGCTCTGTTTTTCCACAATCGGCACCATCTTTTTCTTAACAATAACGCCCTCATATTTCTGCTTCAGCTGTACCTGCGCCATAAAGCGACTGCCGCATGCGGGACAGGCAAAAACCGCACGGAAACTTTTATTGCGCAGTTTCCAGGGTTCCGTCCGCTTGGCGCGGCTGCCGCATCGCCCGCACTCAAACACAAAGTCGGTGCGCTGCACAAGGGGGCTATCCATATCACAGATATAGGTCGTCTTAAATGTGATCTTATCGTAGAACCGCTTGAGGCGTCCGTCCTCAATAAAAGGATGAAGCGTCTCGGGAGAATAAACTTTTTCCAGACAGGCCAGCGAAAGCAGGCTGTCATCGAGCGCGTTATGATGGGAAACGCCGTCGAGCTTGATTTGCAGCAGTTCCGCCGCCGGCGCCAGTCCCAACTGGCGGGCGTGCCCTACGCCGGTGCGATCCTGAATGTAGCGCTGCATATCGACATAATCCGTTAAAAACGGGATCGTATCGCTGCCGTAATAATAGCGGCAGTTTTCGATCAGCGCCAGAATATCGGAAGTGCCCCAGGTCATCAGCAGCACATCGCCGCCCAGCCACTTTTTAAACAGGCTCATCGCCTGCGTAAACTGAACGCCTTCCTGCAGACGCTCGTTTGTGATGCTGGTCAGCGTTTCGATCTTGGAACTGATCTTTTTGCCTACCAGCGGACGCACCAAAACGGAGAACGTATCGATTACCCGCAGCTGTTCATCGCATTTGACGGCTCCGAATTCAATGATTTCATTGATAAAATGTTTGAGACGCCGGCTGTAGGAGCCGTTCCACTCAAGGTCGAGAATGACGATGTTCATCCTTTTTTCTTTCCCAGCTGTTTCATACGCTGTTCACGGTTGAGAATCATCTTACGCATACGGATGCTCTTGGGGGTCACTTCCACCAGTTCGTCATCCGCGATAAATTCCAGAGATTGTTCCAGGCTCAGCACGGAATGCGGAACCAGCTTGAGCGCTTCGTCGGAACCGGATGCACGGGTATTGGTAGCGTGCTTCTTTTTGCACACGTTGACAACAATATCTTCCGACTTAGGGCTGGCGCCGATAATCATACCTTCATAAACCGGTACGCCGGGCCCGATAAACATGCGGCCGCGATCCTGTGCATAGAACAGGCCGTAAGCCGTGGATTCGCCCTGCTCAAAGGCGATCAGAGAGCCCTGCGTGCGCTGCACGATTTCGCCCTTATACGGCTCGTAGGCATCGAACACATGGTTCATAATGCCGTTGCCGTTGGTATCCGTCAAAAATTCCGAACGATAACCCATCAGGCCGCGCGCCGGGATACGGAACTCAAGATGCGTTGTTCCGGTTTCGCGGGTATCCATGTTGATCATTTCGGCCTTTCGGGTTCCCAGCTTTTCCATAACGGCGCCCACATATTCCTGCGGCACTTCGATCATGAGCAGTTCAATGGGCTCGCAAAGCTGGCCGTTAATCGTTTTATAAATAACGCTGGGGCGGGAAACCTGGAACTCATAGTTCTGACGGCGCATCTGCTCGATCAAAATGGAAAGATGCAGTTCGCCGCGGCCGGAAACTTTAAACGTATCGGCCGAATCCGTTTCTTCCACGCGCATGGCGACGTTCGTCAGCACTTCCTTAAACAGACGGTCGCGCAGGTTGCGGGAAGTAACAAACTTACCTTCTTTACCGGCGAACGGGCTGTTGTTGACCATAAACATCATGGAAACGGTGGGTTCGTCGATCTTAACGAACGGCAGAGGCTCTACCGCGGACGGATCACAGGCCGTCTGGCCGATATTCAGATCCGACATACCCGAAACGGCAACCAGATCGCCCATGGAAGCCGATTCGCATTCCACACGCTTGAGGCCCTGGTAAACGTACAGTTTGGTGATACGGGCGTTTTTCGGGGCGATATCTTCTCCGCAGATCGTAACCATCTGCCCCACTTTGATCGTACCGCGTTCCACACGGCCAACACCGATACGGCCAACGTATTCATCGTAGTCGACGTTGGAGAACAGCACCTGGGTCGGGCCGTTCAAATCACCCTGCGGAGCGGGGATTTCCTTAAGAATCATGTCAAACAGCGGCTTCATGTCTGTTCCCGGCACATCCGGGTCCAGGCTGGCGTAACCGTCACGGCCCGAAGCATACACCACCGGGAAGTCGAGCTGATCGTCATCTGCGCCCAGTTCGATAAACAGATCGAGAATTTCATCGATTACTTCTGCCGGACGAGCACCGGGACGATCGATCTTGTTCAGAACGACAACCGGCTTTTTGCCCAGAGAAAGCGCTTTTTTCAGCACGAAACGGGTCTGGGGCATACAGCCTTCAAAAGCATCAACCAGCAGCAATACGCCGTCTACCATCATCAGAATTCGTTCTACTTCGCCGCCGAAGTCTGCGTGACCGGGCGTATCAACAATATTGATTTTAACGCCGTTATATATAACTGCCGTGTTCTTGGACAAAATCGTGATTCCGCGCTCACGTTCCAGATCGTTGGAGTCCATGACGCGTTCGGCCACGGCCTCATTCGCGCGGAAAATGCCGCTTTGACGCAAAAGCTGATCCACCAGCGTGGTTTTGCCGTGGTCAACGTGTGCGATAATGGCTACATTTCTCAAGTCATTGCGAATATCCATATTCTATCATTCCCTCTTCTACATACAAAAACCGATTTACAAACTTAGTTAGTATACCACAAATTCGCCTGCTTGTGAATATTCAATGCGCAGAAAATGCAGCATATGCGTGGAAAATTTCACGCAGAATGACTAAAGGCTTACAATCGTATAATCGTGATGTACGGCCGGAAGAAATGTTTCGAAAAGATCACGACTTGAAAGAGCCAGGCTGGACGTGTTTTCACATGGGTGACATCCAACGGAGGACTGCTCAAAAACATCCCGATCCACCAAAAGCGTAACGTGGTTTTCGGTATCATTCATAAGCCCTAAAACGCTGACGCTTCCGGGATAAAGCCCCAGATACTTTTCCATCAATTCGGGCGGCGCAAAGGAAAGCCGGGAAGAACCAATCTGATGAGAAAGATCTTTTGTGCGGAAAGGTTTATCACCCGGCATCATCAAAAGATAAAACCGGGTTTTCTGCGCGTTGCACAAAAACAGATTTTTGCAGATATGAATGCCCAAAATTTTATCAATCTCTGCGCACGATTCGATCGAAGGCGTAGCCGGATGATCTATCCGGCGATACTTGATTTTCAAATGATCCAACAAATCGTAAACCCGTTCTTCCCGCGGGGAGCGCGCCGTATCCGGGCGCCCCTCCCGCACAACAAAAGATGAATCCGACATAAAAATCCTCCGTTTCCTTATTCAGCGCGTTTCGACAGCAGTTTGAACGTACGTTTCTTCCGATACGGCAATCAGCTCACAAGTTACATTTTCAAAATAATCTTCCATGCTTTTTTCTGCATCCTGCGTCGCGTTTTTCAGATCGGCCATGTTCAGATACCCGCCCGAAATCTCAAAATAAACCGCAATCCACAGATGACGTCCGGTTTTGGTGACATCAAAAAACACGGGTTTAAAGCCATAGCGATTCAAAATGGGCATACAAAGCGCTTTGATCTGTTTAAGCGCCTGATCATCCGGCGAAAACAAAAAGACGTCCTTCATCGCAGATAAAAGCATCTTGACGCTTTCGGGCAGCATCAGCAGCATGACAACAATTGTAATCAGCTGATCAAAATAAGGCGCTAAAAACGCAAGCGGCGTTTTAATCAGAAACACAGAAACAAAAAACGCCAGAGACAAGCCAAAGCTGTAGGCTATATCCAATTTCCATCCCAGCACATCCGCATGAACCGTGGGAGAAGAAACCGATCGGCTTAGCCTTTTCATCACCGTATAAACCAAAATATTTACCATTCCCAGGCAAAGCTGGAAGATAGAAACCTGTCTGCCATCCACGGAATGTCCACCCGAAAATACGGAATCGATCACTTCCATCGCCACACAAGCCGTTACGGATAGGATCATAACCCCTTTTACAATCAGAAAAATGGTTTCAACCTGAAAATATCCAAAGGGATGTTTCTCCGAAATCGGCTTATGAAACAACGGCGTGAGAAAAAGAATCAGGGCAACAAAAAGCAAATCAGACGCGTCATAAACGGCGTCCGTTAAAGTGGACTGAGAATGACTATATAACGCGAAAATAAATTCAACAATAACAGAAAATAGACCGGCAAAAAAAGAAATACGTAAAATCAGCTTTTCCTTCTGTTCCTGCAGCATAAAGAAACCTCACTTTCATGAATAAATAATTCGCTGCATACTTAACAGAGCCGGCGGCTGCTACAATTCGTTTTCGTATTCTTTTGAATAAGCGTATGGGTCTAATCGATATACAAACATACAAACTCCCCGATACAAAAAAGCGGTACAGTTAAGACCGTACCGCTTTTGTTTTTCGTATTCCCAATACGATTACTGCTTTTTCTTTTCAGCAACAATCGGAGCCGCTTCAACGGCGGCGGCAGCCGTATCCAACCGGCTGACATCCAGTTCTTCCGCGTTGCCTGCATCACAGGCAGCAGCAATAGCCGGATCGATCGGAAGTTTGGCCAACACAGCCAAACCCATGGAAGCAGCCGTTTCGTCGATATGGCTTTCGCCGAAAATCTTAATCTGCTTGCCGCAGTCCGGACATTCCACATAGCTCATGTTTTCTACAACACCCAGTACCGGAATGTTCATCATGCGGGCCATATTTACGGCTTTTGTAACGATCATGGAAACCAGTTCCTGCGGAGAAGTTACGATGATAATGCCATCCACAGGCAAACTCTGAAAAACGGTCAGCGGCACATCTCCGGTTCCCGGAGGCATGTCGACAAACATATAATCTACATCCTGCCAGACCACATCGGTCCAGAACTGCTTGACAGCGCCGGCAATAACCGGTCCGCGCCAAACAACGGGGGCCGTTTCTTCCTGCAAAAGCAGGTTGACACTCATGATGTCAATACCTCCGGCAGTCTTGGCCGGGATAATCCCATAATTGGAATTTTCAGCTCCGCCGGCATGGATACCAAAGCATTTCGGAATCGAAGGTCCAGTGATATCCGCATCCAGAATGGCGGTGTGATAGCCGCGGCGGCTCATCTGTACAGCCATCATGGAAGTAACCAGGCTTTTTCCTACGCCGCCTTTGCCGCTGACGATCCCGATAACTTTCTTTACGTTGCTGACCGCATTGAGTTTTTCAATAAAATCCTGCGGTGCCTGACGAGATGCACAGTTCTGACCGCAGGTGCTGCAGTCATGGGTGCAATTTTCAGGTGTTTCACTCATTTTTTTCATCCCCATCAAAATTTAAGAAATAAAGAATCATTTATGAAATCTGCCGGACTGTACCCGACAGGTTTACGACTCGCTGTCTTCTTTGGGAAGCGGAAGCTCAAACCAGAAGGTACTTCCCTGCCCCAACGCACTCTGCACGCCATAGGTTCCGCCATGAAGATCGATCACCGTTTTCACGATGGAAAGCCCCAGACCGGTTCCAACTTGTGCGCGCTTATGCTCTTTGTCAACTTTATAGTAACGCTCCCAAATATCCTGAAGCTTATCTTCGGGAATACCTTCGCCGGTATCGGAAACCTCAATGCGTACACGGTCTTCCATAACAAGCTGACGCAGGGTAATCTTTTTATCTTCGCCGGTATACGTTACGGCGTTGTTGATCAGATTGTAGACAACCTGCGTGATTTTCAGTTCATCTGCAATAACCTCAACGTCTCTATCATACTGGAAATCAAACTGATAGTCAATCAGTTTATCGTAACGATGCAAAATCGTACGAATGCATTCCGTTAAAGAAAAAGAGGTTGGTGCCAAGGTGACCGTGCCGGACTGCAGTTTCGAAAGATCCAACAGATCGTTAACCAGCGTGGTAAGCCGTGTGGCTTCATCAATGATAATCTGTACATTTTCGGGCGTGTTTTCCCCCGGCAGATCGCGCATAACCTCGGCATAGCCTGTAATCATGGTCAGCGGCGTACGCAGGTCATGGGAAACATTGGCGATCAAATCGCGGCGCAGTGTTTCCACTTTGGAAAGTTCTACAGCCGCCACATTCAGAGAATGCGCGAGCTCAGCCGTTTCCCGGGCGCCGGATTCTGCAAACCGGACGCTGTAATTTCCTTTCGCCAGTTCGGCGGCCGAACGATTCATACGGACAATCGGTTTTGAAATGGATCGGGAAATCACCCAAGCCAAACCAAACGCCAACAGACACATAATAATGGTAATAACCGTCAGCTGAATCCGCAGCGTTTCTACCGTAGATTCCAGCGGTGCGATACTGGCAAAAAGAATGACCAGCCGTTCATTTCCGCCGGCCGTCTCCAACGCATAAACGTATAGAACACTTTCCAGTGAATCCGCGCCGCGAATAATATCTGCGGCGCCTCCATCTACGGGAGAACCATGTATATAACGCTGAAAATAAGTTCCGCCCTGGGCCAAAGTGTCCTGATACAGGGTACGCAGATCGTTGGGCCAAAGCTGGGAAAACACGTCGTTCAGAGAGGTTCTGGCTACAGCCAAACGAACGCCGTCGCCGTCGGCCACCAGCACGTTAGCCTGGCTGTCCTGAGCTGCGGTTGCCACCGCCTCATACATCATTTCCGTATCGTCCAGACTGCGCACAATCTGATGTGCGTTTTGACGCAGATCGGCAATTTTTATCGCTTTATAAAAAGAATTCAAAAAAACGATTTGGAATAACCATAACAGAGCAACGATTACAACCGTTAGCAGAGCAAATCCGATAAACAGATTAGTGCGTATTCCAAAACGAAATCGTTTGGATCGTGGTTCGGCGGGCAAAGCATCAGACTTCAAAACGATAGCCAACCCCCCTGAGCGTAACGATAAACTTGCTGTAAGGCCCTAAGCTTTTACGGAGCAGTTTGATATGCGTATCCAAGGTACGGTCGTCACCGTAAAAATCATATCCCCATACATTGGAAATCAGCTTTTCCCGGGTCAGCGCAATATCTTTATTTTTGGCCATATAAAAGAGCAGATCGTATTCTTTGGGCGAAAGATCGGCACGTTTACCGTCTACCGTTACGATACGCCCCGTAAAATCGATCATCAATCCTTCAAATTGAAGAATATCATGCTGTACAACCGCTTCTTTGGCAGGCTGCGAACGTTTAAGGATTGCATTGACGCGCATCATCAATTCTTTGGGAGAAAACGGTTTAACAACATAATCGTCAATGCCCAGCTCAAAGCCGTGAATTTTATCATATTCTTCTCCGCGGGCCGAAAGCATCAAAACCGGAACCTGAGAGACTTTTCGAATTTCAGAAACAGCCGAAAAACCATCGAGTTCCGGCATCATAACATCCATAACAATAATATCAAAGGCGTGAGGTTCCTTACGTACCATTTCCACAGCCTGCATTCCGTTTTCGGCCTCGCGTACAAGATTCCCTTCAAACTCGGCGTATTTGCGGATCAGCATGCGGATTTTGGCTTCGTCATCCACAACAAGAATTGTATACATGACACGTCCCCCTTGTTTCAAAACATCCATTCAATTTTCCGTCCATTTTGTGAAAAACGAATGACGGATGATCGATTTTTACTTGATACGATAGATTGTATTATGGATAACTTTAGTATACCATTGACAGAAATTTTTGCAAGCTTTTGTCATGAATTTCACAAAAACCTACTTGACAAAGCGGAAAATCAGTTGTAAGATTTATATATAATCCAAATCAAGTTCAATTGTTTTTTTATTGTTTTTATCAAGAAGGAGTGACTCATATGAAAAACATCCCTGTCATTACCATCAGCCGCCAATACGGAAGCCGCGGTCATGAGATTGGCCAGAGGATCGCCGAGAAACTCTCCATCCCCTACTATGACAAATCTTTGATTGCCTTAGCTGCCAAAAAGAGCGGTTTCAGCGAAGCCGCCTTTGAATATGCAGATGAAAAAGCCGGAAGCAGTCTGCTGTATTCCATGGTAACAAGCGGAATGGGTGTAGCAGCTCGGATTGCCGGAACGCCGGAAATGCCCATCAACGATAAACTGTTCCTGATTCAGTCGGATATTATTCGTAATGCCGCCAACGAAGGCCCCTGCGTCATTGTAGGACGCTGCGCCAACTATGTTCTGCGCGAATACGATAATGTTTTCAAGATCTTTATTCATGCTGATAAAGAAGCTCGTATCCGCCACGCCATTGAGGAAGACGGGATCAGCGAGAACAAAGCCGCTGATTATGTTACCAAACAGGATAAACAGCGTGCCAACTACTATAATTTCTATTCCAGCATGCGCTGGGATGATGTAAATGAATATCATCTCACGCTGGATTCTACTCAGTTTTCGATTGAGGAGGCCACCGACATTATTCTGCATGCCATTGATGTGTGGCGCGCGAAAGAATAATCGCTTCCCCGCTTGACAAAACGGGGAATTTCCCTTTACAAACTCTCCCGAAAAATGGTATACTGTAGGCTGAACCCGCGCGTTCGGGATTATTTTGAGCTGATACAAGGAGCCTGTCGGGACAGACATGAAATCTTTTCCTATTACCGCAAAAAATTTAAAACGATTGACCGCAGCCGTGTTCTGTCTGGTTCTTGCTTTGGTAGCTTTATTGATTGCCAGCTGGTTTTATCCGTTCGACTTCAATCGCTCTGATGACGCCGAAACGATGACCACCTATGCAATGGGATCCATTGTGCAGCAAACGGTTTATGGTTCACAAGCCGAAGCCGCAGAATCTGCGGCTTCTTCTGCTGTTACAGCCCTGGAAAACCGTATTTCCTGGCGAGTCGAGGACAGCGAGATCAGCAAACTCAATCAGGCTGCCGGAAAAACCGACGTAACATTAAGCAAAGAAACGGCTAATCTGCTTGAATTGCTGCTGGATGTAGCCAAACAAAGCGGCGGAGCTTTTGATCCCACGATTGCCCCGCTCAGCCTTTTGTGGAATTTTGATACAGATCCTTCCCTGCCCTCCGATGAAGATATCCGCTATTTCAAGCAGTTTGTCGGATATGAAAATTTGATCCTCGATTCGGCTACTCGCAAAGCGCATCTTTCCGACGCAAAAAATGCGCTCGATCTGGGCGCGGCCGGAAAAGGTGCGGCCTGCGATACGGTGTGCCAGACCTATCAGGAATATAATGTGCAGGCCGGTATCGTTGCCGTTGGCGGCAGCGTGGGACTGTACGGTCAAAAGCCCGACGGCAGTTTGTGGAATATCGCCGTGCGTGATCCGGCAAACGATGGAACGCTGGGCACGCTTTCTTTGGAAAAGGGATTCTTTTCCACTTCGGGAAGCTACGAAAAATATTTTGAAGAAAACGGAACACTGTATCACCATTTGCTCGATCCAAAAACTGGCTATCCGGCAGACAGCGGCTTGGTTTCCGTTACGGTTGTTAGCAGCAGCGGCGCTTTAAGTGATGCGCTTTCCACGGCTTGTTTTGTGCTTGGATACGAAGACAGTCTTTCCCTGTTAGAGCATTACGATGCAGAAGCTGTCTTTATCGACACCAACAACCAGATTTATGTAACAGACGATTTGAAGGACGCTTTCTCCCTCACTTCGTCTGCCTATACAATTGTCTCATGAACGATGTAAATACCAAAACAAAGCGGCGGCTTTTAGCTCGCCGGGATATTCTGTTGGTCATCGTTTTGCTGCTTGTAGCGCTGGCTTTTCTGCTCCCTCGTTTTTGGACAAAGCAGGATTCTCTTTGTGCAGTGATTGAACACAACGGAACGATGGTTGACACGATTAGGCTGGATGAACTCGAGGAACCCGTTACCTTTTATGTAGAAAACACCCGGGTAGAAGTTATGCTTGATCAAATCAGCGCGACGGTTACGGCTTCGGACTGTGCGGATCAGACCTGTGTTCGAACAGGAAGGCTAACCCGGGCAGGCGAAGCTGCAATCTGCCTGCCGAACCGGGTTGTGGTGCGTTTAACCGGCGGTGCGGATTCCGAGCCGGCTTTGGACGGAATCACCGGCTGAGGTTCTATTTATGACGAAATCTTTTTCTCTTTCCGCAGCGAAAAAAGTTGCTTTCTGCGGTCTGCTGGCTGCTTTGGCGATTGTTTTAACGATGTTTGAAAACATGCTGCCCGAAATCCCCCTGCTTCCGCCGGGGTGCCGTTTGGGCCTTTCCAATATTGTAACCATGTTCTGCGCCGGAACAATCGGATTGCCGGCGGCTATTTGCATTGCCTTTTTAAAAAGCGGCTTTGTTTTTCTGACCCGCGGTATTACCGCCGGGCTGATGAGCCTTTCCGGCGGCATTTTCAGCACACTGATTATGTGGCTTTGCCTGAAATACGGGCGTTTCGGCATGATCGGTGTGGGTATTTGCGGTGCGCTGGCGCACAATGCCGCGCAGCTCTTCATGGCTGTTCTGCTTACTTCACCCGCAGTTTTCAGCTATACGCCTTTTTTGATTTTGTTTTCCATACCGGCCGGTGCCGCTACCGGAACGGTATTGCGTTTTGCTCTTCCCGTGCTGAATCGCATGGTTCGCCCGTGAAATTCGCGCTGTAATACATACCAAGGAGGAAAAAGAATGGAACTTTCATTTCCCACAAAGGCCTTCCGTACACACGGCGGCGCTCATGTTCCCCATCACAAAAACACCAGCATGATGCCCACCGTGGAAATGCCGGCTCCGGCCCGCGTGGTGCTCCCCATGCAGCAGCATATCGGCGCGCCCTGTGTGCCCGCTGTTAAGAAAGGGGATCATGTTTATGTCGGAACGGTTGTCGGTGAGGCACAGGCTTTTGTCTGTGCGCCCATCCATGCTTCCGTATCCGGTACGGTACACTCGGTGGAAAAAGTTGCGCTTTCCAACGGTGCGCTGGCAGATGCCGTCATTATTGATTCCGACGGTCTGATGGAACCCGATCCGAACCTGTGTCCCCCGCAGATCCGCACGAAAGAAGATCTGATTCAGGCTGCACGCGACTGTGGTCTGGTGGGCCTGGGCGGCGCCGGTTTCCCCGCGCACGTTAAACTGAATGTGCCTGCCGACAAAAAAATCGACACGTTGATTATCAACGTGGCCGAATGTGAACCGTTCGTCACGGCCGACCACCGCGAAGCCATTGAAAACGGCTGGGATCTGCTTAGCGGCGTTTATCTGCTCAAGCGGATGCTCGAAATTGACCGCGTCATCATCGCCGTAGAAACCAACAAGCCGGATGTTATCGACATTCTGCGCCGCATTGCGGACGACAAACGCTACGATCCGGACGATCGCGTGCGTGTTCTGCCGCTTCCGGCGCGTTATCCGCAGGGTGCTGAAAAAGTTTTGATTCACGCCTGCACCGGCAGAGATATTCCCACCGGCGGCCTTCCGGCCGATGTGGGCTGCATTGTTATGAACATCTCGTCTGCTGCCGCACTGGCACGGTATGTTGAAACCGGTATGCCGCTTGTAAAGCGCCGCGTTACCATTGACGGTTCTGCGATTGCCGAGCCGAAGAACGTTTTCGTTCCGCTTGGAACCAGCATTCACGACGTGATCGAATTCTGCGGCGGTTACAGCAAACCGGTTAAAAAGCTGATTTCCGGCGGCCCGATGATGGGCTTCGCCATCACGGACGATAGCTTCCCGGTTCTTAAATCCAACAACGCATTTCTGGCATTTGAAGAAAAAGACGCCATTATCAGCCCGCCGACCGCCTGCATCCGCTGCGGACGCTGCGTACAGGCCTGTCCGATGAACCTGGTGCCGACTATGCTGGAAAAATACACCGAAATGAAAAATACCGAAAAATTGCAGGAACTGGATATTATGACCTGTATGGAATGCGGCTGCTGCGCCTACAGCTGCCCTGCCCATCACCGGTTGGTCCAGTCCATGCGTGTCGGTAAAGCGCTTGTGAAAAATGCCGGGAGGAAAAGCTGATGGAAAATAAACTGATTGTCTCTACTTCTCCTCACATGCGCAGTGGGGATACCACGCAGTCGATCATGCTGGACGTCATTATCGCGCTGATGCCTGCGGCGATGGCTTCGATTATCATTTTTGGCTATCGTTCGTTTATTTTGATCATGACCTGCGTTTTGTCGTGCGTGCTGAGCGAATATGTCTGCCGCCGTGTGATGAAGCGCGACAACACGATTTCCGACTTGAGCAGCATCGTGACCGGCGTTCTGCTGGCCATGAACCTGCCGGTGTCCATTTCCCCGCTCATCGCGGCTTTCGGCGGCGTGATCGCCATTGTCGTTGTTAAGCAGATGTTCGGCGGTATCGGACAGAATTTTGTGAACCCCGCTTTGACCGCGCGTATCATCCTGATGAACTCCTTCCCGGCCAAGATGACCCATTGGACGGCTCCGTTCGCTTATTCTTCTGCCGCGGACGCCGTTACAACCGCTACACCTTTGGGTATTCTCGCTGAAGGCGGCGCGCAGACCGCCAGCTATATGGATTTGTTCCTCGGCAACTGCGCCGGCTGTCTGGGCGAAACCAGCGCGCTGGCTATTCTGCTGGGTGGTATCTATCTGGTAGCTCGTCGTGTGATTTCTCCCACGATTCCTTGTGTTTATCTGGGCACGGCCGTTGTTCTTTCCTTTGTGATGGGACGCGATCCGCTGTTTGACCTGCTCTCCGGCGGTCTGATGCTGGGCGCTGTGTTTATGGCTACGGACTACACCACCAGCCCGATCCACTTCAAAGGCCGCGTTGTCTTTGCCATCGGCTGCGGTGTGCTGACCATGCTTATCCGGCAGTTCGGTTCTCTTGCGGAAGGTGTTTCGTATTCAATTGTGATTATGAACATTCTGGTTCCGCTGATTGAACGCGCCACCATGCCGCTTGCTTTCGGAAAGGAGAAGAAAAAGAAATGAAACTGAGTGCAAAAGAAATTTTGAAACCCGCTCTTCTCCTGTTTGTAATCTGTGTGTGCATCACAGCTTTGCTGGCCGGAACCAATAAATTGACCGCCGCAAAAATTGCGCAGAACGCTGTAGAAAAAGAAGAATCTTCGCGCCAGACCGTTTTGCCGGAAGCGGAAGAATTCAAAACGGAAGGCGATTGTGCCGTCGGCTATAAAGGTGGAGAAGTGGTAGGCTATGTCTATGTTACTTCCGCCAAAGGTTACGGCGGCGATGTACAGATCATGACCGGAATTACTGCAGAAGGCAGCATCAGCGGCGTGGTTGTACTTGATCACGACGAAACCCCCGGTTTGGGCGCCAACTGCGAAAAAGAAGATTTCCGTGCGCAGTATCTCCAGAGCGTACCGGATAACGGATTCACCGTTGTAAAAAATCAGGCAGCCGGCAACGGCCAGATTGAAGCCCTGACAGGCGCTACCATTTCCAGCCGTGCCGTAACGGATGCGGTGAACGAAGCTGTGGCTCTGTATGCCGCACGCAGCTGAGGAGGACGACCATGAAAGAAAAAAAGAGCCTATTTCATGAATTTTCCAAGGGTATTTTAAAAGAAAACCCGGTACTTCGTCTGGTGCTCGGCACCTGCGCTACGCTGGCTGTAACCACCGCGGCTTCCAATGCCATCGGCATGGGTCTGGCCACAACGTTTGTATTGGTTTGCTCCAATGCGGTTATTTCCCTGTTGCGCAAAGTCATTCCGGACAAAGTACGTATTCCCGCGTTTATCACCATTATCGCCGGCTTTGTTACGATTGTACAGCTGATTATTCAGGCTTACTCCCCCGAGCTCGACAGCGCGCTGGGTGTATTCCTGCCGCTGATCGTAGTAAACTGCATTATTCTGGGCCGCGCCGAAATGTATGCCAGCAAAAACACACTGCTCCCCTCCATTCTGGACGGTCTGGGCATGGGCGTCGGTTTTACGGCCACGCTGCTTGCCATGGGTATTATCCGTGAACTGCTGGGCGCCGGAACGGTATTCGGCGTACCGATCCTTTCTGGCTTTATGGATCCGATCATCATCTTCCTGCTCCCTCCCGGCGGCTTCTTTGTCTTTGGTATTCTGATTGCCATTGCCGGTAAACTCTCCGAAGAAGGCCATGCGCCGGAAGCTTTGGGCTGCGCTGCTTGCCCGATGGCCGCTTCCTGTTCCAAACTGAAAGATGGAAACGCAGAAGCCTGCACCGCTGAAACCAAAAAGGAGGAGGCTGAATCATGATTAAATCTCTTATTGCCATTTTTCTGGCTGCCATCCTCACGGAAAACTATATTCTGAATAAATTCCTGGGGATCTGTCCCTTTCTGGGTGTTTCGAAAAAGCTGAATACCGCCGTAGGCATGAGCTGCGCGGTTATCGCCGTTATGGTGATCGCTACGGCTGTAACCTGGCCGATTTACACGCTGATTCTGGTTCCGAATAACCTGGCTTATTTGCAGACGATCGTTTTCATTCTGATTATCGCTGCCCTGGTACAGCTGATCGAAACGATTATGCACAAGTATATGCCGCCGCTGTATAACGCGCTGGGCATTTACCTTCCCCTGATTACCACCAACTGCGCCGTGCTGGGTGTTACGATGCTCGTAATCGATAAATTCTACAATCCGGCCTCTCCCATGGGATTTTCTTATGTGCAGGCGCTGGTTAACGCTTTCGGTTCCGGTGTCGGCTTCCTGGTGGCCATGGTTATTTTCGCGGGTGTGCGCGAGAAGCTTGAGATGTGCGATGTTCCCAAGTTCCTCAAAGGTTTGCCCATCACGCTGATTGCCGCTTCTCTGGTGGCGGTCTCCTTCCTCGGGTTCAGCGGACTCGTGGACGGCATGCTCGGTTAAGGAGGGAATCACATGGATATTTTGTTTCCCGTTCTGCTCGTGGCCGGTATCGGCTTGATTGCCGGTTTGATTCTGGCCGTTGCTTCGATTATCATGGCTGTGCCGAAAGATGAAACAGCCGAAGCGATTCTGGAAGTGCTCCCCGGCGCCAACTGCGGTGCCTGTGGATTTTCCGGCTGCTCCGGTTATGCACAAGCACTCGCCAAAGGCGAAGCCAAGCCCGGTCTGTGTTCTCCCGGCGGCCAGGAATGCGCCGCACAGGTTGCCGCTATCCTAGGTACAGAAGCCGGAGAAGTTGAGCGTAAAGCGGCTGTGGTAGCCTGTACTGGCAGCCTGGATGTTACGCACGAAAAAATGGTCTACGACGGTATCGCTTCCTGCGCAGCTGCCGCTATGGTAGCAGGCGGTCCGGCCGACTGTCGTTTTGGCTGTATCGGTTTGGGCGACTGCGCCGCGGCTTGTCCCTACGGCGCAATCAAAGTCTGCAACGGTTTGGCCAGTATCGATACCAGCCGCTGCAAAGCCTGCGGCATGTGCGTTGCGGCTTGCCCGCGTCATTTGATCCAGCTGCATCCCGCCAAAAAACAGGCGAAAGTACTTTGCTCCAACTGCGATAAGGGCGCTGCTACGATGAAAGCCTGCTCCATGGGCTGCATCGGCTGCATGAAGTGCGTGAAAAACTGCGAAGTTGGCGCGATCAAGGTTGAAAACTTCCATGCAACGGTCGATCCCGAAAAATGTATCGGCTGCGGAAAATGCGCAGAAGTTTGCCCGCGCCATGTGATCCAGATGCTGGACATTTAAAATATTCGTATCCTTTTAGCCCGTTCCGGAAAACCGGAGCGGGCTTTTTCTTTACTGCTTTTTAAGAAAAAGAATACTCCCAGGAAGCCACTGAAAACAAATAAAAACGCTGCAGGGTACATGCTGCAGCGTTTTCGTTATGCGTTATTTAAGAATAATCTGCGGATGCTGATCGGCATCTAACAAGCGGAGAATTTTTAGCATATCTTCGTCGGAAATCTTAATATCCCCATAAGACTGACTCGGATCGCTGGCTGATCCCATACCGCCCAGGAACATCGCGGAGCCTTTTCCGGGCGTAGCGGTTCCCGGCGTTTCACAATCGCCATTATAACTAAATGCAATACAGTGCGTCCAGTAACCCATTTCGAACTGATCGTAAATGCTTTCGGAAGAAGACCAGTTTCCGGGACCGGGCTGCAGTGTGTTGTAATAGGAAGAATCGCCGTCATCTACCCATTCATCCCCGGGAGACAATGTACGGTAACGAAGTCCTGTATCGGGTTTGGAAAGACCAAACGCAAACAAAATATCAAATGTACCGCCGGGTGTGCGGTTCTTCCCTTCCCCGTAATCTTTGGAAATACCGGCGTTTCCAACACGGGCATAGGTTTGATAAAGCTGTACCCATTCTCCGTTTCTATACTCTTCCACATACAGATTTGCCGTAGTCGAGCCCGGCGAATCGGAATAAACCAAAATACGCTGGCTATTATACGGCGTCGGAGCCGGAGTAGGAGTCGGCGTGGGTGTTGGGGTAGGTGTGGGAGTGGGCGTTGGCGTGGGAGTCGGTGTAGGTGTAGGCGTCGGCGTAACCGTCGGGGTCGGCGTTGCTTCGGATGAAGACTGCTGTAATAAAGAGGTTTGCCCATTTAAAGCCGAAGACAATCCCGAAAGAAAACCAGGAAGAATCAAAACAGCAGCTGCAATCATACCAGCTAGCAACACCAATCCGCCCGCTACACAAGCAATAATAATTCCCGTTTTCTTTCCTTTAGAACTTTTCTTTTTCGGTGGAACAAATTGTGTTTCGGGAACAGACTGGGACGATTCTTGAAATAAAGACTGATCGTATTCTATTCCAGACGATTCCTGTAAAGAAGAATCTTCCTTTACATCCTGTACGGTCGCTTCTGTATCCACAGGTACTTCCTGCTCTGGTACAGCTGTTTCTGTAGTAGGTTCTTCCCCCATATTACGGCCGCAATGCAGGCAGAATTTACTTCCTTCCGGGGTTTCTTTTCCACAATGCTTACAAATCACTTTTATCACATTCTTTCCAAATCTCTATTCAGCCAATGGTATTCACAAGTTTGCCGATGCCTTCAATCTCGACGGTCAGCTTTTCACCAGCTTCCAGCCAATGTTTTTCATCCTGCCCCAGAATCACGCCTTCCGGTGTGCCGGTGAAAATCATATCGCCGGGCTTTAAGGTCATGTAACGCGACAAATAGCTAATCAGATACGGGACGGAGAAAATCATCTTATTGGTGTTCGAGTGCTGACAAAGCTGTTCGCCGCGGTATAATTTGATATCCAGCGAAAGCGCTGCAGGATCACCCAGCTCATCTGCTGTGACAATCCAAGGTCCAACAGGCGCAAAACCATCCTGCGATTTACCCGTCAGCCACTGAGACACACGCGTCTGCTGTTCTCTGGCAGAAACATCATTTCCGCAGGTATAGCCGAAAACAGCTTTTGAGGCTTCTTCTTCGGTTACATCGCGGCAGGTTTTACCGATAATAACAACCAGCTCAGCTTCGTAATCGACTTGGCCGGCATACGGCGAAAGGCGAACGGTTTGTCCATGCGCTGCCAGTGCATTGGAAAATTTGGAGAATACCTCCGGGAAAGCCGGAAGCTGACCGCCGGATTCGGCGGCATGGGCGCGATAATTAAGCCCGATGCAGAAAATCTTTTCCGGAGATGCAGCGGCAGGTGCCGGCTGAATCTGTTCTTTGGGAACAACCGGAGCCTCTTTCAGCCAGCTATCCAACTGGTCGACAGGATTTCCGCACTCGATCCAATCTTTTAAAGACTGCGGCGCAGCAGGCGCCTGCGACAAATCATACAGCTTTTCGTCCTGAACGACACCGTAATGAAGTTCATTCTCAAAATAAAAGTTTTGGAATTTCATTTTATACACTCCTCCTTGATTTCTAAGTCACCTTTACATTTCCGGAAGTCCGCATTCCATGATTTCAAGTGGTTCTCCCGTACATACCAACTGGCCATTAGACAAACTGGCCGGAAGAAACAGAAAATCACCCTGCCGGATCGGAAGTTCTTCTTTTTCCGTATGCAGCATTCCCTGCCCACGCAGAACGACCCAAATGCGATAGCCCGCTCGAGGTGAAAGCGTCCACTGCGCGCCCACACGAATACGGTTCATCTGAAACAGCTGCGTAAAGCGGTCATCAATCATGCTGGTAATTTCAAATTGATCACCAGATTCCAGTAACCGAGGCGACGATTTCCAATGTGCGCAGGTTTCTTCCAGCGGCAAAGCATCGTAATGAAAACAATCCAGCATATTTTCGTATCCCACACCCTGATGGCACTGGTTTTCCTGAATGCGAAGCCCGTCTGGCGTAACCAGCTCGGTACGCATTGTAAAATCTGTCGGCTCCTGCATTTCAGCCAGAAAACAACCGGCACCAATCGCATGCGGCAGGCCGCCCGGAATGAAAAAGCTATCACCCGCCTGTACAGGAATTCGATGCAGGCAATTTAGCATAGCTGGAATATCCTGCCGCTCGAAAACATCTTTCCATTCCTCTCGTGTCACGCCGGGTTTAAAACCAAAATAAATGCAGGGTTCTTCCCCGTTAACCGAATATGTATCAAAAATGTACCACGATTCGGTTTTTCCATAATCCGATCCAAAAAACTTTTTGGCATACGCACGATCGGGATGTGTCTGGATCGTCAGCCGCTCGTTCGCATCGATAAGTTTAATCAACATGCCCAGCTGAGGACCCATTTGCTTTAAGTGCTTGGTTCCGAAATAATTTTCCGGCTGATCCAGCAGAACATCTTTTAAATACGGTTCGCCGGGAATATTTAATACCCGGCTATACCCTTCCAGAATGTCTTCCCGGCCGGGATTTCTGGCACGGGTTGTACTGGCCACCCAATCTTCAGGAAAATTCCCAACGGAACAAGTCGTTTTATTCCGCCATTGATCCAACTTGGCACCACCCGTATAGGTGCGCCAAACCCGTGTTTCCGATAATTTCAGAACACATCCGTTCCACGGTGAATAATCCATTATGCTCCCCCACTCAATTTGATTCTATGGCTGCTGCTATTCTGAAAAAGCACATAACATTGCAGTTAAAATCTTGTCCTGATTATATTCTTTTTGTAAACAAATTGCAACCGCTCTTGTCAAAGCGTCCCCGAAATTCTATAATATTAGATAACAAATCAAACGGTTTAAGCCGGACGAAACATTTGAAATCGAATTTTGCTATCGTATGCGAATCGGTATAAAATCATCTTTATGAGGAGGTTATCCATATGCCTTATCCACCCATTGAAACCATCGCAAGCAATCCGTCTTTGGAAGGTCTGGCCCGCATGCTACCCGACGTCACCTATTCAACGGCTACCGGTACAGATTTGCGTATGGCTATTCTGCTTCCATGGAGCCACGAACAGCCCGATAGCACCCATCGTGCGCCGCTGGTTGTTTTCGTTCAGGGAAGTGGATGGGAGTTCCCCAACATTTATAAAGAAATTCCCCAGCTTTCCGAGTATGCACGCGACGGTTATGTTGTGGCAACGGTTACGCATCGCAATGCTATGGAAGGGCACCCTTTTCCCGCTTATTTGCAGGATGTTAAGACGGCAATTCGTTTTCTGCGCGCTCATGCGGATGAATATGGCATCGATCCGCAGAAAGTCACGATTTGGGGAACTTCTTCGGGCGGCAATACCGCCATGTTGGTGGGATTGACTCCGGATGATCCGCGATTCAAAACGGAAGAATACGCCGACGAATCCGACGCTGTACAAGCCGTTGTACAGTGTTTCGGGCCCACAGATATTCCCGCGCTACTTGAAGCCACGTTACAGGCACAGCCGGATCTGGATATCGATGCGGCCGATAATCTCTTTTATGCGCTCTGCGGCGGTCCCGCATCTGAACACATGGATGTGGGAGACAAAATGAGCCCCATCCGCTATATTGCTTCCTGCCCGTCTCTTCCGCCGTTTTTGATGCTGCAGGGAGATGCCGATCCGGTAGTTCCCTATCAGCAGTGCGTCAGCATGTATGAAGCGCTTTGTGACGCCGGTGCGGATGTAAAAATGATCCGTGTAACGGGTGCTCCGCACGAAGGTGCGTTCTGGAGCCGCGAACTGCTTGCCAGAATCCGCCGGTTTATCGATCAGGCATCCGGCAGAGAAATTGCGAATGAAAATTAAACTGGATTTTTTAAAGCAAGCGTGTTATAATGGCATTGAATGACAAGGTGGACAAGATGCCACCCGATTTTACAGGAGGAAAGTCACCCATGGATATTCGTTATTCTGCGAATCAAAAAGATTTTAAGCGTTACACCACCGACGAAATGCGTTCGGAATTTCTGATTCAGAATTTGTATGTACCGAATGAAGTTGTTTCCGTTTACAGCCACGTAGACCGCATGGTCACCCTGGGCTGCATGCCGACCACGGAAGTCGTATCCATCGACAAAGGTCTGGATGTATGGGCCAACTTCGGCACCCATTATTTCCTGGAGCGCCGTGAAATCGGTATCTTCAATATCGGCGGCAGCGGTTCCATCACGGCCGACGGCGTAACCTACAAGCTGGGCTACAAGGACTGCCTGTACATCACCAAGGGCACCAAAGAAGTTCTGTTTGCCAGCGACGACGCTGAAAAGCCCGCTAAATTCTACATGGTTTCCGCTCCGGCTCACTGCTCTTATGAAACCAAGCTGCTGACGCTGGCTGACGCCGCTAAGCGTCCGCTGGGCAGCATGGAAACCAGCAACAAGCGCGTAATCAACCAGTTCATCCATCCGTCCGTACTGAAGACCTGCCAGCTCTCCATGGGCATGACCGTTCTGGAACCCGGCAGCGTTTGGAACACCATGCCTGCTCATACGCATGAACGCCGCATGGAAGTTTACATGTACTTCGAAGTACCGGAAGACAACGTTGTATTCCACATGATGGGCGAAGGCAACGAAACCCGTCACATTGTTATGCACAATGAAGAAGCCGTGATCAGCCCCTCCTGGAGCATTCACGCAGGCGCCGGCACCAGCAACTACACCTTCATCTGGGCCATGGGCGGCGAAAACATGGAATTCGACGACATGGATGTCATCAAGACCACAGACCTGAAATAATTCACGTTCCACAATCCTATAAATTTTAGAAAGGCAGTGTTTCCAATGGATAGCTACATCAAGAACTTTTCTCTGGAAGGCAAAGTTGCCCTGGTAACGGGCGCTTCTTACGGAATCGGTTTCGCCATCGCCAGTGGCATGGCTGCAGCCGGTGCCAAGATCGTCTTTAACGATATCAAGCAGGAACTGGTTGACAAAGGTCTGGCTGCTTACAAAGAAGCCGGCATCGATGCCAAGGGTTATGTTTGCGACGTAACCAACGAAGAAGCCGTCCAGGCCATGGTTAAGCAGATCGAAGAAGAAGTTGGCGTGATCGACATTCTGGTTAACAACGCCGGTATCATCAAGCGTATCCCGATGTGCGAAATGACCGCTGAACAGTTCCGTCAGGTTATCGATGTTGACCTGAACGCTCCGTTCATCGTTTCCAAGGCTGTTATTCCTTCCATGATTAAGAAGGGCCACGGCAAGATCATCAACATCTGCTCCATGATGAGCGAACTCGGCCGTGAAACCGTTTCCGCTTATGCCGCTGCCAAGGGCGGTCTGAAGATGCTGACCCGCAACATCTGCTCCGAATACGGCGAATACAACATTCAGTGCAACGGCATTGGGCCTGGTTATATCGAAACCCCCCAGACCGCTCCGCTGCGTGAGATTCAGCCCGACGGCAGCCGTCATCCGTTCGATCAGTTCATCATCGCCAAGACTCCGGCTGCACGCTGGGGCAAAACCGAAGACCTGGTTGGTCCGGCCGTATTCCTGGCCAGTGACGCCAGCAACTTCGTAAACGGTCATGTTCTGTATGTAGACGGCGGTATCCTCGCCTACATCGGCAAGCAGCCGCAATAAGTTAAATCCAATAAACATGAGGCGGTGCGCAATTCACCGCCTCATCTTCTATGAGGTAGTGCAAATGATTACAATTCAAGTCAAACGCGGCGAAACCGTACTGATGGAAAACAGCGGTCAGGAACTCGTGAATCTTTCCTGGCAGGGCAATGGCTACGACCATGATGCCGAATGGAACGGCGAATACGAAGAAGGCGACGTAATCGTTCTAAAGTGTGACGAAGCTCCCTGCTATCTGAACATCCAGCTGGATGACGTTATGCATCCGTGCTTTGTATATCTGCGTGAACCGGTATTTACGCTGGCTATTCCTTTCGGCGAAAAGCGTGTTTCGTATAACCCGAAAACCTTTACCGGCAATATTCATCTTCTGAGCGCACGCAAAGCGACCAAAGAAGAAATTGCATCGTACAAGAACCTTTGCCTGAATGAATACGACTGCCACGAAAATACAACCTGCTTCCCGCATGCTTCCGCCAATGTAGAAACCCGCGGCGAATCTGTGTTTGCGGCACGCAACGCCATCAACGGCAACACCGACAATCGTCGCCATGGTCCGTGGCCGTATGAATCTTGGGGCATCAACCGCGATCCGAACGCTGAAATCACCATCGATTTCGGCCGTCCGGTAAAAGCGGACAAGATCGTTCTGGTTACCCGCGCCGATTTCCCGCACGACAACTGGTGGAAACAGGCTGAAATGACCTTCTCCGACGGTACTTCCATGACGCTGACCATGGAGAAATCTTCTCTTCCCCATGTGTTTACCATGGAACCCAAGGAAATCACCTGGCTCAAGCTCGGCAAGCTGATTAAGGATGAGAATGATCCTTCTCCCTTCCCGGCTTTGACCCAGATTGAAGTATACGGTACAGAAGCATAATTGTAAGGTTTATTCTGAAAAAAGACGCTGTAATTTTACAGCGTCTTTTTGTTGTTTCTACGCTCTTGACGTGTGCCGAATTTTGACGTATACTTAGTAGCTGTTGGCACATAAGTCTGGAAAAGAGGGAAACAAAATGCGGATTGAAAACGATCTGGGTAAAGACAATATCCATAAAATTGTATGGCGAATTGCAATTCCCAGCATGCTAGCTCAATTTGTAAGTGTGTTATACAGTATTGTGGATCGTATGTATATCGGCCATATAGCTGAAATTGGAAATTTGGCCTTGGGCGGCGTCGGCGTATGCGGACCGATTGTCACCATGGCGGGCTCATTTGCTTTTCTGGTTGGAATCGGCGGTTCTCCGCTTATGAGCATGCGTCTGGGCGAAGGAAACAAAAAAGAAGCCGAACGCATTGTCGCAAACTGCTTTATGCTTCTTTGTGCTATTTCGGTCGTCCTCACCTTTGTACTGCTGCTTATTAAAGATCCCATGCTGCGTACCTTTGGCGCCAGCGATGCGATCTTCCCCTATGCGGACGCCTATTTTACAGTTTACATCTGCGGTACGATTTTTGCTTTGCTGGCTACCGGCATGAATCAGTTTATCATCAGCCAAGGCTTTGCGAAAATCGGTATGATCTCCGTTGTAATCGGAGCGATTGCCAATATCATTCTCGATCCTGTCTTTATTTTCGGATTGAACATGGGCGTTGAAGGTGCGGCCTTGGCTACCGTTTTATCGCAGGTTGCCAGCTGCGCATTTGTTCTTCGCTTTCTGTTTGGAGAATTCACGCCGGTTCGGATCACTTTCCGCGGCTACAGCCTGAAAATTGTTGGCAGAGTTCTGCTGCTCGGATTTACGCCTTTCATCATTATCGCTGTAGATAATCTGATGATGATTGCTCTCAATACCGTTTTGCAGAATTATGGCGGTCCCGAAAACGGCGATATCCTGATCACCTGCGGCACGATTGCGCAGAGCTTTATGCTGGTTGTCACCATGCCCTTGGGCGGAATTAGCAGCGGCACACAGACCATCTTGGCCTTTAACTATGGTGCCGGACAGATTGACCGTGTATTACAGGCTCAAAAAACAATTTTAAAGCTTTGTGTCGGCTTTACAACTCTGATGTTTATTGTCGCACGTTTTGCAAGCCCGCTGTTTGTACACCTGTTTACAACAGACCCGGTTATCGCCGAAAAGGCGGTTTGGTCTATTCATGTATTTACCCTGGCCATTATTCCGCTGGGAATTCAATATGAAATCGTCGATGGATTTACGGCGCTGGGGCATGTTGAATTGGCGCTTCCCCTCTCGTTTTTCCGCAAATTGGTATACTTCGTGGTACTGTTCATCATCCCGCTGTTTATGCCGGTGGAAAACGTATTCTATGCGGAGGCAATCTCCGATATTATTCCGCCGCTTGTTTCCGTTCTTGTTTATCTATTAACCATCAAGAAGATACTAAACCGGCGGCGCGTTACAGCCTAACAAAAAGGACTCCGAAAAATTCGGAGTCCTTTTCTTTTATTCGGCAGCTTTTTCTTTCTGTGCCTTGATGACTTTGAGGCGAGAGAAATCTTCGCGCTCCTTTTCATCCAGCACTTCACTGATAAACTTAATCGTTGTACCAAACTGCGGGATCATAATATTATTCAGAGCATTGGCGCGTTTCTGCGTCTTTTTAATGGCTTCCGCCAGACGATATACGCTGCTTTCCACTTCCGCCAATTCAACCGTCAGACGCTTGACTTCATTGAATTCCATAAAAGCGTCATCCAGCGAACTGTTGGTATCCAAAAAGCCATAATAAACGGCCGGTTCGTGCTCTTCCAACGTAATGGTGGGCAACTCAACGCCCATTACACTACGCATGCTGACCGACAAACCTTCTTCAACCGGAACGCAGCGTGCAAACATACCAACCTCACCCAAAGTGATATTGGCAGTCTGCAAAGCGGCGTATGCTCTTGCATAAGCTTGTGCAATCTGATCCTGAATGGCAGCGGCACGGTCGATCAGCTGCATCATCTCGCGGACCAGAATATTCCGCTTGCGATCCATCAGTTCAAATCCCTGTTTGGCCAGCGCAAGGCTTTTTTTCTGAGCCATCAGGTTACTTTTCGTAGGAAATACCTGCTGTGCCACCGATCTCACGCTCCTTTCGCATCAAGCTTTTTATGCAACCGTAATCCCATGCTGCGCAGCCCGTTCTTTGGCGGGCTCATAGTACTTATCCAAAATAGCATCGTCTACACGATCCAGTTCAGCGCGCGGCAGCATCGTCAGCAGTTCCCAACCCAGATCCAACGTTTCGTCCATCGTACGGTTTACGTTGCCCTGGCCGATAAACGTCTGTTCAAACACACGGCCAAAAGCCATCAAACGCTTATCCGAAGGAGACAGTTCTTCCTCACCGATAACGCTGGCCAAAGCTTTGGCATCCTGTACTTTGGCGTAGCTTGCAAACAACTGGTTGGAAAGCGGGTTATGGTCTTCACGCGTATAACCGGCGCCGATGCCGTCCTTCATCAAACGGGAAAGGCTGGGCAACACGCTAACAGGCGGATAGATACCGATCGCGTCCATGCTGCGGTCCAACACGATCTGACCTTCGGTGATGTAACCGGTCAGGTCGGGAATCGGGTGCGTAATATCGTCGCCGGGCATCGTCAGAATCGGGATCTGCGTAACGGAGCCCTGTTTGCCTTCCAGAATACCGGCACGTTCATACAAGCTGGCCAGGTCGGAATACAGATAACCCGGGAAGCCTTTACGGCCGGGGATTTCGCCTTTGGAGCTGGAGAATTCACGAAGGGCTTCGCAGTAGCTCGTCATATCCGTCAGGATAACCAGGATATTTTTGTTCAGATCAAACGCCAGATATTCTGCAACCGTCAAAGCGGCACGCGGCGTAATGATACGTTCGATAATCGGGTCGTTTGCCAGGTTCAGCAGCATAACCACGCGGTCCATAACGTTGGCTTCCGCAAAGGAATTGCGGAAATATTCGGCAACGTCGTTCTTTACACCCATGGCGGCAAATACGATAGCAAAATCTTCGCCATCGGCAACGTTAGCCTGCTTTACAATCTGAACAGCCAGTTCGTTGTGCTTCATACCGGAACCGGAGAAAATCGGCAGCTTCTGGCCGCGAATCAACGTAGCCAGACAGTCGATGGAAGAAATACCGGTGCGGATGCAGTTTCGCGGATAAACACGGGAAACCGGGTTGATCGGCGCGCCGTTTACATCCCGGCGGCAAACCGGATAAATGCTGCCCATACCATCGATCGGGCGGCCCAAACCATCCAGGGTACGGCCCAGAATTTCAGGGCTCAGATCAACCATCATCGGGTGAGCCGTAAATACAGTTCGCGTATTCTGCAAGCTCATACCGCGTGTTCCTTCGAACACCTGCACAACACAACGGTCGCCTTCAATCAGCACCACACGGCCAACGCGGCTGCTGCCGTCATCAAGCTGCATGGTAACCATTTCATCATAAGATGCTTCTGTCACACCTTCCAGAACAACCAGAGAGCCGTTGATCTGGGAAAGGCCGATATGCTCAAGAATCATTTCTGCACTCTCCTTTCTCAGCGTGCCAAAGCGGCGGTCTTTTCATCGATCTGCTGCATATAGTCATCCAGAATCTCAAGCTTGTTATTCGGTACATCGTACTTCATCTTAACAAGCAGATCAAACAAGCCCAGACCGATAATCTGCGTAATCGGAATCTGCGCAGATACAAGATTTACACAGCGATCGTAACAATGCAGAATGACCTGCATCATTTTGAGCTGCTTCTTCAGCGGAACATAGGTATCTTCCGGATGGAAAGCGTTCTGCTGCAGGAAGCCGACACGAATTACGCGCGCAATTTCAATAACAAGTTTCTGATCGTCCGGCAAAACATCCGAACCAATCAGCTTGACAATTTCCATCAAGCTGGATTCCTGCAGAAGCAGGCCGGCCAGCCGTTCACGGCAAGCCATAAAGTCGGAACCTACATGATCATAATACCAGGTGGAAAGATCGCCTAAATATTCGCTGTAACTGTCGTTCCAGTTAATAGCGGGATAATGACGGGCATAAGCCAGGCTCTTGTCGAGCGCCCAGAAGCAGCGGGTAAAACGCTTGGTATTCTGGGTAACCGGTTCGGAGAAGTCGTTACCCTGCGGGCTGACAGCGCCGATAACCGATACGGAACCTTCGGTACCGTTCAAGTTCTTTACATAGCTGGCGCGTTCATAGAATTCAGCCAAACGGCTGGGCAGATAAGCCGGGTAGCCTTCATCGGCGGGCATTTCTTCCAGACGGCCGCTGATTTCACGCAGAGCTTCAGCCCAACGGGAAGTAGAGTCAGCCATCATGGCGGCATGATAACCCATGTCACGGTAATATTCAGCCAATGTGATACCGGTGTAAATAGAAGCCTCACGGGCGGCAACCGGCATATTGGATGTATTTGCAATCAAAACGGTACGATCCATCAGGCTCTTGCCTGTTCTCGGGTCGGTCAGTTCGCTGAATTCGGTCAGCGCCTGCGTCATTTCATTGCCACGTTCTCCGCAGCCGACGTAAACGATAATATCGGCATCGCACCATTTAGCAAGCTGATGCTGGGTCATTGTTTTACCGGTACCAAAACCTCCGGGAATTGCGGCGGCGCCGCCTTTGGCCAGCGGGAACATGGTATCGATAATACGCTGACCGGTAATCAGCGGCTGCGTAGCAGGACGGCGTTCTTCAACCGGTCTGGGAAGTCGAATCGGCCAGCGCTGTGCCAGATACAAAGTCTGTTCTTTACCGGACGGATCGCGCAGGCGGGCAATCGGTTCGCGAATGGTATAAGCGCCATCAGGAGCCGTCCAAATTACTTCACCTTCCACGCCAGGAGTCACCATGCACTTATGCAGGATAGCCGGTGTTTCCGGCGTGGTGGCAAAAATGTCGCCGCTATGCAGATAATCGCCGACTTTAGCCGTAACCGTAACATCCCATTTTACGGTTTCATCCAGCGGAGAAGCCGTTACACCGCGGCCGATAAACGAACCCGTCTCTTTTTGCAGAGCCGGAAGCGGACGCTGGATACCGTCATAAATGTTGCGCAAAATGCCGGGTCCCAATTCAACACTCAGCGGGCCGCCGGCCGACACAACCGGCTGTCCCGGAGCAAGGCCACCCGTTTCTTCATAAACCTGAATCGTCGTGGCTTTGCTATCCAAACGAATGACTTCGCCAACCAGACGAGCATCGCCGACGTAAACCATTTCCATCATGGAAAGGTCTGTTTTGCCCTGAATGGTGACAACCGGGCCGTTAATACTGTAAACTGTATTGTTCATTCCTACTAGCCCTCCTTACAATGCAACGGAAAGGCCGGAATTTTCAAGGAACCAATCCTTTTGTGCCGCCAAACGGCTATCGAGCGTATCGTCTGCCGAAATCTGGGCATTCTGTGCCTTTAATCCGCCCAGAACGATAGCCGCATCCGCAGAAACCGAAACACCGGCAGGCAATTTGCCCTGCAGCAGCTTCATATCCTGTTCGCGGGCATACAAAACGCAGCCGGCGCCCAAACGATCACACAGACGTGTGGCGCTCTGAATCAGCCACTGGGCATAAGCTTCTGTTTTTGTATAAGCAGCCAAGGCTTCTCGTACATCCGAGAAAACCTGATCCGTCAATTCCATTCTCTTCTGAGCAAGCGACGCGCGCGCCTGGGCGCCCTGTGCGGAAAGCGTGCGATTAAATTCCGCCTCCATACGTTCCTGCTCAAAACGAATCATCCGTTCCGCCTTTTTTTCTTCGACACTGCGGGCCTGCTCCATTTCTTCGGAAAGCAAACGTTCCGTTTCGGCTTCAATGGCCTTGCAACGTCTCTCGCCGTCTTCACGGATCGACTGCACAAACCGCTGCGCCCGAACATCTGATTCGATCATATCTCTCACCTCATTTTTGACAAACCAATCGCAAAAGCAATTTAAATCCGAATTCCAACAGCGTCACGCACATAACGGGTAATTCTGTCTTTACCCGTTGCAGAGCCATGACGGTCAGGAATCGCTAAAACAAGCGGGCCGCCTTGTTTCTGTCTTGCAGCATCCATCAGCGGCACATACGTATCCGCTAATTTTTCGGTAACAAGAACCATTCCGACTTCCGGTTCGGTTTCAACCTTCTGCAGCGCATCGCGGAATTCTTCCTCCGTATGCGCTACAACACCTTCAATTCCTGCAAGACGCAGGCCCGTAAGGGTATCGGTATTATCACTAATTAGAAAAAAGCGCATCTTGCAAGCCTCTTTTCTTACACCAACTTATTGAGGATCAAGATAGAGATAACAACACCATACAGAGCGATAGATTCACCCAGAGCTACGAAGATCAAGCTCTTACCAAAGCTCTTGGGGTCTTCGGAAGCAGCAGCGATAGCAGCAGGAGCACCAGCAGCAACAGCGATACCACCGCCAATACCAGCCAGACCGGTTACCAGAGCGGCAGCCAGCAGGCCCAGACCCATGCTTTCGTTGGAAGCAGCGTTGGCGGAAGCCGGAGCAGCAGCTTCTTCTGTTTCAGTTTCGGCAGCAGCCATAGCCGTGGTTTCCGTGGCTTTAACATCGGGCTGCACATCTTTAGCGGAAGTGGTATAGGTAAAGCCGCAGGCAACAACCATTACAACCAGGAAGGTGAGCAGGTTAACAGCCATCGTTCTTTTTACACTGAAACCCTTGGAACGGCTTCTGCAAGCCAGGACAATCGCACTACCAACCAACAAAACAACAGGAACAATAAACAAAAGAGCAGTCAATACAGGCATCATGATTCAGACCTCCAAAATTTTGTTTCAATTTTTTAATTTTATACAGAGCACTTCGGCTCCGGATAACGAATTTATGCAGCTTTATTCACAGAAAGCTTTTCGTGAATATCGAAACCGCGGAACGGACGTCCGCCGCCTTCATAGCAGCGGCTGAACATTTCATAGAATTCCAAACGCAGACCCTGGATACCGGAAAGCAAAGCTTCCAGAACCAGAACCAAAGCATTGCCCAGTGCAACGATCAGAATATTGGCAGGATCTCCGGCCAATTTAAAGACCACCATCATCATGGATGCATGGACAAAAACAAACGCGCCGACACGCAGGAAGGAAATCGTGTTGGAAAGATAGCTAAGGACATACTCAAGCAGTTCAAAAATGTTCTGCATAAAGTAATTGCCCCAGCCCCCTTCGGGGTGCCAGTCTTCCCCATCAACCAGAGGAATCAGCACTTCCTTCATCAGCAGGAGAATCAAGCCGATCACAACGATCGCGATTGCAACGCCACCGGGCAGGAAAGCAGGTCCGTTCATAAACCCGGTACACAGCGAAACACCGGCGGCATATGTGAGCAAACCGACCAATCCATTATTGGAGAAGATCACTTCGCCCCAAAGATGTTTGCGGATGGAAGAATACATGTGGATGACCATCGCAATGGCAACCATCACAACACCGATTCCAATCGCCATCAACAAAACGCCATTGATCGATTCCATCACGCTTACCGGCTTACCAGCCAGACCCATGGCGTGATACAGCGGGTCAAGTGCTTCTTCGTAGCCGAATACAGAGCCGAACACAAAGCCAACCAAGCAACTGCAAATACCGCACGGGATCATCAAACGGAACAAGGGCATCTTCTTGATCTTCCAGATCAATGCGGAAACAATCGCCAAAACAGCGCCCTGACCCACATCAGCAAACATAATACCGAACAGCAGAATATATGTAATGGCTACAAATGCTGTTACATCGGTTTCGCCATAGCTGGGCAAGCCATACATATCCACAAAGAATTCAAAAGGCTTGCTCCAAAAATGGTTTTTCAGCTTGGTAGGCGGCGTATTGCGGGAACCGCTTGTTTCGGGATCGCTGATCGACACACGTACGTCCTCAATCCCCTTTACTTTTTTAGCGAATTCCTTTTCATACTCGGCCGGAATCCAACCGATATAAACAAACACGTCGTCTTTATAAGCTGCATAACGGCGCAGCTCGAAAACAGCCGAATAGTAGCGAGCCGCATTATAGATCTCATCGATTCTTGCAGCCTGCTCATCCCACATAGCGGCAATTTTTTTATCCATCTCAGCCAGTTGCTGATCGATCAGCGCAATATTCTCTTCAAAATTGTGGATGATTTCTTCAGGCGTACCGGCGGCGCCGGGAACCATAACCCGCTCAAAATACAGCAGCGAGAAAATCGCATCTGTTTCCTGCTGTCTGTCTTTCGGCGTAAAATAAACGCCCCAATAGCCGTTTTTATCCTGTTTACACGGCATAAAAACGATATACGGATCATCCGCATAATGGATCATCAGTTCCTGATAACCTGCAGAAGGCAAGAAGCCGAATCGAACGGAAACATATTCACAGCCCGTTACCTGTTCGATATTGGCATTCAATTCTCTGAAATGATTATACTGTTCAGCTCCATCCAGACAAATCTGACGCTGCTCCAGCAAATCCTTTCTTGCATCATTGAGCCCCTTGAAACGGCTGTTCATCTCATTGATGAGCTCATGTGCATCCGACAAAACAATCGGATTGCTGTTCTCTGAAGGCGATAAGGTTCGTCCCAACTGAGAGGCCAAACTTTCAAACTGCTGAACGATTGCCGGATATGGATTATCCTCGCTCAGCGTGATATACCCCAGTGAAGCTGACATGTATTGCATGGCGGGTTCAGGAGCAAAGTTGCCATCTGTACAGCAAGCCAGCAAGAACGGATCAAGCCGCGCAAGCGGACCGTTGATCTGCACCAGCTTCATCTTCTCAATGGCCAAGTTTCTCACTATCCTTTCAGCGCCAAAGCGACGCACTTTTTATATTACAACTGCCCGGCAAAATGCCGAAACAGAGACAGGCTAAACTACTTTAAACGAACATCAGGCGGAACGGTCTGAAAAACGCTTTTTGATTGCGGAAATAATCGAAAAATGAGAACTTTCTTTTTCCGATTCTTTTACAACAACGCGAAGATTCGGAATAGCTTCCAAACGTTCTGTGAACTGTTTTTCATCCGCAGCCGGTATCCAGCCTACGTATACAAAAATCTTTCCTTTGCACGCAGCAAAACGTCGAAGTGCAAACACTTCTGCCTGTTTTTGTGCGGCCTGGTACGCGCGGCAGATCGGTTCTTTCTGTTCCTGCCAAATGGCACTAACCTGCGCACTGATCTCATCCAGCTGCTGATCCAAAATTTGAACATTGGATTCAAAGTTACGGATGATTTCTTCAGGTGTACCCGCAGCGCCCGGCACAATCATGCGTTCAAAATAAAGCATGGAGAAAATGCCGTCCACTTCACGCTGTTTCTGTTTGGGCGTAAAATAAACACCCCAGTAGCCTTCAGCGCTTTCTTCGCAAGGCATGAAAAGAATATATGGATCATTTGCGTATTGGGCCATGAATTTTTCATAACCGACCAAAGGCAAAAACCCAAACCGAACCGCTACATATTCACAGTTGGTAACATCCTCAATATTTACATTGAGAACTTTAAAGTGGCTGTATCGTTCGGCGCCTTCTACGCACATCTTACGCTGTTCCAACAATTCCTGCCGCACAGTATAAAGGGAATGAAGCTGAGCGCTGACCTCATCAATTAAATGATTGGCCTCATCCGCCGTGATCTCTTCATTCTTCACAACCGGAGTAAGTGACTGGCCGATCTGACCGGCCAAATCCTCCAGATGCTGTACAATAGCGGGATACGGATTTTCTTCACTTAAAGTTGCATATCCCAACGAAACAGACATGTATCGCATTGCCTGTTCGGGCTCAAATCTCCCATCTGCACAACAGGCCTGCAAAAAGGAATCCAATTGTAACATCGGACCGCTGATCTGAACCAGCTTTCTTTTTTTTACGGCCAAATTTGTCACTATCCTTTCAGATATCCCAACAACAAGGGTTTCACACGGACACACGAATCTTAAGCGGCGTAATCAACGCCAATCAATGTGTCTAAAATCTGCTCTTTGGGAAGGCCGTAGCGCACGCCTTCAATGATATGAGTAATATTGGTAATCTCGTTTTTAGCCAATTCCAGATAGCAGAGCAAAACCACAACCGGGTCCGTTGAAAAACGAAGGTTTTTTTCGCACCACATAAACTGGAGCTGCCCAGCTGCCTCGTCCAGACGCGTCCACTCAATCGAACGGAATTCTTTTCCATAGCGTGTGCGCATCAGTTCTTCAACGAAAGCATCCCCGTCCTCAGCCTGAAGCAGATCGTTCCAGGTTTTCACAGGCAATGCGGTGATTCCCAAACGAAGACGTTTCTGCGATTCCTGCGCATGCGAACCCAACATCCGCTTGGTGCGCCAAACAACCGGAAGCATATGAAGGTCATACCAACGCCGATAATAATCCTGCATTCCCTTACTTGCATGTTTGAACAGTTCAATCAATTCGTCATAAACCATTCCGTTCAATGCGGGAGCTGCCAAGGCGGTCAATCGATTCGTTGCATCCTTCAATTCGGCCAGAGGCTCAAGTCGACTATAATAAGGCGTACCTTCCAAAGCGGTGAGCAAACTGGCGAAATCGGTTACGGAAGCCAAGGCATACAGATTAAGCTGCGTATGTTTCTGCAAAAAACTGGGAAGCACAAACAGATAATCGCCCGGTCGTCCGCTATCCAGATAACGCAGACAGGTAAGCAGCTGCTGGATATCCGCCTGAAGAATAAACAAACGATAAATATCCTGCCCAATGCTCATTTCATAGCGGCACAGCGCAGCCTGCTTACGGAAATACTCATGATGCAATTCCAGTTCCAATCTGTTTCGCTGTGCAAAAGCCGGGTTCATCTGGGACAAAACCTGAGCATAAGCAGTGTGATTTTTCAAATAAGAAGCCACTTCCGGTAAAGTGCGACATGCGGCCAACGCTTCATAATCTTCCGGTGTCAGGCGATGTCCATACATGGCCCTAGCCTTTGCCAGAATGGCATTCGATGCTTTGTTGGCCATGCATTATCCCTCCAATACGCGGTTTGTAATCTCCTGAACCCATGCATCATGCATTTTATCGTGGTGGGCCACCAGTTCTGATTCGGCAGCAATTCTTTGATTTTCCATCTGCTCAGCACGCAGTTTCAGTTCTGCCTCACGCTGTTTGCGCAGTTCTTCAATACGAACTTTTGTCTGAGCTTCAATCTGCTCAGCCATAGCAAGTTTTTGTTTGGAAAAATCGGCCTGACGATTCTGACGATCCTGCATGGCAGCAGCTGTATGTGCACGTTCTTCCGCGTCAATCGCTAAAATATCCGTAAGCCATTTATTGACACCCTTCATCATCTTTATGCACCTCCAAGTTCCGCCGCTTTCTATATAATTAAGATAATTAAGTAAGTATTTACGGCGACTCTATTATAGCACTCGAAATTCTAAATGCAAGTAAATTTAGAACAAACATGTAAACAAGATGTAAATTTTCTAAGTGCGATAGTCAAAACAAACAAAATCAGTTTGAAAGGGATACTATTTTTAAAAAATAAATTTGTGAATTGCAGCCTAAGCCACAATTCACAAATAAGAAAATTTAATAGTTAGATAGAAATTCGGTCACTTGTGCGATACAATTCCGTGTCAAACTTACGCGGCATATTCAGAGCGGTTGTAATATCATAATCTGTGATACGACCGTCCGTATAAGCCACAACGCGATTGCTAACGCCGCGATTCAGAAGATCAACAGCATAAGCGCCCATGGAGCTGGCCATAACGCGGTCACGCAGAGTAGGAGAACCACCGCGCTGTACATGACCCAATACGGTTGCACGAGATTCGATTCCCGTAACCTCTTCAATTTTTTTAGCGATCTTTTCGACGCCGGCAAAACCTCCGCTGACGCCTTCTGCTACTACAACAATAAAATGCTGTTTGCCCGTCGTCTGAGCGAGCTTAATCTTGTCGATAATATCACGCTGGAAGTCATACGGAACTTCCGGAACCAGCGTAGCCGTTGCGCCAACAGCAATACCCGTATTCAAACAGATATCTCCGCAGCGGCGGCCCATAACTTCGATTACGCTGCAACGGTCATGCGACTGGGAAGTATCACGAATTTTGTCGATCATTTCCATAGCCGTATTCATGGCGGTATCAAAGCCCACCGTGTAATCGGAGCAAGCGATATCGTTATCGATCGTACCCGGAATAGCAATACATGGAATACCTGCACCCGTCAGATCACGTGCGCCGCGGAAAGAACCGTCACCGCCAATAACCACAACACCATCGATTCCCAGTGCACGACACTGATCGGCTGCTTCTTTTACACCTTCGGGGGTATTGTAACGCGGGCTGCGGGCTGTATACAAAATAGTTCCGCCCAACTGAATAATATTCGATACGCTGCGCAGATCCATCGGGATCAGATCGCCATTGAGCAAGCCGTTATATCCACGACGAACACCATAAACTTCCATTCCCAGATAAATACCAGAACGAACAACAGCACGAATGGCTGCATTCATTCCCGGCGCGTCGCCGCCACTGGTCAGCACAGCAATTTTTCTGGAACCCATAAACTCTCAACCTCCACAAAACAGGCACGAATTGATAATTTTTATACACTTACCATTATATCAATTTTTCAAAATTCTGCAAGGTTGAAACATGGACGATTGTCTCATTGTCATATACTAATGATGCACGCTTAAAATTTATTCCAGAACAGCAACATTTTCGTTTCCGAGCAGCAGGCGCAGTTCACGAAGAAGCACATCGTTGAGAAAAACGCGTTCATTCATAGGCAAACGGCGCAAAATATTGCGATCGGCAAAATAGAAAAACACCTGTGTTGGGCCATCAAAAACAGCAAGATACTGTTTGGCTTTACGACAAGCCGGCGAATTTTCCGAGGCAAACTTTAGATAAAGCCCGGCTTTTTCGGGAGAAGCTGCTTTTTTGTGCGGATTTTCGGGTGCTTCATGTTTTTTCTGTGCAGAAGAAACCACCGGAGCGCGATCCAGTTCTTCCTGCGTGGGAATTCCAGCAACAGAATCACAAATCAGCTTGGGTTCCTGCTCTTCCGTAAAGCTGAGACGCCCGGACATGCGCAAAATTTTACCTTCAGCGAGGAAATTCTGGCATTTGGCATAAACCTGCGGGAAAACCAAAACTTCCATCGCGCCCGATATATCTTCGAGCGTAAGTTCTGCCATGGCGGCGTTATTTTTGGAAGTTCTTTTTTTCAGGCGGCCAATCATGCCAAATAAGGTCACGCGCTGATTATCGCGATACGGGCCTTCCCCTTCTTCCTTGCTCCGCAGGATGGCAGCAGCCGTTGCAATCGTCTGGCTTCGATAGAAAGAACGGTATTCCTCCATGGGATTGCCCGTGATATACAAACCAACCGTTTCTTTCTCCATGGCCAGCCGATCCGCAAGACTGAATTCTTCCAGTTTTTCCAAAACCGGTTCGTTGCCGTCGGCCGAATCGGACAGATCAAAAAAGCCGATCTGCCCCTCCAGGTTCCGGCGGGAATCCGCATCCATCGATTCAAGAATCTGCGGAATACCGTTGAGCATTTCCCGGCGATTATAGCCCAGCCGATCCAGTGCGCCGCACTTAACCAGGCTTTCCAAAGCCCGCCTGTTCAGGTCTCGGCCTTGCAAGCGCTGACAAAAATTATAAAAAGATGTGTAAAGTCCATTGGCTTTACGCTCTTGTACAATTCGTTCGATCAGCGTGCGGCCAACATTGCGAACAGCCAGCAGGCCAAACCGGATATTCCCGTCTCTGACAACGAAACCGCCTTCACTCACATTCACATGCGGCGGAAGCACTTCTATCTTTAAGCGGCTGCATTCTTCCATATAGGCGGCCACTTTGTTGCTCATACCCAGCACGCTGGAAATAAGCGCAGACATATATTCCCGCGGGTAATGACATTTCAGATAGGCCGTCTGATACGAAAGCTTGGCGTAGGCCGCGGCATGCGATTTATTAAACGCATACGACGCAAAATCTTCCATATCAGAAAAGATTTTTTCGGCCACCTCCCGGCTGACGCCGCGGACAAGACACCCCTCGATTGCCGGGCCGGTTTCATCTTCCGGTTTTCCGTAAAGGAAAATCTGCTTTTCCTGTTCCATGACATCACGCTGCTTTTTACCCATGGCGCGGCGAACCAGATCGGCTCGTCCCAGCGGGTAACCGGCCAGCTCGCGGAAAATCTGCATAACCTGTTCCTGATAAACGATACAGCCGTACGTTACGTTGAGAATACCGGACAGGCGCGGATGCAGGTAGGTGATTTTTTCCGGATGCCGCCGGTTTTCGATATAAGTGGGAATAAAGCGCATCGGCCCCGGGCGGTAAAGCGAAATAACAGCAATCAGATCTTCCACGCTTGTGGGCTGCAGCTGCATAATCACCCGTTTCATGCCGGGCGATTCAAACTGAAACACACCTTCCGTATAGCCTTTCCCCATCATTTCAAAAACGGCTTTATCGTCTTCGGGGATAGACTCAACGGAAAATCCGGGAACATCCCGGCGGATCATCTGCTCGGCATGATCGATAACCGACAAGTTGCGAAGGCCCAGAAAATCCATCTTCAAAAGGCCCAGCTTTTCTATCGTCGTCATCGTATACTGCGTGACGATCACATCGTCGTTTTTAGCCAGCGGCACATAACAGCTGACCGGTTTATCCGTAATCACCACACCTGCGGCATGGGTAGAAGCATGGCGCGGCATTCCCTCGATTTTGCGGGACATATCGATGAGTTCCCGCACCTGGGCATCCGTATCATACCGATGTTTCAGCTCGGACGATTGTTCCAGTGCGCGATCCAGTGTGACGTTCAATTCCATTGGTACCAGCTTGGCCACAGTATCCACCGCGGCATACGGCATGGCCATCGCGCGTCCCACATCTCGAATCGCGGCACGGGCCGCCATCGTTCCGAATGTGACAATCTGAGCGACATGGTCTTCCCCATATTTCCGCACGACGTAATCGATAATTTCCTGCCGGCGCTCATCGCTGAAATCGATATCGAAGTCCGGCATACTGACGCGTTCCGTATTGAGGAAACGTTCGAAAATCAAACCATAGCGGATAGGATCAACATTGGTAATGCCGATACAATAAGCCGCCACGCTCCCCACGCCCGAACCACGGCCGTGTCCCACGGGAATCTGCACGCTGCGGGCATAGCGGATAAAGTCATGAACGATCAGGAAATAGTTCACATAGCCCATCTCTTCGATGACGCCCAATTCATATTCCAAACGCTTACGAACGGCAGGATCGTAGTTTTCTCCGTAGCGGCGAACCAAACCCTCCATACACAAACGGCGGAAATAAGTTGTCGTATCTTCGCCGCCGGGCGCTTCAAAATACGGCAGCTTGGTTTTTCCGAATTCAATTTCGACCTGACACCTTTGTGCGATCATTTCCGTACGGTCTGCCGCATCGGAAAGCTGCGGAAACAGCGCGCGCATCTCTTCCTCGGATTTGACGTAAAATTCATCCGTACCGAAGGAAAGCACGTCCTCGTCTTCAACCGTGTGGTTGGTCTGAATGCAGACCAGCACATGGTGCATTTTATGATCTTCTTTTTCAAGGTAATGGCAGTCGTTGGTCAAAACCAGCGGAATACCCGTTTCCTTTGACAAGCGAATGAGTTCGGGGTTGATCTCCTTCTGCTCACGAAGGCCGTGATCCTGCAATTCCAGAAAATAATTGTTTTCGCCGAAAATATCGCGATACCGCAAAGCGGTTTCACGCGCGGCACGGTAATCCCGGACTGTAAGATCCCGGGCAACCCGCCCAGCCAAACAAGCCGAAAGCGCAATCAAGCCCTCATGATACTGCCGAAGCAATTCCTCGTCTACACGCGGCCGGTTATAAAAACCTTCCGTCCAGGCGCGGGAAACCAGCTGCATCAGGTTTTCATAGCCCTGATTATTTTCACACAACAAAACCAGATGGGCGCTTTCGTTGTCAAGGCCATGGACTTTATCGAACCGGGTACGAGGCGCAACATAGACCTCGCAGCCAATCACCGGATGAATTCCCTTGGCTTTTGCCGCTTTATAAAATTCAATCACACCATACATATTGCCGTGATCGGTGATGGCGGCCGAAGTCTGCCCCAGCGAAGCCAGACGATCCATCAAGCGATCGATCCGGCAAGCCCCATCGAGCAGACTATATTCCGTATGCAGATGAAGATGAGCAAAAGCCATGGAAAAACCTCCTTTTCAAAATCAATCGTCAGGCAAAGACTGAGCCAGTTCCAGCAATTTTTGAATGCGGTGATTCACACCGGAACGCGTGATGCCCAACCTGCCGGCCATTTCGCGCAAAGACATGTCCGGATTTTCCAGACGAAGCCGGGCAACTTCACGCAAATCTTCGCCAAGCGATTCCATTCCCGACGTACGCACAATGCGGCGGATCGCTTCTGTTTGCCGAGCGGCGGCCTGCGCAGTTTTATTGATATTGGCTGTTTCAAAATTGGTGGTGCGGTTGACATGATTGCGGACTTCCTTAATCATTTTGACCTGCATCAAATTCATGGCGGCCTGCGCGGCGCCCATATAGACAAGCAGTTCCTCGATTTTCTCGCTGCCCTTGATATAAACCACATAAATTCCTTTGCGGCAAACCAGCGCCGGATGCAGTTCGATTTCTTCCACTTCTTCGAGCAGCGTAATCAGTTGCAAAGCCAACTGGCGATACGGCACGGTAAATTCAAGATGGTATTCTTTGCTGGGGTCGGTAACCGTTCCGCAAGTCAAAAAAGCGCCCCTGAGGAACGCCGCCATACAGCAGACATTTTCCAGATTGGCGCGATTGATGCCGACATGTGTTTCTTTTCCGGTGTGGCCAAAATGTGCAAGCATCTGCTGACGCTGATTTTCGCCCGGAATGGTAACCGTATAAAGCTTAGTCTGTGATCGCCGGATCGATGTCGCGATTTCAGCCATAACGCCCGCTTGTTCGGCCAGTGTCTCGGCCAGTTTTTTCGCGGCCGGGAACGATTCTGTCACATAGCTTTTTTCCTGCAAAGAAAAACAGCGGCTAAATAACGCCAGACCATAACACTCCGCCGTTTGACAACAGGCGGATTCCGGCCGGATCACTGCCAATTCAGCTTTTGTATCGGATGAAAAAGACATGAAAAATTCCTCACTTATGAATATCGCGATGATTCATATCCACGCGGTACCCGGCCTCGAGCAGACGACGATATAAAAACGCCGCAATCGCCACCGAGCGATGATGCCCGCCGGTACAGCCTATCGCTATAACCAATTCGCTTTTCCCCTCTGCAATATACTGCGGAATCAGAAAGTCGACCAAAGATGTAAGGCGCGCTGTAAAATCCCGGGCCGTTTGATTTTCCATCACATAATCATAGACCGGCTGATCCAGACCGGTTTTCTGTTTTAGTGTTTCAACATAAAAAGGATTGGGCAGAAAACGAACATCGAACACCAAGTCCGCTTCCGGCGGAAGGCCATGCTTAAACCCAAAGCTCAGGCAATGAATCGTCATCGCTTCATTGATATTCGATAAAAACAGACCGGAAAGCTTACGCTGCAGCTGAACCGGCGACAATTCGCTGGTATCCACCACATAATCAGCATATTCCTTAATTCTTTGTAAAACGGAACGCTCCAGTGACATGGCTTCCTGCAAAGAACCGGAACAGCGCTCCGCAAACGGATGACGACGACGGGTTTCTTTGTATCGATGGATCAAAACCGAATCGGACGCATCCAGAAAAAGAATTTTAAAAGAATCATTGCGCGTACGCAGATCATCCAAAGCTTGTTCAAACGAATGAAAAAAGCAGCCGCCCCCGCGAACATCAATGACAACCGCTGCACGGGAAATATGACTGCGCACACACAAATCATAAAACGTACCGATCAGTTCGGGAGGCAGATTATCTACGCAATAAAAACCGATATCTTCCAAGGTATGAATGGCGCGGGTTTTCCCCGCGCCCGACACACCGGTGACAATTAAAAACTCCATAAGGGATCACAATCCTAAAAATTCAACTTCCGTCTGCAGGCGAACATGAGCCTGCTCTTCCACCACATACTGAACATGCGCAATCAGCGCCAGCACTTCTTTGCAGGTGGCATTTCCCGTATTGATAATAAAGCCGCTGTGTTTAAAGCTGACCTGAGCCCCGCCGATGGTATAGCCCTTGAGACCGCACTGCTCGATCAAAGCCGCCGCGAAATAACCTTCCGGGCGTTTGAACGTGCTACCGGCGCTGGCAAATTCCAACGGCTGCTTTTCCTTGCGGCGAAGGATCAGCTCGTTCATTCTGGACTGAATTTGTTCCACCTTAGACGGAACCAGACGCAGGCAGACAAACGTAATGATGTCCGTACCGCCCGTAAACACGCTATGGCGATAAGAAAGATCCAGTTCATCCGCATACAAAGTCTTTTCTCTGCCATCCAGAGAAACGGCCTGCACCGATGTTAAAACGTCTTTCATTTCGCCGCCGTACGCTCCGGCGTTCATATAAGCCGCACCGCCTGCGCTGCCGGGGATACCCCAGGCAAATTCCAACCCGGAAAGCGCATGGTCGCGGGCAAATTTACACAAAGAAGAAAGCGAAGCGCCTGCACCGCAGCGAATGGTTACGCCATCGTTATCCAGCGTGATCTGTTTGAAGTCTCCCTCCAAAGAAAGCACGACGCCGCGGAAACCTTCATCTGCAACCAACAGGTTAGAGCCTTTTCCCAAAACAAACAGCGGAAGCTGTTCATCTGCAATCGTTTCCAAAACTTTTTTCAGAGCTTCCTGATTTTCAACACAAACAAATCGATCGGCCGGTCCGCCAATACGAAAAGACGTATGCGCCGACATGGGTTCGTCTACCAGCACCGTGCACCCGGAAATATTTCGAAGTGCGTCAATTTTTTCATACATACACGGAGTCCTCCTCAAATTTCCAATTCACGTTTCGTATTGGCTGTAGGAATCGAATCAACATCCATTCCCAGATTGGTAAGCAGTTCTTTGGCGGCATTATAGCCCATCTTCTTCTGGCGATGGTTCATGGCGGCCACTTCGATGATAACAGCCGTATTTCGTCCGGGCTTTACCGGGATGGTGATAACCGGAACCTGAACGCCGAGAATTTCGGTGTATTCCGTATCCAGACCCATGCGATCGTATACTTTACTACTATCCCAAATTTCCATATTGATACACAGATCGATTTTTTCTTCCATCTTTACGGCGCCGATACCAAAAATACGGCGGGCGTTGATGATGCCGATACCGCGCAGCTCAATAAAGTGGCGGATATTTTCGGGAGCAGATCCCAACAGCGTTTTGTTGGATACGCGGCGAATTTCTACCGCATCGTCGGCAATCAAACGATGGCCGCGCTTGATAATTTCGATAGCGGTTTCACTTTTACCTACGCCGCTGTCGCCCACCAGCAGGATACCTTCGCCGTACACTTCAACCAATACACCGTGGCGCGTAACGCGGGGAGCCAGATCGACACTCAGCGTTCCAACCAAAGCAGCACTCAAGCTGGATGTCGGTTCATTCGAACCCAAAAGCGGAACCTCAAATTCTTTAGCCGCTTCCATCATCACATCGTCCGGCTGCAAACCGCGCGTAATGATAATGGCCGGAGGACGTTTTTCGATCAATTGGCGAACCGCTTCCGTCCGTTTTTCTTTCGGGAACGACGAAAGCATGGAAAATTCCGCTTTTCCGAGCAGATTGATGCGTTCCGGGTCAAAATATTCATAATAACCGTTGAGTTCGATACCGGGCCGGTTCACGTTTGCTGAACGAATCAGGACGGTATCCGGACTACAGGGAAGATAAAACTCGTGCAAGGAAAGTTCTTTAATCAATTTGCTTAAAGCAATACTATATTCATTCGGCATACTTTCGCTCCTCCTCGTTATCGGGATGTTTTTATTATACCTGATTCATAAAAAAAAGAAAAGAGGCCCTTTCAACAAAAGTCGGGGCCTCTTTTATACAGGTTAAAATAGATTATTTTTCGGAAACGACCGGATGCTTGTGATTCTGCCACATAGCAAACAGCGGGCCGGCAATAAACAGAGAAGAATAGCAGCCAACCACAACACCGACCATCATCGGCAGCGCAAACGTCATAACGGAATTGAGCTGATAGATCAGCGCTACCACGAACACGCAGCAAATTGCAACGAAGGTGGTTACGGAAGTTGCTACCGAGCGGAACAGCGTCTGATTCAGGCTCAGGTTAACCAGCGTGGGATAATCCGTTTTGTTGCCAAGCAGGCGGCGGTTTTCGCGGATACGGTCATACAGTACGATCGTATCGTTCAGCGAATAACCGAGAATCGTCAGGATAACCGCGATAAAGCTATCGTTGATGGCGAAACCGAAAATAACAAAAACGAGATAGGAAATCAGAACGTCATGCGCCAAAGCGATCAGGGCGCACACGCCAGCCGAAAAACCGCCGATCTTGCGGAAACGGATGGCAATATAGATCAGCAGCAGCACAAATGTAATGGCCACGCAGATCATGCACTTTTCAAAGAAAGTAGCGCCCATCATCGGGTCTACAGAGCTGGATTCCGCCACCGTAAACGGCGTTTCGGCAAAAGCCTCATCCAGTGCATCTGCAATAGCGGTCTGCTCTTCGAGCGTCAGGGATTCATTGCCCGCAAAAGAAACCGTAGCCTGTTTCTGGCCATCAGAAGTACCGTAAGCTTCGTTGATCTGAACCGTGGCGTTACGTCCGGAAACATCCTCAACGATCTTCTCGATTTCGTTCGAAGCAATATCCGCCGCAAAATTGTATTTAATAACCGCACCGCCGGCGAACTGAATATCCAGTCGGGTGCCTACAAACAAGTTGATTACAATTCCGATCACGATAACCGCTGCGGAAAGGATAAAGAAAATATTTCTTTTGCCGTAAAAGTCAATCGTCTTTTTCATGCTTCCTTACCTCCAAACAGCGATTTTTTGTGCAGCGCTTTGAAAGAAGAAAGTGACTTAATCATCAGGCGGGCTGCAAACACGCCCATGATGAAGTTGCCGATTACACCCACCAGCAGAGTAAAGCCGAAGGAATAGATGGAACCGGTTGTCGATTCGCCGAAAATAAGCGAAAGGATATTGGACGGGCCAAATACGCCGATCAACATAATAGCAACGATAATAATGGTGATGTTGCCATCAAAAATCGACCAGAACGAGCTGCTGCAGCCCTTGGCAATGGCGCCATCGAGCGTTTTACCGTTAGCCAGTTCTTCACTGATACGAGAAGCCGTAATGATATTGGCGTCTACGCCCACACCGACAGAAAGCACGACACCGGCAATACCGGGCAAGGTCATCGTAAAGCTGTTCATAAACGGCAGGTAACCGGAAATTGCCGCAAACGTGATAGCCATCTGTCCGGCCAGGGCAATAACGGATACAACGCCCGGGATACGGAACATCACAATCATAAAGATAGCAATCAGAACAAACGCAATAATACCTGCCAGCAGCATAGCGTCGAGCGAAAATTCACCCAGCGTGGGGCTGATCGTGCTGAAGTTCTGCGTTTTCAAAGCAAATGGAAGCGCACCGGCACGAATTTTTGAAGCCAGTGCAGAAGCTTCGGCAGCCGTGAAGCCGTTCTGAGCGTTGCCGTTGGCATCAACATGAGAACCGGATATGTAGCAAGTTCCGTTATCTACTACCGTAGAAACACGGGGAGCGGAAATCATCACATCATCCATCCAAACGGAAATGGTGCCGCCCAAAAGTTCTTCTGTGGCCTCAGCAAATTTTTTGCTGCCTTCTTCAGAAAATTCCAGATTGACAACGTATTCCATCGCGCCGCTGGAGTTATTGATAATACCGGCGGAAGCATTTACAACGTCGCTGCCCTGAAGAATGACATTCTCGGCCGTAACGCCCTTCGGCGTTTTCTGCACAACGTTGCCGTTGTCATCGGTTTCTTCCGTTTCGTATTCGGAACCTTCACGGAAAGTCAACAAAGCTGTAGCGGAAATTTCCTGAATAGCTTTTTCGGGATCATAATCCGATTCCCCACTCTTCCAGGGGAACCGAACGATAATCAGATCATTGCTGTAATCCGCATACAGTTCGTAGTCGGTGATATTATTGGCCACCATACGAACTTCAATGGTGGACTTGGCGGCGTCCAGATCTTCGTTCGTAACTTCCTCGGCAGTATCAGGTTTAAAAATCGCTTCTACACCGCCGCGAATGTCAATACCCCAGCGAATATCGCCAATTCCTTTCAAAATGGTGTGTTTTGTTCCGCGCCCATCCGTGTAGGCAATGCCGAACACAGATGTGAGGGTCAAAGCCAGAATCAGAAAGGCGACGATAAAAAACACATGTTTTTTAACTCGCTTCATGCATATTCCTCCGAACTGAATTTGTTTGGTTGCCGACAAGTTTGTCTTTAACCGGGTTAGCACAAAAAAACATTATAGAAGTATCAAGCTGAAATGTCAAGCTTTGTCGTTTATTCCGCAGAACACAGCATTTCTTCTGCCATTTTCAGCTGAATGGGCGTGGGTTCGCCGCCGTTGATAATACGCGCGAGCTCGTGTTTGCGTTCTTCAAAAGAAAGGCGGCTGATGTGCGTATACGTCCGATTATTTTCAACTTCCTTGCGGATCAAATAATGAACATCGCCCATCGAAGCAATCTGAGCCAGATGCGTAACGCACAAAACCTGATGAGAAGCCGCAACTTCACGCAATTTCTGGCCGACACGGCGAGCGCTCAGGCCACTGATTCCCGTATCGACTTCGTCGAAAATAAACGTACCGATTTCATCGCTGCCGGCCAGTACGGTTTTTATGGCCAGCATCATACGCGAAAGTTCACCGCCCGAAGCGATTTTAGCCAGCGGACGCGGCTCTTCGCCCGGATTTGTGGAAATCAAAAACTGGATTTTATCGCATCCCACCGCGCTCAGCGAGGTTCGGATCTGCTCCACCTGAAAAACCACATGCGGCATATTGAGAAACACCAATTCTTCCCGCACACGCTGGGAAAAAACCGCAGCCGTACTGCGGCGCGCCGCGGACAGTTCCTTGGCCAGGGCAATCGCCTGCTTTTTGGCTTCATCAAAAGCTTCTTCCAGCTCGGCAATTTTTTCATCCGCGCCTTCAATTCCGGCCAGTTCTAATCTGGCGTTTTCAAGAAAAGCCAGTATTTCTTCTTCCGTTTCGCCGTATTTCAGGCCCAGCCGATACAGAAAATCTAGTCTGGCTTCTGTCTCTTCAAGCTGATCCGGATCGAATTGCAGCGATTCTGTACAGGCGCGTAAAGATTCCACCGCATCTTGAATGCCGTAAGCGGCATCCTCCAGCTGCTGGGCGGCGCTCTGCGCCGGGGGCAAAAGCTCGGCGGCCGATCGCGCGGCCTGCGCGGCCTGATCAATCTGCTGCGCGGCTCCCGGCTGTTCGTCTTCGCCTTCCAGAACGGCCAGCGCGGCATAGAGCTGCCCCGCAATTTTCTCGCTGTTGCGCATCACTTCGCGCCGCGTTTTCAGCTCATCCATTTCGCCCAGACGCAAGTCGGCGTTCTCCAGCTCTTCGATCTGGTATTTCAACAGATCGATACGCCGGGCTTTCTGGTTTTCGTCTGTCGCCAGTGCATCCAGCTGCGCACCGATTTCGCGCAAATGTTGATAGGCCTGCGTATACCGCCGCTGCAGCGCCTGATAATCGCCGAAAGCATCGATATACTGCACATGCAGATCGGGAGACGTGAGCTCATAGCCCTCGTGCTGACCCAAAATAGAAACCAGCCGCTCGCCCAGTTCCCGCAGAACGGAAACCGTAGCCGGCCGCCGGCCGATACGGCACAGGCTTTTCCCCTCCGGCCGGATGACGCGCTGAATCAATAGGCTTCCGTCTTCTTCGGGTTCATAGCCTAATTCACGTACACGGGCAAGCGTTGCCGGGCTTAAATCGGTGAACACCGCAGAAACTTCGGCGGACTGTGCGCCGGTACGGATCAGATCCCGCGAAATCCGCTCGCCACGGATTGCCTGAATGGCATCGATCACAATCGATTTACCGGCCCCCGTTTCGCCTGTCAGCACATTGAAGCCGGATTCAAAATCGATGGAGGCCTGTTCGATGACCGCAATATTTTCGATGTACAGCTGTGAGAGCATAAAACGCCTCCTTGGTATCCGGCATTATTTGCCGCTTACAACCCGTTTGAGTTCCTCCTGCATATCCAAAGCCTGCTGATCGGTTTTGCAGATAATCAGAATCGTATCGTCGCCGGCCAGCGTACCGACAAACGGCTTGGGCTGCATGGAATCGATCGCAGCACAGACTGCCTGCGCCATACCCGTCATGGTTTTGATGACAAGCAAATTGCCTGCCGCTTCGATCATACGGATGGAATCGCTGAACATGGAAAGGAATTTGGCGGAAATATCTTCCGTGTCTTCCTTTCCGGTTGTATATTTATATTTTCCTCCGCCCGAAAGCGACTTAATGAGGCGCAGTTCCTTGATATCGCGGGAAACGGTGGCCTGCGTCACATCGAATCCGCATTCACGCAGGCAGCGCAGCAGCTCTTCCTGCGTGTCGATATCCTTCTCTGCAATCAATTCCAGAATTTTGGCATGTCGTCTTGTTTTCATTTTATAACTCCTCTCTAGCCACCTAACGTGGTATGGGATTCTTCAACCAAAGCCGGAATATTCAGTTCCGTCCGGCATTCAGGCTGTAAGCTTTTCTGCAAATAAATCAGATATTCAATATTGCCTTCCGGGCCTTTTACCGGAGAAAACGTCAGCCCCAGCACATCGTAACCGATAGAAAGCGCCAGACCGACGATTTTTTCAATCACTTCCCGATGAACAGCGGGGTCGCGCACAACGCCTTTCTTGCCCACTTTTTCCCGTCCCGCTTCAAACTGCGGCTTAATCAGGCAAACACAGGCACCGTTGTCGGCAAGCAGTTCACGGGCGGCCGGCAGAATCAGCGAAAGTGAAATAAAAGAAACATCCACGCTGAAGAAATCAATTTCTTCGTGAATCTGCTCATGCGTCAGATAGCGGGCGTTGGTTCGCTCCAGATTCACAACCCGCTCGTCGGTGCGCAATTTCCAGGCAAGCTGACCGTAGCCGACATCGACTGCATAGACTTTCCGGGCGCCGTTTTGCAGCATGCAATCGGTAAAACCGCCCGTTGAAGCGCCAATATCCATGCAGATTTTCCCTTCCAGCGAAATCGGAAACAGCTGCATGGCTTTTTCCAGCTTTAAGCCTCCGCGGCTCACATACCGCAGAGCATGTCCGCGCACCTCCGGCACAGTATCTTCGGGGAACATTTCCCCGGCTTTATCATATTTTACGCCTTTTACATAAACGCTGCCGGACATAATCAGCGCCTTGGCACGTTCTCGGCTTTCGGCCAGTCCCTGCTCAAACAGCAGGACATCCAGTCTTTTCTTCTGTGCCATCGTATTCCCCTTTCCCGGAAAGGACCAGCTGCATCAAACCGTCAGCGTCCAGCCCGTACGTTTTTAAAATTGCGTCCTGCTGCGCATGCGGAATAAACTGATTGGGGAATGCCCGCAGGACAAAGCGGCCCTGATAGCCGTTTTTCAAAAGCAGCATAGCAAAATGTTCGCCAAGACCGCCTTCTCCAATTCCTTCTTCCGCAAAATAAACCGTATCACACGCAAGGCAAGCCTCAACCGCCGCCGGATCAATCGGCTGAATTCGATTGAGTTTCAGCAATCCAACAGACTTGCCTTGTTCTTTTAGTTTCTGCTGTGCCTGCGCCGCGGATGAAAACGTGCGCCCATACGTGACCAGCACGGCGGAAGCCGGCAACCCCACCGTTTGAAAAGCTTCTGAGCTGCACGCGAAACCTTCCGGTCGAAAACCTTCTGTTCCGCGCGGATACCGCACAACCGAAACGCCCGGTTCATTTACAGCCCTCGTCAAAGCGGGATTCATTTCCTCAAAATAGGTGGGCGAATAAATGGTCACTTCGGGAACCGTGCGCAAAAACGACACGTCAAAAATGCCCTGGTGCGTTTCCCCGTCATCGCCGACAATGCCGGCGCGGTCAACGGCCAGCGTAATATTCACATGCTGCAAAGCGGCATCATGCAGAATCTGATCGTAAGCCCGCTGCAAAAAGGTAGAGTACACAGCAAAAACAGGCTTCATGCCCTGCGCAGCCAGGCCACCCGCAAATGTAACCGCATGGCCTTCGGCGATACCGACGTCGAAAAAGCGCTCCGGATACAATTTGCGAAAACGATCCAGGCGCGTTCCACGATCCATGGCGGCCGTAATGGCGCAAATGCTGGGATCGTGTTCTGCGAGCTGGCAAATATCACGGGAGAAAATATCGGAAAAAGTATCCGATGCACCAGGCTGAACTCCTTGTTCGGGATCAAACGGCGAAATGCCGTGATAAGCGCCCGGATTTTGTTCGGCAGGGACATATCCCCTGCCTTTCTGCGTAACAACATGAACCAGAACCGGCGTCTTCATTTGACGAACCGATTCAAACGTGCGCAGCAAAGCGGGAAGATCATGACCGTTGATAGGGCCATAATACGAAAATCCCAGATCATCAAACATATTGCCGCGGTAGACCATATTTTTAATGGCACTTTTCAATCCGCGGATTGCCTGCGCCATACCGTGCCCCACGCCCGGAATACCTTCGATCACGCGTTCGATTCTGGACTTAGCGCGCAAATAGTCGGGCAGTGTGCGGATATTTGTGAGATACCGCGCCATAGAGCCAACGTTTTTGGAAATGGACATATCATTATCGTTGAGCACAACGATAAAATTCCGTTTGGCGCGTCCGGCATTATTCAGCCCTTCATACGCAAGCCCACCCGAAAGCGCGCCGTCGCCAATAACAGCGACCACATGCCCCGGGTCTTTCTGCAAATGCTGGGCGCAGGAAATACCGTATGCCGCAGAAATCGACGTGCTGCTGTGGCCGCTGGTCAGCGGGTCATACACACTTTCACGCCGATTCGGAAAACCCGAGATACCGTTTTCCTGCCGCAGCGTGGAAAACTGTTCATAACGTCCCGTTAAAAGTTTATGGGCATACGTCTGATGACCAACATCCCAAATAATTTTATCGTGTGAAAGATCAAATACACGGTCCAGCGCAACGGTTAATTCCACCACGCCCAAATTGGACGCCAAATGTCCCCCGTTATGGGCCACCGTTTGAATAATAACCTGACGGATTTCACGGCAAAGCTGCGGCAGATCTTTTTCCGGCACAGCACGCAGATCTTCGGCTGAATGAATTTCTTTGAGCAGGCGCGGATCAAAATCAAACGTTCCCATAGCGCTTACTCCTGTGAATCCTGTTTTTCCTGCTCCTGCGAAACCGCATCATCCGACTCATTTTCGGATGTCTGCTCAGTTGTATCTTCCTTTTCTTCTTCGGCCAGAATGGAAACGTAGGTTTCATCGGCAGCGGGCTGAACTTCCTGTTCCGGCAGTTCGCTGCAAATGGCGTTAAGTTCCATCACACGCGGATCTCCGCAGCCATGCAGAACCGTACGACGGCGGAAAACAAACAGCAGAACCAGCGCCGCAACCACCGTTACAACAGCCACCAGCTGAGATACTTTGAGTTCGGTGAAAATAAGGTTAATGTACAGGCTGTCGGTGCGCAAACCCTCGATAAAGAAACGGCCCGTACCATACCAGACCAGATACAGCAAAAACGTCTGGCCATCGTAGCGGCGAAGCTTGCGGGTAAAGAAGTGCAGCAATACAAAGCCCAACAAACACCAGATCGATTCGTACAAAAAGCAGGGATGAACCGGTACACCGCCCGTGTTTTCGCTCATCATGCCCCAGGGCAATGTAGTAGGCGATCCGAACGCTTCCTGATTGACAAAATTGCCCCAGCGGCCGATTCCCTGGCCGATCAGATAGCCCAAAACAGCCAGATCCAATACGTTTGGCACAGACATTTTGCGCAGTTTGGCAACCAGCGCGCCAACGCCCAGACCGGCAATCACGCCGCCGTAAATACCCAATCCGCCCGACGTGATATCAAAAATCAGCATAGGATTTTTGATATACAAATCGCCGGGATAGAAAATCACATAATACAGACGCGCGCCGACAATACCCGCGAGCGTGCCCACGATGACAGCATCCAAAAGATGATCGGCATTGATCTTCATCGCACGGCAGCTGCGCAGCGCATAAATAATCGCCAGCAAAAAGCCGCAGGCAATAATCACGCCGTACCAAGCAACCGAGAAGCCGCCAATAGAAAACGCCGTGGTATGCAGATCGAATTCCAGGCCCATATTGGGGAATGTCACATGATAATTCATGACTGAACCTCACTTTCTTCTTCCGGCAGCGGAGAAATCACGGAAAGCGTACGACAATCGGGATTCAGAATTTGTTCCATACAGGCCGTTACATCTTCCAGCGTGAGATCGGCGACTGCATCGATATACCGGAATAATTCAAAATTTTTAAACGAAAACATCATCAGCGTGGTTGCAATATTTTCCACACTGTTGAAAGCGGAAATATTCGAGCCGTATACACAGCGGCGTGCGCGCTCAAAATCTTCTGCGGGAATTCCCTCACGTTTGTAGCGTTCGAGTTCTTCCACAATCATTTCGGCTGCGCGCTTAGGATCGTTCGATTCTCCCGAAAAAAGCGTCATGGCAAAGCCGCTGCCCTCGAAAAATTCATAGCCGAAAGACGCTTCGCTGATCACGCCAGCATCTGTGAGGCGCTTAAACAGCGGCGATGCATCGGAAGCCAGAATTTCCAAAAGCACGTCGGCGGCGGCTGAAAATTTTTCATCGCGTTTCAGGCTGCCGTCGCACTTAAAACCAAGCTCAAACAACGGAATCGCAACCGGCATAGCCTGCTCTGTATAAGTGCGGACAACTTCACGCGGTTCCGGATCGAACAGACGCTGTACCTGCACTTCTTTGCTGGTGCGCAGTACGCGGTCGCAAATTTCCACCACACGCTCCGGGTCGACCCGGCCGGCAATAGCCAACACCATGTGGTTGAGGTTGTAAAACGTATCGTAGCAATGATACAAACATTCCGGCGTAATCTCGGCGATGCTTTCCCGGGTTCCGGCAATATCTTCGCGGATGGGATGGTTATGATACATCGCGCCGAACAGATTGAACATCACCCGCCACTGCGGATCATCCTCGTACATATCGATTTCCTGGCCGATGATACCCATTTCCTTGGCTACATTTTCGGGCGTAAAATAAGGCGACTGCACAAAATCGAGCAGAACTTCCAGCGATTCTTCAAATTTTTCCGTACAGGAAAACAGATAGCTGGTATTTTCAAAAGACGTATAGGCGTTCGCCGAAGCGCCCAGTGCGGCAAACCGCTCGAACGCATCCTGGTCTTCGCTTTCAAACAGCTTATGTTCCAGAAAATGCGCCGTACCGGCGGGGATTGTCTCGGGGGATTCGGCATCGCTGCGCTGAAAACGCACGTCGGCCGAACCGTAATCCGTACCGATCACCGCATAGGTGGAATGCCATCCTTGCTTGGGATACAGAAAGACGCGCAAGCCGGAGGGATGACGGAACGCCAAGTAACTGTCGTCGAACCGACGGCTGCTTCTGGTTTCAAAATTCATTGGCCTTCCCTCCCTTTCAAAACATAAACGGTATCCAACGAGGCGCTTTGAGCCGCCTGCACAATCTGTTCGGGCGTAACAGCCATCAGCGCGTTGATATCTTCTTCAGGCGTGCGGATAGCATCGAACAAAAGCTGAGAGAGATACCAGTTTTCGGTAGCGCCCAGATAGTCGTTAACCGTACGGCAGCTATTGGCCAAAGCAAGCCGTGCCTTCTGCCATTCGTCATTTGTAAAGTCACCGGCCTGTACAGCCTGAAGCTGCTGCAAAACCGCCTGTTCTACTGCCACACGCTGAACCGCATCGATGCCGCTTTCTACAAACAGCGCACCTTTGAGCAGATCGCCGCGAGCGGCGCAATAATAGCACAAGCTTTGCTTTTCACGCACATTGACAAAAAGCTTGGAACTGGGAGAACCGCCAAACAGCGCAATCATCAGCCGCATAGCGTCAAACTGCTGCATCGGTTGCTGTAGGCGAAGCCCCATCACCAATTTGCTCTGTTCGACAGGCAAGGTTTCTTCCAGCCGCTGCACAGCAGGACGCACAGGCAAAACACCTGTTGTCAGCTTGCACGGGCTGCGGTGCAAAGCCGCAAAAGGCTGCGAGAAAAGCGGCGCAATCCCTTCTGGATCACAGTCTCCCAGCACAAAAATTTCAAATACAGCCGTATTCAGCAACGTTTTCCAGGCTTCTAAAAGCGCATTGCCATCGATTTTGCGGATTTCTTCCGGCGTACCGCATCGGCCGATCCCGGCGGGTTCGCCCGCAAAAAGGGCCGCCTCGCACTTTCGGCGTGCATAAAGCTGCTTATCATTAAATTCGGAAGCGAGCAGTTCAAGCATCTGCCGCTTTTCCTTAAGAATACTTTCCTGCGGGAAGGTGCCTTCTTCAAAATAAGGATCGAACAGCAGGCTCGCGAGCAATTCCGCCAATTGACGCGAAACCGCGCGGCCATCCAGCGCATACCGATCCGCAATGGAAGAAGCGTGAAGCGAAAGAACCTGACAGTCGCCCATGCGGCGCACACCGGTTGTCAGCGAAGCGCCGTATAAATCACACAAATAGCGGCTCATCAGGGTATAATCGGGATAAGCCTTACAAACACGGCTCATCACCGCGGGCAGCAGCGCATAAACCGCGGCCGTTTCCTGCCGCAGCGGCACAATCATATGCACGGAAATACGCATGGTTTTAAACCGTGTATCAGCAAAACCCCGCAGGCGCACCCCCGGGGCCAATTCCTTTTCCAAAACAGGATTCATATTTTTCTGCCTTTCTGCGAATGAATATACACACTCAGTGCTGTTAGTATACCACATTAAACGCCTTTAGGAAAGCGCGCAAACGAAAAAAATCACTTTTCCGGTGAATTTATACAGCATATTATACTTCTATACACTACGCATTTACTTTAAAGAAAGAATTCGCTATAATAAAAGAAAAAGTCAACGGGAGTACAAAATGATGATTCGACACGTTGTTTGTTTCAAACTGAAAGACCCTACGCCGGAAAACTGTGAACAGGCCGCGAAAATCCTGCGCTCGATGGAAGGAAACGTAGAAATGCTGCGTGATATCCGGGTTGGTATTGATTTTCTGCATTCCGAACGCTCGTATGATCTGATTCTTGAAGTGAGCTTGGACGACGCCGAAGCGCTTGAGGCTTATCAGAACCATCCGTATCACGTTCAAGTCGTCAAAAAACATATGCATGCAGTGCGTGAGTCCAGTGTAGCCGTGGATTATGTTCTGCCGTAAATTTAATCAATCTTACATCGAAAAGGAAGTTGTTTATGGCCTGGTATCATAAACTGGAAAACCCCAAAGCGTATATTCTTGGATTCATCAAATGGCTTGCACTTGGACTCTTGCTCGGCGTTGTCGGCGGGCTTCTGGGTACTTTTTTCCACGAAGTGCTGGAACTAGCCGGCGCCTATCGAACGGCACATCCGATTTTGATTTTCTTTTTACCTTTTGCGGGTATATTAATTGTAGGTATTTATAAGCTAAGTAAACTGGACAAAACACGCGGAACCAACGAGATGATCGACGCCGTAAATGAAAAACGGGATGTCCATCCGCTTTTGGCTCCCGTTATTTTTGCGGCAACCGCCCTTACCCACCTATTTGGCGGTTCTGCCGGACGCGAAGGCGCGGCTTTACAGCTGGGCGGAACGTTGGGATCTATCGCCGGACGCCTGCTTCGTCTTTCCCGCGAAGACTGTCAGGTGATGATTTTAAGCGGGATGAGCGCCGTTTTTGCCGCCTTGTTCGGCACACCTCTCACGGCGGCGCTGTTTTCGGTTGAATTTATTGCCGTGGGCAATTTTTTCGGCCCTGGTTTTCTGCCCAGCCTGGTAGCCGCATTTACCGCGAGCCGTATCGCGCTGGCATTTGGCGCAGCGCCCACCGCTTTTACTTTGGAAAAAACACAGCCGTTGGATTTCCCTGGTGTGGCGCAGACAGTTGTTCTGGCCATACTGGTGGCGCTGGTCAGCATGGCGTTCTGCTTTATCATGCATAAAACAGAGCACGGATTGGCTAAAATGCTTCCCAATCCGTTTGTTCGCATCTTTGCAGGCGGCTGTGCGGTGGTGCTTTTGACTCTGCTCGTACAGACCCACGATTACAACGGCGCCGGCATGGATGTCGTCGCCCGCGCTATACAGGGACAGGCTTTGCCCTGGGCGTTTGCCTTAAAGATCATTTTTACCGCGCTCACGCTTGGAAGCGGCTTTAAAGGAGGCGAAATCGTTCCCACGTTTTTCGTGGGCGCTACTTTCGGGTGCGCTGTGGCACCGCTGCTTGGCATGGACCCGGGCGTCGCCGCCGCATTGGGAATGATCGGTATGTTCTGCTGTGTAACCAACAGTCCGTTCACTTCCATGATTTTAGGCATCGAAATCTTTGGCGGCGCGCATTTGCTGCCGTTTGCCATTGTGTGTGCAATCGGATTCGTCCTTTCGGGCAACAGCGGACTCTATGTCAGCCAGCGCATCGTCTACTCAAAAATCGCGCCGAAAGTAGTCAATCGATACGCCGGATAACACAAAAACAGAATCAGAACCTTCATTTTCAAAAAATAGAACTTTTTTTGAAAAAAGGCTTGCATTTTCCCGGAACATACGATATAATGTTTTTCGTTGCCCGGGTGTAGCGCAGTTTTGGTAGCGCGCTTGAATGGGGTTCAAGAGGCCGCAGGTTCAACTCCTGTCACTCGGACCAGGCTGAGTCTGGACGCAGATTGCGTTCCAGACTCTTTTTTATTTACACTCAGGGTATTCTTGTAATTAACGATTTTGACGCCCGTTTGTCAAGGAGGATGGTACACGAATATGACGAAAATCAACTTCTACGACCAAGTTGCGGATGAAAACTTAAAATTTGCTGTAATCATCGCCAGACATAACGGGAAATGGGTATTCTGCAAACACAAAAAGCGGGAAACGCTGGAAGTCCCGGGCGGACATCGTGAACCGGGCGAAGATATCCTTACAACCGCTAAAAGAGAATTATATGAGGAAACCGGTGCGCTTGATTTTGATATGAAACCGATCTGTGTATATTCCGTTACAGCGCCCTGGAATTTTAACGGAAAAGAAACGTTCGGTATGCTTTACTATGCGGAAATTCAAAGTTTTGAAAAAGAGCTTCACAGCGAGATTGAGAAAATTGTTTTCAGCGAAAATCTCCCCGAAAACTGGACTTATCCGGTTATTCAGCCCGAACTGATTCAAGAAGCCAAACGCCGGGGATTTCTGCTTTGATCGATCTTCCCTACATCTTGCTTTTAGGAAAATATTAGAAAAACAAAAAGAGTCTGTTTACGCTGCATCGCGTCAACAGGCTCTTTTTTCATTACTATACTTAACCTATACCACCATACACAGCACCCAGAATCAACACCAGCAGCGTAACGCCGCAGAACACATACCGGGCGAGCGGCAAAAACCATTTGCCGAGCGGTTTGCTGCGTGCTTTGTTAACTTCTTTCAGCACAAAATCTTTTTTACACACCCAGAAGAACATAACCGCCGCGAGCAGCGCGCCAATCGGGCAAATGTAAATCGAGCATACATCCATCCAGTCGGACACGATCGGGGCAATCAGCACGCCCACCACAATGCCTACCGCGCCAATCACGCAAACAGCGGCAACGCGATTCAAATGGAAGCATTCCTGAAGCGTAGCAATCGGCGCCTCGAACAGATTGACCAGCGAAGTCAAAGCGGCAAACAAAACGGCCAAAAAGAAAACGACAAGAATGATACTTCCGCCCGGAATAGATTTCAAAACATTGGGCAGGAAAATAAACATCAATCCAGGGCCGCTCTGGTTGAGCTGAGAACCAGCCACCGCCATGGCAGGAATAATCACCAGCGCCGAAAGCACGGCCGCACAGGTATCGAAAATAGCCACCATACGTGCATCAGCCGGAATATTGGCCTCTTCGCTTAAATAAGATCCATAAATCAGCGTACCGTTTCCGGCAATCGAAAGCGAGAAGAATGCCTGACCCAACGCAAATACCCAAACCATCGGGTCGAGCAAGCCCTTCGGGTCTAACACAAAAATATAACGGTAAGCCTCCAGTGCACCCGGAAGTGTAGCAATGTACACCGCCAAGCCGATAAACAATAGGAAAAACAGCGGCGTCATGATCTTATTGGCCTTTTCAATTCCTTTTCCGATTCCGAAAATAAGAATAGCCAATGTTACAGCCATGCTGATGACTTGCCAGAATGTGTTAGAAGAAGCTGTCGCACCAAAATAATTGTTGAATGCATCCACGTTTTGAAAAGCAGCCAGTTCTCCTGTTACACTATGGAACAGATATTTGAAGATCCAGCCTACAACAACGGAATATCCGATAGCCATCGCCAATGATCCGATAACCGGCACCAATCCCATCACCCTGCCGGGCTTTTCAGTTGAAAAACGCTGTTTAGTTGCCTCGCCAAAAGCATGGATAGGTCCCGAGCGTGTGGCACGGCCAAAAGACATTTCTCCGATTACACCGGTAGAACCGATAATTACGACGAAAATCAAATAAGGAATCAGAAAAGCCGCCCCACCGTATTGAGAAATACGAGCCGGGAAAAGCCAGATATTCCCCATCCCCACAGCAGACCCGATACAGGCCAGCACAAATCCCCACTGTGAGGCCCAGGAATCTCGTTTTGTTAACTGTTGTTTCATGGTAAGAACTCAGCTCCTCCACTTTTTTATTTACAATATCACTTTTAAGCGAGAAAGCAAGTGTATTTTGAGCAAACAGAAAAATTTGTCAAAAAACAAAACCTACCCTTGTCACCGGCACACTTTGCATGTATACTGTAGGAAATGGTTTTTCTCTGCACAGTGTTCCTGCGATAAAGCGGCCTCACTCTGCCGGCCATTCATTCTTTATTTTGGAGGACTTTATCATGGAAGCTCAACGCAAACGCAGCAGTTTCACAGGATCGATTGGTTTTGTGCTGGCTGCTGCAGGAAGTGCCGTAGGATTAGGTAATATTTGGCGTTTCCCCTATCTGGCCGCAAAAGACGGCGGCGGTGTTTTTTTGCTTTGCTATCTGATCTTGGTTCTGACATTCGGATTTACTCTGCTGACGACCGAAATTGCGATCGGCCGCAAAACCGGCCAAAGCCCGCTGACAGCTTATGCAAAGCTGCATAAAAAATGGGGCTGGATCGGCATTCTGGCCAGCATCATCCCGTTGATTATTCTTCCGTATTATAGCGTCATCGGCGGCTGGGTATTGAAATACCTTGCCTCTTATCTGACAGGCGGTGCTTCAGCAGCCGCAACCGATACGTACTTTACCTCCTTTATCACCTCCCTGGCAAGCCCTATTATTTGGTTTGTCGTTTTTCTGGGTGCAACTACCTTTATTGTTTATAAAGGCGTCGATAAGGGAATCGAAAAGTTTTCCCGCGTCCTCATGCCCATTTTGCTTTTCCTGATTTTGGGCATTGCCTGCTTTTCTCTTACACTGAATCATACAGATGGCGAACAGACTCGCACCGGTTTGCAGGGTATGCTGGTCTATATTGTTCCTGATTTCAGCGGGATGACCGTACAGAAATTCACCACCATCCTGATGGATGCCATGGGACAGCTTTTCTATTCTATCAGCGTAGCCATGGGCATTATGATCACCTATGGTTCTTATGTGAAGAAAGAAACCAATCTGATTAAATCCGTAAACCAGATCGAGATTTTCGATACCGTAGTCGCTTTCCTCGCGGGCATGATGATCGTTCCCGCCGTATACACCTTTATGGGAACGGAAGGAATGGCAACCGGCCCCAGCCTGATGTTCGTTTCGCTGCCCAAAGTTTTTGAAGCCATGGGTACCATCGGCGTTGTGGTAGGCGTCGTCTTCTTCCTCACGGTAGCTTTCGCTGCGCTGACCTCTTCCATTTCTATTATGGAAGCAATCGTTTCCTGCGCAATGGACAAATTCCATCTCAGCCGCCAAAAAGCCACACTGATTACTTCCTGCATCGGTCTTGCTGCCGGTATCGTGGTCTGCCTGGGTTATAATGTGTTCTATTTCGAGCTTACACTGCCCAACGGAACCGTAGGTCAGGTGCTGGATGTTCTGGATTACATCAGCAACTACTTCCTGATGCCGATTGTGGCCATTTCCACTTGCCTGCTGATTGGCTGGGTTGTCAAGCCCAAAACCATCATCGAAGAAGCCAGTCTGGGCGGCTACAAATTCCATCGCAAAAAGCTTTATGTTGTGATGGTTATGTTTATCGCCCCGATCATGCTGTTCTTCCTTTTCCTGCAGTCGATCGGCGTGCTTCGTTTCTGATAATAAACACATTATCTTTTATCAAAAAAGCCAAGGCTATGCCTTGGCTTTTCCCTTGCTCTCCAGACAAAAAGGCACCGAAAGCATCTCGCCTTCGGTGCCTTTGAACCGGATAGTTTATCAATCTTCTTTCAGGGAATCAATGAATTCCTCTGCTGCTTCCGCAGCGCGTTCTCTGGCTTCAACCGCTTCCGGGCTGACTGCCTTAGCCGTTTTCTTCACATTCTTCTTGATCTCTTTAGCCGCTTCATCCGCCTTGGCCGCTACGTTGCGAACAGTCTTCTTGGCGGCGCGCTTAGCCTTTTTCACAACCGGTTTCATGTTATTGGCGGCTTCGGCCGCCAGACCAGCTACATCGCTGAGTACATCTTCAGCATTATCCAGAACTTTGCCGGAATGTGCCGCCGCTTTTTTAGCCGCAGCTTTAAGTCCGGCACCCGCAATGCAGGCAGCAGCTTCCGGAGACGGATACTCCAGAATCTTCCACTGCTGATTTTCACCGCCGACATCTTCCCAGATCTGTGCCGGCACGCCAGGATTCATGCTCATGAAAGCAATATCCAGCACTTTACCGGAATGTACCTGTGTAAACTTGCGGTAACCGCGAGCGGCTACTTCTACGCGCCACAGCTGGCTTTCACTATTTTCGTCCCAAGCATTGGCCCAGGTTCCTGCTGCCGTTCCGCTGTAAACGGTGTCCAGCATAAAAGCGGTAGCCGGGTTCATAAAGCGGAAAGAACCGTCTTCGCAGGGGATCGGCGTCCAGAGCTGCAATTTATTGCCTTCGGGCTTTTCCTGCGTTACGGCAGCACCGCGTTCGACAGGCGCCTGCAGAACCAAACTAGTGCGGCGATTTACAAATAAATAGACAGAATTGGGTTTCAGCGTATTTTTACCAGCCATATTGACCATTCTCCTTTTGAGACATCCAAATAAAAAAATTCAAACCTTGTGTATATATAATAACTTATGCATGGGTTATTTGTCAATATCCCCCAAAGCAGGCGAACTTTTTCAATAAATTGTATCCGTAAAAAAATGTTCTTTTTTTTAATAAGATACTCCGATCTTGTCAAAAGCGTGCTATAATAATAGGGTTAACGCAGAAAGGTGCATAAAATTCACAGAGGAAGCGCCTTGAATTTCTCTGAGTTCTAAGCTCGGAAAAATTGTTTTTATCTGCGTTTGGAAATGAAAAAGTGAGGTTTTTGTTGTGAATGATGAAGAATTTGTGCGCCTGTCGCCCGATCCGGAACGCGGACTCAATGAGGCACAGGTTAAGCAACGGATTGAAAAAGGACTGGTGAATCAAAGCGCCGGCATTCAAACCAAAAGTGTCGGAGAAATTATCCGCAACCATTTTTTTACCTTTTTTAATTTGCTGAACCTGGCAATCGGGCTTTGCATTTTGATCAGCGGATCGTTTAAAAATGCACTCTTCTTGGGTGTTGTCGCCTCGAACCTGGTTATCGGCGTGTTTCAGGAAGTTCGCGCCAAACAAATCATCGACCGGCTGTCTGTTTTAGCTTCCCCCAAAGCCTGGGTAATTCGCGACGGGGAAAAGCGGCAAATTGCCGTAGAAGAACTGGTTTTGGATGACATTATTCAGCTCCACGCCGGAGAACAGATCTGCGCAGACGCCATCCTGCTCGACGGACAATGTGAAATCAACGAATCGCTGCTCACCGGTGAAAGCGACGCAGTCTCTAAAAATCCGGGCGATCTGCTCTATTCGGGCAGTTTTGTGGCCAGCGGAAGCTGCCGCGCCCGCGTGGAACATATCGGCAACGACAATTATGCCAACCAGATTGCCAACGAATCGAAATATATCAAACAGGCAAAATCGGAAATGATGACCAGCATTCGGCAGATCATTGCCTTTTTCGGCAGCTGTGTGATCCCGATCGGTCTGCTGCTTTTCTTTAAAGAGCTGTTCATCTCACACATCCCGTGGCAGCGCGCCGTCGTGTTGGCGGCCGCTTCCATGATCGGTATGATTCCCGAGGGACTGGTTTTGCTCACCAGCGCAGTTCTGGCCGTAAGCGTAGTCCGTCTTTCTCGCTATCAAACGTTGGTGCATGATCTGTATTGCATTGAAACGCTGGCGCGTGTAGATACCTTATGTGTGGACAAGACCGGAACGATCACGGAAGGCTCGCTGACCGTGGACGAGTTTATTCCCATGGGGAATCATTCGGAAGAAGAACTGCGTTCGGCTGTTTCCGTTTTGATGGGGGCTTTGGAAGACAATAATCCGACAGCGCAGGCACTCAGGCAGGCCGTTCCCCTTACCGCCTGCCAAGCTGATGAATTGCATCCGTTTTCGTCCGCACGGAAATGGAGCGGAGCTTATCTGAAAGACAAAGGCTCGTTTGTATTGGGTGCTGCTGAAGTATTGGGCGTAGGAGACGAAGCCAAAGAAATCTTTGAGCGCTGTGTAAACCGCGGACAGCGTGTGCTGGCCGTCGGCCGCAGCAAACAGCCGTTTCATGGTCATACGCTGCCCGACCAGCTGCAAATTGTGGGGCTGGTTATCATGAGCGACGTGATCCGCCCCGGCGCTGAGCAAACATTTGCCTATTTCCGTGAGCAAGGCGTGGACATTAAAGTGATTTCCGGAGATAATCCCACGGCTGTGGCGCGTATTGCCCAGCACGCCGGTTTACAGGGTGCTTTGGCCTGTGTAGACGCCCGTACGCTGGATACCCCCGAAAAATTGGAGCAGGCCGCCGAAACGTACACCACGTTCGGCCGCGTAACGCCTCAACAGAAGCTGGAACTCGTCAAGGCGCTCAAGCGCAAAGGACATACCGTAGCCATGACCGGCGACGGCGTCAATGACGTTTTGGCGCTGAAAGAAGCGGATTGCAGCATCGCGATGGCAGCCGGCAGTGATGCAGCTCGTACGGTTTCCAATCTGGTGCTGCTGCATTCCGATTTCTCGGCCATGCCGGTCATTGTACGCGAGGGTCGGCGTTCTATCAACAATCTTCAGCGATCCGCTTCCCTTTTCAATGTGAAAAACATTTTCACGATGATTATTGCGTTGGTTTCGCTGATTGCACCTTTCAGCTATCCGTTTCAGCCTATCCAATTTTCGCTGATCAGCATGTACACCATCGGCATCCCGTCGTTCCTGCTGGCTCTGGAAAGCAACAATGAGCCGCTGCGCGGCAGCTTTTATGCCAATGTGCTTTCAAAATCCTTACCGGCTGCGCTTTGCGTCGCGTTTAACGTATTGGCGCTTGGTTTTGCCTCGGGGCACATGGGACTGGTACACGAGCAGGTTTCAACACTCTCCGTGCTCATCACCGCTTTTACGCAATTTTTGATGCTGCTGCGAATCTGCCTGCCGTTTACCCGGATGCGGCTGATTCTGTTTATCGCCCTGATTTGCGGATTTGGCATCAACGCTTTCCTGTTCCGAACACTCATTTCCTTCACGACGATTACTTGGCCGATGGGGATTGCTCTGGCCGTTATGGTTGCGCTGACGTGTGTTCTGTTCCCCACTCTTTGTTTCCTGTCCGATCGCTATTTCAAGCCTTGGATGGTTCGCCTGCTGAATCGCAGAAAACAAAAGAAAGCCGAATAATAACAGAAGGAGGCTTTATCATGAGAGATGTTCACATTCATATCGAAAAAGGGCCGTACACAAAGGAATGGATCGACCGTTTTGTTGAGCAGGCCGTGCGTGCGGGACTGGATGAAATCTATCTCTTGGAGCATTCTCATCGTTTTGTGGAGTTCGCACCCATGTATGCCTCCGTTTGTGAATACAACGATTATCAAAAAAACTGGTATCAACGTAAGGTAAAGCATTCGATCAAAGATTTTCAAACGCTGATTACCGACATGAGAAACATGCAGTTTCCTATAAAAATCAAATGGGGTCTTGAGATTTGCTATTTTCCTGAACAGGAAAAACTCATCCGGGATATTCTTCATTCCTTTGATTTTGATTTCGCCGTGGGTTCCATACATTGGGTCGATGGATTTGGATTTGACCACAAAGCGGAACTTTGGGATGATGTGGACACCGAACAAATTTACTTGAAATATTATAACCTGATGCTTCAACTTGTAAAAAGCGGCTTATTCTCCGGGGTTGCACATCCCGATTCGATTAAGTGCTTCCATCATTACCCTACAGCCGATTTGTCGGATACCTATCGTTTATTGGCCGACGAATTGAATGCGCATCATATGTACGCAGAACAAAGCGGCGGGCTTGCCTTAAATTATGGATTTGAGGAATTGGGCATGAATCAAACCCTGCTGAATATCTTTAAGAATAAAAACGTTGACATCCGCCTAGCTTCGGATGCCCATAAGCCGGAAGACGTGGGGGCAAACATTGCAAAAATGGAAGCTATTCTGCAACTCTAAAATTCTCGTGAATATATATAACAAAAGCACAAACCGATCCAGACAGTTTCTGACGGTTTGTGCTTTTGCTTTTACCTGGTAAAAAGAAAACCCGCACAAAAGCTTTGTGCGGGTTTGAATCCGATTTAATTATTCGGCAGCTGCTTCATCTTCCAGAACAGCACGGATGGAGAGAGAAACTCTCTTCTTTTCGAAGTCGATTTCGGTAACCTTAACGGTAACCTTATCGCCTACGGAAAGCACATCCTGCGGCTTTTCAATGCGATGATCAGCAATCTGGGAAATGTGGATCAGACCATCGATACCGGGCAGGATCTTAGCGAAAGCACCGAAGGTGGTCATGCCTACAACTTCAGCTTCGCAAACAGTGCCAACCGGGTACTGATTCTTCAGGATTTCCCACGGATTGTCCTCGGCGCGCTTGTAGCCCAGGGAGATCTTGCCGGCTTCGCGATCGAGCTTCTTGATGTATACCTTTACGGTATCGCCAACATTCACAACTTCGCTCGGATGCTTAATGCGGTTCCAGGACAGTTCGGAGATGTGAACCATGCCATCTACGCCACCCAGATCGACAAAAGCACCATAGTTGGTGAGGGACTTCACAGTTCCGGTGTATTCCTTGCCTTCTTCAGCTTCTTCCCAGAACTTAGCCTGCTGAGCTTTACGCTCGTCGCGCAGAACGGAACGGATGGAGCCTACGGCACGACGGCGCTGACGGTTCACTTCGATGATGCGGAAGGAAACTTCTGTATTCAGCAGCGGATCCAGAGCTTCGCCGCGGGAAGCGGTAGCCTGAGAAGCCGGAATGAACACGCGGATGCCGTTGTACAGAACGATCACGCCGCCCTTGATCACTTCGGTCACCTTGCCTCTGAGAACTTCTTCGGAATCCTTAGCAGCGGAGATTTCGTCCCAGATCTTGATGGCATCGACGCGCTTCTTGGAGAGCATGATGGTGCCTTCCTGATCGTTGGTGCGCATGATGAGCAGTTCAATTTCGTCGCCGACTTTCACAACGTCTTCCGGTTTCACGTTCGGATCAGCGGAAAGCTCGTTGAGCGGGATGAAACCAGCCTGCTTGCGGCCTACATCTACATACACTTCGTTAGGAGCAATACCGACAACTACGCCTTTAACCTTCTCGTCTGTATTTAAGTTCTTGAGAGATTCCTCAAGCATCTCCTCAAAATTGGATTCTGTTTCAATGATGTCTGTCATGGTAACAAGTACCTCCTTTATTATGCTTGCCGGAGTGGAAGCCCCGGCAGTGATGCCGATCTGGCGCTTACCGGCAAAACAGGCGGCCGAAAGCTCGTCCGGTGTTTCGATGTGATACGTCGGGCAAAACTGCGCACAAACATCGCGCAGCTTGCAAGTGTTGGAGCTTGTTCGACCCCCGATGACAATCATCGCATCGGACTGCCTGGCCAAAGCCATGGCTTCCTGCTGCCTTTTCTCGGTAGCATTACATATTGTATCAAATATGGCGCAGTTTGTACATACCTTTTTGATGGTTTTTGAACAATTTTCCCATTCTGACAAACGAAAAGTTGTTTGTGCGGCTACAAATATAGGCAATTTTGCCAGTTCTTCATTTTCTGTTAATATTTTATTCAGATGTTCCTCATTTTTAAAGACAAAACAGGTGCCTTTGCAGTGCCCTACAATCCCCTGAACTTCCGGATGATCGGGGTCTCCGGCCAAAAGAACCACCTGATTTTTAGCGGAAGCATCGGCTACCAATCGGTGAATTCTCGAAACAAACGGGCAGGTAGCATCTTCGCATTCGATACCGAGCGCGCGGATTTCTTCTTCCACTTTTTCCGGAATTCCATGGGCACGGGTAACCAGAATTTCGCCCGGCTTTACCTGATCCGGAGCTTCAACAATCCGTGCCCCACGCGCCGTCAATTCTTCTACCAGCTGCGGGTTGTGGATAATCGGCCCCAGCGTGCAAACCGCGCGGCCTTCATCCAGCAAGCGGGTCACCATCTTAACGGCCCGATCCACGCCAAAACAAAATCCGGATGTTTTTGCAAGTGTAACGCCCATCTATTCCCTCCGTGATTACTTGAACTTCTTCAGATCTTCTTCACGCATAGCCGCGATATGTTCCATAATGGTTCGGCTCAAACGACGCAGTTCCACGCCGCTTCCCTCTGTAATACCGAAATCTTCCGGCAGAATCGGATCTCCGAATGTAACGACCACGCGGGTAAAGAGTCCCGGGGTACGGCAATTTTTCGTCGTGATGCAAACCGGAATAACAGGTGTCTGCGTTTCATACGCCAAAACCGCCGCGCCAATTTTAGGCTTAAGCAGTTCGCCGGTTTTGGAGCGCGTACCTTCGATAAAGATGCCGACTGCACGGCCTTCTTCTTCCAACTTACGCCGGGCTTCGGCCAACGCATCCGCGCCGCCCGTACCACGTTCAACGGGGAACGCACCGAATTGGCGAATGAAAAAAGCAAGAAACTTATGCTTAAACAATTCAGCCTTGGCCATATAGAAGATCTGACGGCGAATCCCGGCAAGTGCCAGAAAAACCGGATCGGCAGCCGAAAGATGGTTACTGCACAAAAGGACTTTTTCGCCACGCGCAGGCAGCTTCTCAATTCCGTTAAAATCACAGCGATAAATTAAATGATACACCACCCACACAATTCGGGCGCAAACGGCGTAAAGCTTATTTTTCTTATCTTTTTTCATGGCTCTTTCTCTTCCTCCAAACGGGTGTGAACAATTTCCAGCAGAGCGGCTATGGAATCCTCGAGTTCGAATCCGGTCGTATCCAGAAGCACGGCATCTTCGGCCGGTTTCAGCGGCGCAACAGCACGATTCGCGTCCTGATCGTCACGACGGCGAACGTCTTCCAGAACCTGTTCATACGAAACAGATTCCCCCTTAGCCTGCAATTCTTCAAAACGACGGCGGGCACGTTCTTCGGGGGAAGCCGTCAGAAAAATTTTCACCTGCGCCCAGGGAAGCACAACCGTACCGATATCCCGGCCGTCCATCACCACATTGTTTTTATGTGCCAGCGAAAGCTGAAGATCAAACAGAAAACGGCGTACAGCCGGAATCGCAGACACAACAGAAGCCGACATAGAAACTTCGGGCGTGCGAATTTGGGTGGAAACATCTTCTCCGTTTAACAAAACATGCTGGCCGTCTTCCGCATAACACACATCCACATTGACCCCGTGAAGCGCCTGTGTGACCTTTTCTGCGTCGGCAAGGTCTACCCCACTGCGCAGCATAAAAAGCGCTACTGTACGGTACAGCGCGCCCGTATCTACATAAATAAAGCCCAGCGCCGCCGCGGCACGGCGCGCAATCGTGCTCTTACCGGCGCCCGCCGGCCCATCTATGGCAACTGCAATCATGATATTTGCCTCCGTTTTCAATTTATTTCAAATGAGATCCGGCTGCATAACCGGTAGAAAAAGCAATCTGCAAATTGAACCCGCCCGTATAAGCATCCAGATCCAGCACTTCACCGGCAAAATACAGGCCGCTTACAAGCTTGGATTCCATTGTTTTAGGATTGACTTCCCGCACGTCTACCCCGCCGGAAGTCACGATTGCTTCGTTAATGGGGCGGAATCCTTCGATTTCCACCGTGAAATCTTTAAGCAGTACAGCGAAATTTTTCCGCTGTTCGCGCGTAAGCGAATGACAGCGCATTTCCTCGGAAATACCGGCACGTTCCACAACGATCGGAATCAGTTTGGCCGGGAGTAGTTCACCCAGCGAATTAGCAAACAGCCGGTTATGATTTTTTTCAAAGTCCCGCAGCAAACGGGCATCCAATTGCTCGGGAGAAAGCGCCGGTTTAAGATCGATATGCACCCGATAGCGTCCCGGCGACATGGCGCGCATATGGGCGCTGGCGCTGAGAATCGTAGGCCCCGAAAGCCCAAAATGCGTAAACAGCAGTTCGCCGAAATCTTTATAAATATCTTTTCCCAAAACTGTATCTTCTACACGCACGCCCACGTTGCGCAGAGAAAGCCCCTGCATACGGGCGCAGTCACCCGCGGCAAGCGGCACCAAAGACGGCAGGATCGGCGTAATGGTGTGCCCAAGCTTACGGGCAAGACGAATTCCGCTGCCGTCCGAGCCTGTGGCCGCATACGACGAACCGCCGCAGGCAATCAGCACATTCGGAGCCGGCAGCTCTTCCCCGCCCTTAAGCCGAACGCCGCTTACTGCACCGTTTTCGGTTAGAACGGCAGAAGCATCACAGCCGAAACAAAAACGAACGCCGGCGTTTTTGCAGAAAGACGTGAGCGCGTCTACAATATCCTGCGCATGATCGGACACAGGAAATACGCGGTTACCGCGTTCGGTTTTGAGCGGAACACCCATCGACTCAAAAAACGTCATCGTATCAGCCGGAGAAAACGCATGCACACAGCTATACAGAAATCTTCCGTTTGACGTAGCGGCTGCAATCACATCCTGCGGTTCGCAGTTGTTGGTTACGTTGCAACGGCCTTTTCCCGTAATGCGCAGTTTGCGCCCGGCACGGTCGTTTTTTTCAACCACAACCACCTGATACCCAGCCAGTGCGGCCGTTCCCGCCGCCATCAAGCCGGCCGGACCCGCTCCGATTACAATGAAATCAGCCGACATGGTTTTCGTCCTCATTTTCGTCTACTTTTTCGTAGATGCCATACTCGTCCCAAATCCGCTCCAGACGCTGCAGATTTGCACGGACATCCTGCTGTTTGCGGATGGCAATCGCCACAATAAACGCATTGATCATACTCAACGGCGCTACAAGCGAATCCACAAACGAAACCATATCGCTACGGACCAGCAGCTTATGAGAAGCCGCCATGGCAACCGGCGAAGATTCGCAGTCGGTTAAAGCCACACAGGTTGCCCCCGTATCGGACGCAAAGCGCATCGCTTTAATAACTTTTTTAGAATAGCGCGGGAAGCTGATGCCGATAACCGCGTCTTTTTTATCAAGGCGTACCAATTGTTCAAAAATCTGCGCCTCGTTGGTAGCGTCCAGCAGATGGACGTCTTCAAAAATCAGATGGAAATAATGCGCCATAAACGTGGCCAGCGCCAAAGAACTGCGGCTGCCCAAAATGTAGACGCGCCGCGCCTGGACCAACGATTCAACCGCAGCATAAAATTCTTCTTTAGAGATCGATTCCAGCGTGCGCCGGAGCATATCGATATCCTGATTCATGGCCGCTTCCAGAAGGTCGTTGTACGGTACGGAGGAAATCGTAAACTCAAGCCGCTGCACGCTATTGAGACGATTGCGGATCATATCCTGCATCGCGCGCTGCAGTTCCGCATAGCCGGAGTATCCCAGCTCGGTTGCAAAACGAACCACGGTGGATTCGCTTACCCCTACGGCAGCCCCCAATCTGGACGCCGTCATGAAAGCAACCGTATCGAAATGCTCTTCAATATAAGCCGCGATACGACGCTGCCCTTTTGAAAACGACTGCATTCGTTCCCGAATGCGGATTGTAAGCTGACTATTCATCGGAACCAACCTCTCGTTTATTGTTTTTATGTGCTGTCCAAAGTTTTAAACAGGCCACACATACCAGCACGCCGAAAAGGCAGCCGCAAAAATCCAATACTACATCCGAAACAAGCGAACCCCGGCCGGAAAAAAGCTGAATAAATTCATCCACTACGGCAACAAACAGTCCCGCAAACAATGTATTGAAAAAAGTTTGCAGCCGATACGCCGAAAAACGCCGTAAATTTAAAAAGGCAACCACGCCCCAAGCGGCAAATTCTGTAAAATGTGCCGCCTTGCGCACCCAGAAAGTTAATCTTTCAAGCGGCAGCCATGCATCCATCAAACCGGCCACCCAATCACTTTCGGCACTGGAGACAGCGGGCGGCATCATGGAATGCCCCCATATGATACACAGCAGAATAAAAGCCGCTGCCATTTCAACAAACGCCGCGTACTTCTTTTTAGGCAAAAGAAACCCACCACCGCAAAAATCCATAGTAAGTAAACTATAGCACATTTGACGGTCTTATTCAATACTAAAACGCCGTTTCCTGCATACTCGCCCGTCAAACAGCCGATTATGGGCTAAAATGCCAAAAATAGCGCAAGATTCGCACACAAAAACTGCAAAACAAAAAGTTGCTATAAAACATAAAAAAAGCCGAACTCAGCATTTGAGTTCGGCTTTAATTTATATCTGTTCTGCGATATAAGCAACAATAGGCAGAAATATTTATTCCCACAAAACCGTAACGGATTTTTTACCATAGCACCGGCGCATGGGAACATTCGACCATTCATAATTAGGGTCCTGCGTTAAATCGCCATAATACAACAGGTAGGGCGTTTTGGAGAAAGGCCGGGAAACAACTTCCTGTACGGTATCATCATGCAGAATCTCCCAACGCTCACGGCATTCCTTTGCATAGGTTTGCACTTCTCCGACTTTTAAGGAATGGAGTGCATTGATCCCGGCACATTCGCGTCCATGCCACCATTCAAAGTTTTCACCCTCTCCCGTAACCGGCAGAATAGCCGACAGCGTCATCAGCAAAAACAGGATCGCAACCATTTGACGCTGCTTCATTTTCTGAACAACCGATTCAAACCGGACGCCGCGTCTGACCAGCCAGCCGCCCCAATAAAACAAATTGACGACGCACAGCCACAAAAAAACATACCAAATCACATCGGCGATCCGCTCTTCCCCCGCGACGCCCATAGCATAAACCGGCGGCGTATACTGCGTGGTATAGACGGTAAAGGTGCCCAATGAAAAAAGCAACGGATAACGGAACGAAAATTGGGTTCGTCCGGCCGCACGTGCCAAAATTGGAAACAGCACCGCCAGTGGAATGGCAACGGCAGGCGTGAGCCATTGCTGCACGCTGCGCAGAGAATAGTAAAAGGAAAGCTCAATCGCACCGATCACGCCGGGGGTATTCGGATAGCTTTCCGAACGCAAAGCATTGCCCGGCGAAAGTATATTGACGGCAAAACCGGCGGCAAATACCAAAAGCGGCAAAATCAGCTGCCAAACGTGCTGATCGCGACGAATGACAAGGCCGATCATCAGCAAAACCAATACCACCAGCGAAAATAATGCGGTAACCATATTGCCGCCGCCCAGCAGAAAGGCCAACAAAACCTGTCCAATTAGATAAAACGGCCTGGTCTTTTTGGAAGCATCGAATCCCAAAAGTATAAGCGAGAAGAAAACCAAAGAAAGCGAATAAAAAAACGTATAGTAAATCGATCCGTTCCACCAATAATAAGACTGCACAGGAGACGGGACCAGATGGATACCCAAAAGCAGAACGATCAACGTGGTTGCCAGCCAACAAATACGATCCACTTTCAGCACACGGCGGAAAAGCACCCAGGAAAATAACCAATTTGCCCCAACCAGGCTGCCGAGCAAAATAAATGTAGATACGGCATACCAGGCCTCCCCAAAAACAGCCGGATGCAGTGCAAAAAGAAAAACGGCCGCATAACTTCCCTGCCATTCCTGATAGGTATCCCCTACCTGATCCACGGCAGCTGCAATCGTCTGCAAAACAGAGCCGGTTTCCCGAAAGACGGGCATTGTCTGCACGCTGTAATAAAAATCATCGATAGCCGGAGCGTTATACAGCCCCACCACAAAAAGCGGAATCAAACACAAAACGAAAATAACCGCCAAAACGACACAGAGGCGCATACCTGCTACAGGCTTTTCTAAAAATGCCCTTACTTTTTCCTTTCGGATATTCACTTGAAAAATCCCCTTTTTTCAAATTCTACAATTTATTTTAATCATTCAAAAAATAAAAGTCTTTTCGAATCAAAAACAGTATTCTTTCGATTTTATGACAAATTTATGAAGATTATAAACCCTATCCGGAAGAAATGCAACAAAAAAATCCCGCAACATAAATTTTGTTGCGGGATTTTTGATTTATGTTTATTTATAAAACTTTGGAGAGGAAATCCTGAGCACGAGGATGATTCGGATGGGCAAAGAATTCACGCGGATCGGTGTCCTCCAGAATTCGGCCTTCATCCATAAAGAGCAAACGCGTAGCAACTTCGCGGGCAAAACCCATTTCGTGGGTTACAACCACCATGGACATACCTTCGGCGGCCAGTTCCTTCATAACCGCCAGTACTTCGCCGACCATTTCAGGGTCAAGCGCCGACGTCGGCTCATCAAAAAGCATGACTTCCGGGTCCATAGCCAACGCACGGACGATCGCCACACGCTGCTTCTGACCACCGGAAAGCTGAGCCGGGTAGCTGTTGGCACGGTCTTCCAGGCCAACGCGCTTGAGCAGGGCGCGTGCTTTTTCTTCGGCTTCGGCAGGCTTCATTTTTTTCAGCTTGATGGGCGCCAGCGTCATGTTCTGCAAAATCGTCATATGCGGGAACAGGTTAAAATGCTGGAACACCATACCCATATGCTGACGATGCAGGTTTACGTCCACCTTGGGATCGGTAATATCGACGCCTTCAAACAGCACCTGACCGGAAGAAGGTTCCTCCAAAAGCGTCAGTGAGCGCAGGAAGGTACTCTTACCGGAACCGGAAGGGCCGATCACGACGACCACTTCTCCTTTTTGAATCTGAACCGAGATGCCATTAAGGGCATTGGTTTTGCCGAAAGACTTGACAAGATCACGAGTTTCAATCAGGCATTCAGCGCTCATCGGTACGCAGCCTCCTTTCCAGGATACCAACCAGTTTGGTGAGAATTACAACTACAATCAGATAAATTGCCGCAACGGCCAGCAAAGGCATGTACGCCGAAAACGTACGGCTGCGGATAGTATAACCAGCACGAGTGAGATCGTTCAGCGCGATGTAGCCGGCAACCGAGGTTTCTTTGAGCAGGGCAATCATTTCGTTGGCCAGAGCCGGCAGGATGTTTTTAAAGGCCTGCGGGGTAATGATGTACCACATTGTAGAAGCATAGCTGAAGCCCAGCGAACGGCCGGCTTCAAACTGACCTTCGTCGATCGACATAATGCCGCCGCGCACAATTTCGGCCACATAAGCGCCCGAGTTAATACCGAACGACAAAATGGCGACAATCGTTTTATCAATTGAAACGCTGGCGAAAATGACATAATAGATAATCAGCAGCTGAACCACCACAGGCGTGCCGCGGATTACCGTAAGATACAGCTTGCAGATAGCGTTAAGCACACGCATTTTACCGGTTTTATCATAAGTAGAACGAACAATCGCCACGAGGAAACCGATGACAATACCGATAATCAGAGCGAAAATCGTGATCTGGAACGTGACGCCCAAACCTTTCAGCATCAAGAGCCAGCCGTCGCCATCGATAAAGTTCGCGTAGAAATCAGCACAAATCTGATCCCATGTGTTTTTTAAAACAGAAAAGATTGTGTCCATACACACCTCCATGCGGTCTGTTTATCGCGGGAAAAGCGCGCATCCGTGTTTGCGGCTGCACGCTTTCCAAATTTTTGATCTGACTTAAGAATTAGTCGGCTGTGATGTACTTGTCGATGATCTGCTGCAGTTCGCCGTTTTCTTTCATTTCGGCCAGAACTTCATTGATCTGATCGAGCAGCTCGGTATTGCCCTTCTTCACAGCGATGGCATATTCTTCTTCAACGTATTCAGCGTCCAGAATCTTGAGACCTTCGTTCTTTTCTACGAAAACCTTGGCGGGCTGTTCGTCGATAACAACGGCATCAATCTTGCCCTGCGTGAGGGAAAGAACAGCTTCCATACCGCTGTTGTACTGTTCTACGCTGGAACCGGTGTATACGCCATCCTCAATGTCTCCAGAGATGTAGATATCGCCGGTGGTGCCCAGCTGAACACCGATCTTAACATTGTTCAGGTCATCGGGAGAAGCAATTTTGGAATCTTCCGGAACGATGATAACCTGTTTGGAAGTTGCATAAGAATCCGAGAAATCAACGTTCTTCAAACGGTCTTCCGTAACCGTCATACCGGCCAGACCTACATCGGCCTTACCGCTGTCAACGGCATTGATGATGGAATCGAATTCCATATCGGCTACTTCGAAATCGCAGCCCATCTTTTCGGCAATAGCGGCCATGATTTCAACGTCGATACCCACGATATCCTGGCCTTCATAATATTCATACGGCGGAAAATAGGCGTTAGTCGCCATAACGAGCGTTTTCTTTGCGCCGTCTCCGGAGTTACCGGAACAGGCCGCAAAGGAAGCCAGCATCAGAGCAGCGAGCATAACACAGAGAACTTTTTTAAAATATTTCATGATCATTCACTCTCCAAAATTAATTTTTCTAACTTGGCCTCTATTATAACGCTTCTGCAAGAAAATGCAACCCTTTTGCATAAATAATCTTAAAATTGGGATTTATCCTAAATTTCGTTCCTCTTTTTATAGGAACCTGTTTATTTTTCATTACAAATTGCGGAAATCAGATAAATATGATTGAAAATTCAATCATTCGGTGATAGAATAAACATATTCAGCGCGGGGTCGTTTTTCGATTTTGCGCCGGATCAACTCAGCGTGCATTGAAAAACATGCATGAAAAACCGGTTAATTATAAAAAATATACAAAGGAGTCCTGCACATGATTTCAAGAATCATTTGCGAGCGTGTTCTGCAGAAAGCCGTTTCTACGGGCGCAGACTACGCCGAAATCTTTGCGGAAAACACCGTGGACCATGTGATCAATATGATTGACAGCCGGGTGGATTCCGTTAACGACAGCGTAATCGCCGGCGCGGGCATCCGCGTTTTCAAAGGATTGCGCAGTGTGATGGCCACCACCACCGATACCAGCGAAGCCGGCCTGCTGCGCTGCGCCGAAAAAGCGGCCGAAGCGCTGGGTCAGGGTACGGCCGAAATTTCTATCACGCTGCATGAGCGCCTGTTTGGCGATATTCATCCGGTGCGCGTGGTCCCTTCTTCCGTATCGAACCGTGAAAAGGTAAACCTTTTAAAGGAAGGCTATTTTGCGGCCAAAGAATACAACGATGCGATCCGTCAGGTTACCGGCACCTTGCTGGATGTGGATCACAACATTTTGATTGCTACCAGCGAAGGTATTTATGCGCAGGACCGCCAGATCCGCACGCGCATGATGATCAATGCCGTAGCCGAAATCAACGGTGAAACGCAGACGGGCGGATGCCGTCCCGGACGCCGCATGGGCCTTGAAATGTTTGAAACCATTCATCCGAAAGACGTGGGCATTCATGCCGCTCGACAGGCCGTCACGATGGCCGGCGCCGGTTATTGCCCGGCCGGCGTGATGCCGGTTGCAATCGGCAACGGTTTCGGCGGCGTTATTTTCCACGAAGCCTGCGGCCATTCGCTGGAAGCAACCAGTGTTGCCTACGGACGTTCCCAGTTTGCGGGCAAGCTCGGCCAGCAGATCGCCAACCCCAAAGTGACGGCTATCGACGACGGCACCATCGCGAACGACTGGGGTTCCATTAACTTCGACGACGAAGGCACGCCGTCGCGCCGCAACGTTTTAATTGAAAACGGCATTCTGAAAAGCTATATGATCGATAAGCTGGGCAGCCGCCGCATGGGCATGGCTCCCACCGGCAACGCACGCCGCCAGAGCTATAGCTACACCACCACTTCCCGCATGACCAACACCTTCATTGCCGAAGGAAACGACGACAACGACGAGATCATCCGTTCCATCGAATACGGTTTGTATGCCAAGGAAATGGGCGGCGGTTCCGTAAACCCCACGACCGGTGAATTCAACTTTGCCGTAAACGAAGGCTATATCATCCGCAAGGGCGAAATCTGCGAACCCGTTCGCGGCGCCAGTCTCGTAGGCAAAGGTTCGGAAGTGCTGATGAACATCGACCGCGTGGGCAAAGGCTTGGAATGCGGACAGGGCATGTGCGGTTCTTCCAGCGGTTCCATTCCCACAAACGTAGGTCAGCCGCTGATCCGCGTTTCGTCCATCACCGTAGGCGGTCGCTAAGGAGGGTATACTATGGATTTTCAGGCTTTCAAACAGGCTGTCATCGAAGAAGCCAAAGCGCTGGGCATTGCGGCCTATGAACTGTATTATCAGGCGGAAGAAAGCACCAGCATCTCCGCCTTTAAACATGAAACGAATAAATTCACGTCTTCGGCCGAAGGCGGCGTGTGCTTCCGCTGCCTGCATAACGGACACATGGGTTATGCTTCCACGCAGGAACTCAGCGCCGAACAGGCGGCCGCACTGGTGCGGCGTGCCGTGGATAACGCCGATGTATTGGAAAGCGACGAGCCGGAATTTTTGGGCGAAGGCGGAAAAACGTATCAGGAACTTGACGTTGTCCCCTATGCCCTGCCGGATACACAGCAGCTGACAGACTGCGTACTCAAGGCGCAGGATGCTGTTTATGCCGCCGATAATCAGGTAACGGACGGCGGTACTTCGCAGGCTTTCAGCGAAACGTACCGCATCGCCATCGTCAACTCCAACGGGCTTGATCTGAGCTATGAAAACAGCCTGGCAGGTGTAATGCTCTCTGCTGTTGTGACCGACGGAACAGAAAAAGCCGACAGCTACAAATTCAAGGTCGGTTCGTTTGATAAACTGGATCTTGGCGAATTGGCAAACAAAGCCGTTACTTCGGCTAAATCCAAACTGGGCGCCGAGGTAGCTCCCACGGGCGCTTATCCAGTCGTCTTCTCGCCCGACGCCATGGCGGATCTGCTGGCCACTTACGTTTCCGTATTCTCTTCGGAAAGTGCACAGAAAGGCCTTTCCCGTCTGGGCGACAAAGAAGGACAGGTCATCGCTTCCCCTGCGGTAACGCTGGTGGATGATCCGTTCCACAAAGACAGCCCGATGCCGATCGCATTTGATGCGGAAGGTTCCCCGACCAGCCGCAAAAACATTATTGAAAACGGCGTATTGAAAACGCTGCTCTACAATCTGAAAACAGCTTCTGTAGCCGGAAAAGAAACGACCGGCAACGCCTTTAAAGGATCGTATGCCTCCAAAGTCAGCATTGCTCCGTTCACGTTCTATCTGGCTGCCGGGGAAATCAGCGAAGAAGAGCTGCTCCGTCAGGCCGGAAACGGCGTTTATATCAATTCGCTGGGCGGCCTGCATGCGGGCGCCAACGTGATTTCGGGCGACTTCTCGCTGCAGAGCGCCGGTTTCATGATCGAAAACGGCGTAAAAACAACGGCTGTCAAATCGTTCACCGTAGCCGGAAACTTCTACGACCTGCTCGGGCAGATTCGCACTGTGGCTTCCAACCTGGAACTCTCCGACGCCGCGGGCATGATGAATTTCGGTTCTCCCAGCGTGCTGGTAGACGGGCTGAGCATCGCCGGCAAATAAACAAACGTATAAAGCCGTCTGCCGGGCAGGCGGCTTTGATACATAGCAAAATCCATTTGAGGAGGAAAATAAAATGATTTGTATTCGAAACGGACGGATTCACGACGCCGTACAGCGCGACGCCTACACGGCGGACATTTTGATTGAAAACGGAAAAATCAAAGTCATCGGCGAAAACCTGACGATTCCGGAAGACTGCGAAACGATCGACGCCACAGGTCTGGATGTATTCCCCGGATTTGTGGATGCCCACACGCATATCGGTCTGGACGGCTACGGAATCGGCTATGAAGGACACGACTACAACGAAATGAACGACATCTGCTCGCCGCAGCTGCGCGCCATCGACGGCATCAACCCGATGGACCCCACCTTTACCCAGGCTCGTGAAGCCGGCGTCACCTGTGTTTGCACCGGCCCCGGCAGTGCCAACGTATTGGGCGGCACCTTTACGGCAATCAAAACCGTTGGTCGTCGCGTGGAAGATATGATCGTCAAGGCCGAAGTCGCCATGAAATGCGCATTCGGCGAAAACCCGAAGCGCTGCTATCGTGACAAGTGCGATTCCACCCGTATGTCTACGGCGGCCATCCTGCGCAATGCGCTGGCTTCCGCCGCGGATTACAAAGCCCGCAAAGACGCCGCTCAGGGCGACGCGGCCAAAATGCCCAAATACGATATGAAGATGGAAGCGTTGCTGCCTGTTCTGGAAAAGAAAATCCCGCTCAAAGCACACGCCCATCAGGCCAACGATTTCTTCACTGCTCTGCGCATCGCCCATGAATTCGGCGTGAACATCACGCTGGAGCACGTTACGGAAGGGCATCTCGTTCCCGAAGAACTCGCCGAAGAGCATGTACCGCTGGCTGTCGGCCCCTCCCTCACCCATGCCAGCAAATTTGAGCTGCAGAACAAGAGCTGGGAAACTCCCGGTGTGTTGGCTAGCGCTGGATGTGACGTTTCAATCATCACCGACTCCACGGTTATCCCGCAGCAGTATCTTCCCCTGTGCGCCGGTATGGCTGTAAAAGCCGGAATGGACCCGTTTGACGCGCTCAAGGCTATCACCATCAATCCGGCCAAACATATCGGCATCGCCGACCGTGTCGGTTCGCTGGAAGCAGGCAAAGATGCCGACGTTGTGATCACCGCCGGCTGCCCGTTCGAAGTCTTTACGGAAGTGAAAGCCGTTCTGATCGACGGCAAACTGGTTCACAGCAAGCTGTAAATCTGTCGGCAAATCTGAAATATAAAATAACACAAACGTAAAAGTTTCGATCAAACCTTTACAAAGGTTTGCGGTTTCCAAAGGCAGAGCCTTTGGCCGCTTTCCGCAGAAAGCGGAACTCTTTTGCGTCATAAAACGCAGGAAAGGGTGAAAAAACAGTCCGGCGGACTGTTTTGAGGGGAAACCCTCGTCGGGGGGTTTCCCTTTCTCTGCTCTTTATACAAACTGAAACGGCTGCCCAAAATGGGGCAGCCGTTTCATCTTTAATTTAAGAGCCAAATCAGCCCAAAGTCAGTCGGAACACGATCGGCGTATTGCTCTTTACATTGTGGACATGCACATGCATTCCCTTTTCGTCGCGTTCAAACGGGCAGTTTTCTTCGAAGCCCAGCACGTCAACTTTACGGATCACACCCAGGAAAGGCTGTTCACGGTGGTTACCGAAATCGCGGAATACCGGGAACGTGTAGGTATGCTCGGCTTCGTCGCTGCACTTCATCACGGTGGCATACAAATAGCCGCCGCGGGTGGTATAGCGAATATCGTCGGGCGTAAAGTTTTTCGGCGTACGGTCGGAGAACTCGCCTTCGATGACCTGCGTGGGACCTTCGCCAAACAGCTTCCACGGGGATGTGTCATAGATCGCTTCGCCGTTGACGCGCAGCCAGTCGCCGATCGCCAGCAGAATCGCTTCATCTTCCGGACCGATTGTGCCGTCAGCCTTGGGGCCTACGTTCAGAAGCAGGTTACCGTTTTTGCTGACGATATCGATCAGGTCACAGATAATGTCGGGCGCGGCGCGGTACTCGTTGTTTTCGGTGTAGCACCAAGAATTGAGCGCAACAGCCGTATCGGTCTGCCACGGCCACGGACGCGCACCGGAGAACTGTCCGCGCTCCAGGTCGAGCACAGCCGTTCCAAGCGGGAACGCATCGTGTTTATAGTTGATGAGCACCTGCTCGCCCCATTCATGGGCGCGGTTATAATAGTAGGCCGCCAGCTTTTTCAGATACGGCTTAAAAGCACGATGCTGAATCCACCAATCGAAATACAGCAGTTTCGGGCGGTACTGATCGATCAGTTCACAGGTGCGAACCAGCCAGTCTTGCAGATATTCTTCCGTGGGTTCCGACGGATCGTCTACGTCCTGATGCTCCGGTTCAGGCATAGCAGGCCAATAGAAATCGCCGCGTTTCATTTCGCCGCAGACATCACTGTCGAATTCGCGTCCGTGTCCCAGGAAGAACCAGTGTTCCGCACGGTGAGAAGATACGCCTCGAACCAAACCGTCCTGATCGAGCGCTTCGCAAAGTTCGCCCAATGTATCGCGCTTGGGACCCATTTCGGCGGCATTCCAATGCGAAAGTTCGCTGCGGTACATCTGGAAACCGTCATGATGTTCCGCAACCGGCACAACATAGCGAGCACCTGCTTTTTGGAACAAATCCGCCCAGGCCTTTGCATCGTATTTTTCCGCTTTGAACATCGGGATAAAATCCTTATAGCCGAATTCTTTATGCGGACCATACGTTTTAATGTGGTGTTCATATTCCGGGGAACCCTGAATGTACATATTGCGCGGGTACCATTCGTTACCGAACGCCGGCACGCTGTAAACGCCCCAGTGCAGGAAAATACCGAATTTTCCCTTGCGGAACCATTCCGGCAGCGGGTAATTGGCCAGCGAATCCCAATTATCCTGATACGGACCCGCGGCGATGACATCTTCAATTCGCTTCATAGCGGCAGAAAGATCGTACATAATCTATTTCTCCTTTTATCCGACAATTGTGCCGTCTTCGTCCCACAGATCGTGCCAGCTTTCGGCGCCCGGCCACAGGAAAACCTGTCCTTTGATCAAGCGGCAGTTGCAGTCTGCCAGACGAATGGCTTCCATTTCTTCATCGGTCAGCGGATCTTCCGTTACACAGGCAAGATTGCTGACATACTGCGGTTCTTTTACCGAAAACGGGATCGGAATCTGCCCGCGCTGCGCCGCCCATTTGAGGCAGACCAGCGCCGGATGAATCCCGTGTCTTTCGGCGATTTCGCGCACAACGGGCATTTCGGTTGCGGCCACGTCTTCTTCGGTTCGGTCGCGCTCCGGGCGGGAGGGCGATCCGATCGGGCAATAACCGATAGGCTGAATGCCCTGCTCCACGGCATAATCAAACAATTCGGGCTGCTGGAAAGCCGGATGCAGTTCCATTTCGAGCGCGGCCGGACGAATCCGGCACAGCGGCAAAACGGCTTTCAGTTTGGCAACCGTCATGTTCGACATCCCGATCTGTTTCACCAAGCCGGCATCGACGAGCTTTTCACACTGGCGCCAGGTATCCATGAACTCCTCCACCGAAAACGGTTTGGAATCGGCCATACGGGAATCGCCGTCACAGCCGGGTGCGTGATAATTCGGGAACGGCCAATGGACAAAGTAAAGATCCAGATAAGAAAGCTGCAAATCTTTAAGACTTTTCTGGCAGGAAGCTTCTACTTCGCGGTGGCAGTCGTTCCATACTTTGGATGTAACAAACAATTCTTCGCGGGAAACCACGCCCTCCTGCATCAGTCGGCTAAGCGTTTCGCCAATACGGTCTTCATTCTGATAAACCGAAGCGCAGTCGATCAGGCGGTAACCGGCACGCACGGCGCCGTCTACAGCCTGCGCAATCGCATCCGGACCGTATTTATCGGAACCGAATGTTCCCAGACCCACGGCAGGGATCTGCACACCCGTATAGAGCGTGTGCTTCGGAACTTTGTTGGGATCAATCTTCATGGTTTGTTTGCTCCTTTGGGTCAATCAAAAACAACCGCTACTTTGCCGCAGTTGCCAGCCGCCATCAAAGCGTAGGCTTCCCCGGCTTTTTCCAGCGAGAATTCGTCGGTGATCAAATCTTCCGGATGGATACCCCAGCGCACCAGACGCTCCACCAGTTCTTCCATACGCCACAGCGAGGTGACCCAGGAACCATAAATCGTCTTCTGGCCGTGGATGATATCCGGGCTGGGCGTAAATGTGCAGGTTCCGCCTTCGCCGACAAACGCAATCTTGCCCCATTCGCGGGTGGCGCGGATCGCGAGCTGGCGGCCGGGATCGCTGGCGCTGGCGTCAATAGCACGTTCCACACCTTTGCCATCCGTTACACGCATAATGCCGTCCATGGCTTCGTCGGGCGTAAAGACTTCGTCCACCAGACCCAGCTTTTTGGCCAGTTCGATTCGCTGCGGATTCATTTCAACGCCGATCAGCTTGTTGGCGCCCATCGCTTTGCAGAGCATCAGCGCAGCCAGACCGACCGGACCCAGACCGGTAACCAACACGGCATCGTTGCCGCTTACGCCGATCTTTTCAATCGCTTCGTACACCGTACCGAAGCCGCAGGCAACCTGTGCGCCGTCTTTATAGGTCAGGCTATCGGGCAGTGCGATCAGGTCTTTTTCTTCAGCCAGAATATAAGGCGCCATACCGCCGTTGCGCTGCCAGCCATAAGCACGGCGATACGGGCTCTTGCACGAGATGTAATAACCGCGCCGGCAATCGTTGCACACGCCGCAGCCGGAAATATGATACACAATCACGCGGTCGCCCTTTTTGAAACGGCGCAGACCTGTTCCTTCTTCCACGATCACGCCGCATGGTTCGTGACCGGCAATCGTTCCGGGAATATAACCTTCCGGGCCTTTGCCCACATGTTCGCGGTAAATGCAGCGGATGTCACTGCCGCAGATCGTGGTCGCCTTGGTCTGGATCAGAACCTCACCGGGACCCGGCTTCGGAATTTCAAAATCACGCAATTCAACGGTGCTGTTTCCGGGCAAAATTGCGCCTTTCATCATTTTTGCTTCCATATTGCTAACCTCTTTTCTCTGATTTTTAAAATCAAATCCCAAACGGGTTTCGTTCTGCCTTTATTATAGCGACTGTTCTTTTCGGATAGAAGAGATACAGCTGACAACTTGAGCGTGCAAGCGTCGCATTTGCGCAGGTTTTATAGATTTCTGATTACAAATCCGCAGGTATTGCCAAAGAAAATTAGATATGATATGCTAAAACTATCCTCTTTCATTCGATAAAACCGGTATTTCCGGCAGGAAAGGCTGATCGACTTGTTTGCTTCCTATAGCGATGTGAACCTGAACTTCACAATAGGCGACACACGTTTTGACGCATTGAACCTGATTTACGAGAAATTTCTGCGCGTTGTCCGTGCGCACAGCCACGGCAGCCAAAGTTACGAGCTGCATTACATTCCCGAAGGGTACGGACGCGCGCGTATTCAGGGAAAAATTTATGAAATCACACCCGGAACTTTATATATGACAGGACCTCATATCGAACACGCCCAGATGCCGCTCCCCGAAGACCCGATGTGCGAATACTGCATTTATCTGAAAACAGAAAAACGCCGCCGTTCTCACCCGCCGCTGCATACCGAAACGGATGTGACCACGCTATTTGAAGAAACGCCGTTCTGGTTCGGTTTGGCAGGTGGAACAGGGCCTTTGATTGAAGCTTTATTTGCAGAACTGAAACAAAAGGAACCGGGATTTGAGATTCAGGCGGAAAGTCTGCTCAAACAAATCGTGGTCAGCATGACGCGACACTATCGCCAGGCCGCTGCTCATCCAAACCCGGAGCCGTCTCCGATCGGAGCGGACAAATCGGCTGTCATTATGGAAGATTCTTTCTTTTATGAATACCACGATCTTTCGCTGGAATCGCTCGCAGGGCGGCTTGGATTGGGTACACGGCAAACGGAACGGCTCTTGCAGAAACACTTTGGAAAAACATTTTTGCAAAAGAAAACGGAAGCCCGTATGACGGACGCCGCCCTGCTACTGGCGGATTCCAGCCGCAGCATCACCTCGATTGCGGAAGATCTGGGCTATTCTTCGGTAGAACATTTCTCCACCGCTTTTCGCAGGTGGTTTGGCATCGGCCCCAGAAAATACCGTAAAGAGCATATCCACGACGAATTTTACGAAGAACGTCCTGTGGAAGAAAACGACAAAAAATAATCTCGATCATGCAATTTACAGAATTTTAACACAAAAAACGGCCCGTTTCTCCTGATTTTTGCAAAATCGAGTTCTATTTTTTTCATAAATGGGTTGATTTTGGATTTTATTTCTGATAAAATAAGAATAATTCGTATGCGAAATCATGCGGTAAATCTATTTAGAGGGGAACATGTATCATGAGTTATGTCGATGAAGTATTGGAGCAGGTTATCCGCACCAACCCCGCTCAGCCGGAATTCCATCAGGCTGTTCAGGAAGTTTTGGAATCCCTGCGTGTTGTAATCGAAAAGAATGAAGATGCTTACCGCAAGGACGCTTTGCTGGAAAGAATCACCACCCCGGAACGCCAGCTTCTGTTCCGTGTACCGTGGGTTGACGACAACGGCCAGGTTCATGTTAACAACGGCTACCGCGTACAGTTCAACAGCGCGATCGGCCCGTACAAAGGCGGCCTGCGTCTGCATCCGTCCGTTAACCTGGGCGTCATTAAGTTCTTGGGCTTTGAACAGGTATTCAAGAACTCCTTGACCGGTTTGCCGATCGGCGGCGGCAAGGGCGGTTCCGACTTTGATCCCAAGGGAAAATCTGATCGTGAAATCATGGCTTTCTGCCAGAGCTTCATGACGGAACTGTATAAATACATTGGCGCCGATACCGACGTACCGGCCGGCGATATCGGCACGGGTGCCCGTGAAATCGGCTACATGTTTGGTCAGTACAAGCGCATCCGCGGTGTATTCGAAGGCGTTTTGACCGGTAAAGGCCTGACCTACGGCGGCTCGCTGGCCCGTACGGAAGCTACCGGTTACGGTTTGCTGTACCTCACCGAAGAAATGCTGCGCTGCAACGGCAAAGAACTGGCCGGCAAAACGGTTGTTGTTTCCGGCGCCGGCAACGTAGCCACCTATGCCATCCAGAAAGCCTGGCAGCTGGGCGCCAAGCCGGTTACCTGCTCGGATTCCACCGGTTGGGTGTACGATCCGGACGGCATCGATGTAGATGTATTGAAAGACGTAAAAGAAGTTCGCCGTGCTCGCCTGACTGAGTATGTCAAGGCTCGCCCGAACGCTCAGTATCATGAAGGCCGCGGCGTATGGAGCGTACCGTGCGACGTTGCTCTCCCCTGCGCTACGCAGAATGAACTGCATCTGGAAGATGCCGAAATGCTGGTTAAAAACGGCTGCTTCGCCGTTGCCGAAGGCGCTAACATGCCTACCACGCTGGATGCAACCAAATATCTGCAGGATCATGGTGTATTGTTCTGCCCCGGCAAAGCTGCCAACGCTGGCGGCGTAGCCACTTCCGCTTTGGAAATGAGCCAGAACAGCGAACGTTTGAGCTGGACCTTCGAAGAAGTGGACAGCAAACTGAAGACAATCATGGTCAACATCTTCCACAACCTGGACAATGCCGCCAAAGAATATGGCATGGAAGGCAACTATGTTGCCGGTGCCAACATTGCCGGTTTACTGAAGGTTGCCAACGCCATGACGGCTCAGGGTATTATCTAATTACCATTACACAAACAAAAACAGACAGCCTGCCAAATCGGGCTGTCTGTTTTTTCTTATAAATACCATAGAAAAAGGAGAGCCGTTTGAGCTCTCCTTGTATAATAGAGTAGTAGTTATTAGAGCCCCTCTCCAAGGGCTGTGCTACACTGTAAGGGATGCTGTGGATTGGTGTCGCCCTCCTACCACAAGATGGTTCACGAAAGGTTCCAACCACAGC
>CALWVE010000032.1 GCA_944384905.1 uncultured Clostridia bacterium
GCAAAGGGAGTTTCACAGGCTGTGCGCAGCGCGGCTTCCATGATTTGCGAGCGTTCGGGGACTGTTTTGGGAATGCCGTACGCCTTTGAAAGCGGGAGAAAGGCTTGGGCATCCGCTTCGATCAGATCCAGAAACCGCTTGGAAGAAACAGCTGTCTGGTCTAAAATGCGCTCGATGTCAGCCTGATAAGCAGCATATTTCTTTTTGCCGCTGGTAAGATTTGCCGCCATGGAAGCGAGCGCAGCACTCAGACTGCCGGCCAGCGCGGCTACACTGCCGCCGCCGGGAACAGGTGCTTTTGAGGAAAGCTCATGGATAAATGTTTCGAGTGTATAGGCTTTAGACTGCATGCTATTTCCTCCCTGGTTTGGTTATAAAACAGAACCGCCCGCGGCAAATGACCGCAGGCGGTAGTGTATTTACTGTTGCGGGTATCCGCCCTTAATCAGTGTGCTTATCTTTTTGTTTGGCTCGCGCACGGGCTTCGAGTTCGGCCAATCGGGCGTCGAGTTCTTCGTCGCTCATCGATTCGAAATCTTCATTGTCGGAATCGGAAAGAACAAAAGATCCGCCGTAATCGCTGAAGTCCTGATTTTCCGGATTATAGTTATCCGGCGCACGGAATTCATAGCGGGTTTCTTCTGGAGTAGCAGGAGCATCTTCAGGCATTTCATCCTGCGGATAAGTGTCTTCCAGCTCGCCGAAGTCGAAATCTTCGTTATAAGGCTGGCCGTCCTCCGGCAGTTCTTCCGGCATTTGTGTCTCCATGGATTCTTCGGAATCGTCGATTAAATCAACCGGCGGCATAGCGGCTGCTTTCTTGGCTTTGCGAGCATACCGGATCTGCAGCACAACAAAGAAAATCAAACCAGCAAAACCGGCGATAATCAGGAAAAATCCGAAAAACAACAGCGAGCGATTTCGCTGAGTTCCGGTCGTGGTTTTGTTGCTCGAAGCAACAGAGGTCTGTGAACTTGTATTTGCAGAAGCAAAGGAAGACAGAATTTCTGAAAAAGTGGGCGAGGAAGATTCAGACGAAGATGTATGGGAACTGATCTCGCCTCCGGTAGGCTCATCGCTTTCATCATACTCTTCTTCACTGCTATAGTATTCTTCTTCGCTGCTGTAATACTCATCGTCACTAGGTTCTTCATAATAGGAAGATTCCCAGTCGTCTTCGGATGAAGAAGGTTCGGGCGTGGGTTCCGGGGTAGGTTCCGGCGTGGGTTCGGGCGTGGGTTCCGGGGTAGGCTCCGGCGTGGGTTCGGGCGTCGGGTCCGGGGTAGGATCCGGTGTCGGCGTCGGTTCCGGTTCTTCGGTAGGAGCGGGTTCCTCAGAAGAAGTTTCCTCGGAACTTACATCAGTCGCCCATACCGGCAGAGCAGAAAGGGAAGACAGACACAGCAGGGCGGCCATTAAAACGGCGACCGCACAGAAAAGTCGAGTCTTTTTTCTCATAAATCGTTCCTCCGTTATAAACGAATAAGTGCGCATATTTGCTCTATTGTATCACAAATCATCCTTGTTTGACAACTATAAACGCGAAGAATGTCAGCATTTTTGTGATCCTTTTAGATGAATTTCAAGCTATTTTCTAAAAAATATGCCCGGGTCGGAAAATCCATTCCATAAGCAGGTTAGGTTTAAGCGAGCCCCACTTCGATTCGCGTAAGGTAATCTTCTGCCCGTGTCACGGTTAATTCATTTAAAACGGTTTCATAGGCATAACCGCTAAGCTGAATTTTATGCAGCTGTGCATACTCCATCAATCGTCGATAGGCATCCGACATGTGGTCGATATCGCCTCGATAATACATTTGAAGATACTTCCCGGCCGGTTTGATATGGATGCCGGCTCCGGGACACAGATTGGGAGCCGTAAGAAAAACGGCGCGATAGTCGCTGTAGTCTTTGTTATATAAGCTGGAAACGGGGAGCAGGGCGCCATACGTTGCATCATATAAATTGCCCAGATCACGGCGGCGGATTTCATCCATAAGATTTTTTACATCCTCTTCCCATGCGATATTTTTAGAGGTATGCAGCAAAATCAGGTGTTCCTGCTCTTTTTCTGTAATCTGAAAATCATTCAAATCGGCTTGCGCCCATTCATCAATGTCGGCAAGCTGTCGGGCTAACGTTTTTTTCATGGCCTGCATTTTGGCCAGCCGCTGTTCCAGTTCGGCCGTCTGTTCTTTTAAAAGTGTTTTCAGGTTTTCTTCCGAGCGGTTATCCAGAAAACTCTGGATTTTTTTGACGGGAACATCGAGATTTCGTAGCATAAGAATGGCTTCCAGGGTAGAGCTTTGAAAATGCGCGTAATATCGATATCCGTTTTTTCGGATCACGGCTGGCTTGAAAATCCCGATTTCATCATACCACATCAGCGTTTTTTTATTGATGTCGTGCAGGGCGGCAAATTGCCCGATGGTAAATAAACCAAATCTTTCTTCCATTCGTGATTCTCCTCTTGACCGTACAGTTACTGGATAGTATATACTATTATAAAATAAAAAATTGAATTTGGAAAGACAGGTTTTAGAATGAGGATCAATTGGCGTTATTGTGTGCTCTCCATTTTGAGCAGTGCTTTTTTGGCGTTTGGACTTTATAACGTTCATTCGCTTTCCGGGGTTACGGAGGGTGGCGTTTTGGGAATGACGCTTTTGCTGGATCGATGGTTTCGCATTTCGCCGGCTATATCCGGTTTTGTTTTGAACGTTTTGTGCTATCTTATCGGTTGGAAAACGCTTGGAAAAGAATTTATTTTCTATTCGGCTGTTTCAACGGCGGGATTTTCGCTTTCGTATCGGATTTGCGAGCTGTTTCCGCCGCTTTGGCCGCAGTTGGCAGAAATGCCGCTTGTGGCTGCGATGATCGGCGCCGTATTTGTCGGCGTCGGTGCCGGTGTGTGCGTGCTGGTAGGCGGCGCTCCCAGCGGAGACGACGCTTTGGCGATGAGCATTTCTCATGCACTGCGCTGGAAAATCCAGTGGGTTTATCTGTTTACGGATCTGATCGTTTTGCTTTTGTCGCTTAGCTATATCCCGCTCGAAAGAATCGGCTATTCGCTGCTGACGGTTTTGCTTTCCGGCCAGATCATTGGACTGATTCAGAAAATCCCGCTCGAAAAGAAAAAAGAGGTTACTTACGCGCAAGAAAGCTGCTAACAAAAAACTGCTGCCCGATTTTCGGACAGCAGTTTTTTAGATTTAAAATTAGTAGCGCAGCTCGTAGTTTTCGCCGACAATAGCAGCCGGTGCGCCATTTTCGAGGTGTTCGCTGCTGTCGGAGCAGGCGAGCAGCCATTTGTTGGCGGCAAACAGATATGGATCGTCGTGTTTGCCCTGCAGCGGAAGGTTGGTGCCTTTATGCAGTGCAACTACGCAGGCAAAACCGCTGTCTTCCACCTGGCAGGGGCAGTAGTGCAGGGACGTGCCGTAAACTTCTACCATATCGTCTTCTTCCAACAGGAAAGCTTTCACACAAGCGGCGTCGATCTTGCCGTCTACAATTTCGTCTTCCTTGGCCAGCAACAGAACGAGCGGCGTAGCGGCAATGTTGATTTCGGAGGAAAGATGATATTCCAGCGCGTTGAGCTTAACATTGTGTCCCCAGCACAGACCGATTTGTGCCGGCAGTTCGCCGAACAAATCATAGCCGATTGTCTTGGCCAGTTCGGTAGCTTCCAGAGAAGGTTCGGTCGGTACATAGGCGGAACCGCTTTCCGGCTGAGGAACCGCTTTGCTGGCGGCTACAATGGCAGCGGTGTCGTAACCTTTGATCACGCGGCCATAGGGTTTGAACGCTTCGTCATGGATGCTGTATACCGGGAATGCGCTGTTTTTCTGTTTCAGGTTTTCCAGAAGAGTCATGTTGATGTCTCCTTTGTTGTTTGATAGGGAAAACGCCGCGGAAAATTCCGCGGCGTCCGTTATCCCTGCATCGCGGGAATCAAATGCAATGCAGCGGAAAAATTATCGAATGTTCTTGTACATGGGGCCGTAAGCGCCGCAAGCACGATAATCCTGGCCTTCTTTGTCCATACCGAAAGCATTCCAAGCGGCGGGACGGAAGATCTTTTCTTCGGGAACGTTGTGCATGCAGACCGGGATACGCAGCATGGAGCACATCGTGATCAGATCAGCGCCGATGTGGCCATAGCTGATGGCACCGTGGTTGGCACCCCAGTTGTTCATGACATCATAAGCGGTCTTGAACGGGCTGCCTTCCTTGCCGTCGCAGCGCGGAGCAAACCAGGTGCAGGGCCAGGTGTAGTCGGTACGCTTCCACAGCGTGTCGCTGACTTCTTCAGGCAGGTTGACGGTCCAGCCTTCTGCGATCTGCAGAACCGGGCCGAGACCCTTCACGAGGTTCAGGCGGATCATCGTGGCCGGCATTTCAGCACGGGTCAGGAAGCGGGAAGAATAACCGCCGCCGCGGAAGTAGCCCAGATCGGCGTAGTTCCAGGTGGTGTTTTCCATAATGGCTTTCTGATCGGCTTCGGTGACTTCCCACCAACGCTTCATCACACCGTTGCCGTTTTCGTCACGGGCTTCGCCGTTGGCATCCAGGCAGCAGGCGCCGGAGTTGATCAAGTGAATGAAGCCGCCGCTTTCTTTGGCAACGCCTTCCAGATCATAACCGGTAGCACGTTTTACGGCTTCGGGGCTCCAGTAAGTACGTACGTCGGCGAACATCTGAGCGCGGCCGGTCAGAAGCTTCATGAACATCATGCCCAAGCCGTTGAGCACGTCGTTTTCGGTAGCGAGGATGTACGGTTCGCGAGCGCCGTTCCAGTCGAAGGACGTGTTGAGCAAGGCTTCGGGATAGTCGCAGTTCGGATAGAAGTCCGTCCACTGACGCTGACCCTGGAAGCCGGCGGCCAGAGCATTGTGGCCTACGCGCTCTTCTTCGCAGCCTGCGGGCAGGTTCTGGTTGCCGTTCATCAGGTCTTTGATGATGCACATCATCTTAACAACAAATTCCCAATCCTTTTCCTTCTGCTCGGCGGAACGCTGCATATCTTCGGGGTTTTTATCAAAGCCGGTGATAGCATGTTCTTTGGTCCAGGCGAGAGCCTTCTGATATTCGGCTTCGTCGTAGATACCTTCGGTCATGCGGCGGATGATTTCAACTTCGTCCACGGATTCTACGCGCATACCCAGGTATTCTTCGATAAAGGCGGGATCGATAATGGAGCCGCCGATACCCATGGTAACGGAACCGATCTGCAGATAGGACTTGCCGCGCATGGTGGCAACGGCAACAGCTGCACGAGCAAAACGCAGCAGCTTTTCTTTTACGTCTTCGGGAATGTTTTCAACTTCGTCGAGGTTCTGTACGTCGTGGCCATAGATGCCGAAAGCCGGCAGGCCCTTCTGTGCATGCGTAGCCAGAACGGAAGCCAGATAAACAGCACCCGGACGCTCTGTACCATTAAAGCCCCATACACCCTTGATCGTCATGGGATCCATGTCCATGGTTTCGGCGCCATAGCACCAGCAGGGCGTTACGGTAAGCGTAATGTCTACATTTTCTTTTTTGAACTGAGCGGCACAGGCGGCGGATTCCGCTACGCGGCCGATCGTGGTATCGGAAATAACAACCTTAACCGGATCACCGTTGCTATAGAAAACGTTTTCTTCAAACAATTTCTTGGCGGCTTTGGCCATAGCCATGGTCTGTTCTTCCAGCGATTCACGAACTTTCAGCGGTCCGCGGCGGCCGTCGATGGTCGGGCGGATGCCGATGACGGGATAATCCCCGATCAGTCTGTTGATTGCCATATTAGGGCTCCTCCTGATTTCAATAAAGTTTATTTTCTAGGGGCACGACTTGCCCCATATAAGCCTATCTTAACACACAAAAGCGGCAAAAACAATTACTTTTTTGCATTTCGTGTTTAATTTAAGAAAATATCTTTATTGAAACGGTCAGGAATAGGTGCGGATAATTTTTTCCGCGATTTTCCCTTTTGACAGACTGTTGTCCATGGCCTGTTTTTCTATATAATGATGGGCGTCGTCTTCTTTCATACCGCATTCTGTAATAAGCAGCCATTTCGCGCGGTTAATCAGGCGGATCTCCTGCATTTTTTCTTCGAGGGAAAGCGTCTTTTTTTCGGAGCGTCTCGAACGTTCTCTTGCGGCGGCCATCCAGTCCAGCGCGGCGGACAAGGCGGACTTTGAGGTGGGTTTGGCCAGCGTAAATACCCCGCGTGTCACAACCTGCGCATGTGTGCCGGCGTATAAATCGGATTTCACAAGCAGCAGTACCACGCTGCCTTTCCACGAAACATCCATGGCAAAATGAATACCCGCATCGTCGGGCAATGGGGAATTGACGATGACAAAATCAAAGTCTCTGTCGTTAATCATCCGTTCTGCCGAACTGATGCTGGCGGCCGTACAGACAGGATCGCAGGCCGATTCGGGAAGCAAAGCGTGGATAGCTTCGCTGAGTTTTTCGCCTGCCGAAACCACAAGAAGGCTGTATACCCGTTCTTTCAGGCTCATCCGAACCTCCTCCTTTGCGGTCAGTTGGTCTGGTTACAGTAAATATCCAAAATGGCGGCCGGAATATGCGCGCGGATAAATTCGCTGGAAGCCGCACACGCTTTGGCAGAAGCAAGATCAACAGGCAGCCGCTCAAATTTGGCCAGCGTAGCATTATCGGCTTTATAAAGATTGATGTCGGCGGCCATTGGCAGATCAAGCCGGTTTTCAATTCCGTACAGACCTGCGTAAATCATCAGGGCAAACGCCAGATAGGGGTTGGTCGTCGGGTCGGGGGAACGCAGTTCGGCGCGCCGGTACTCTCCCACAGCCGCGGGGATACGCACAAGCTGCGAGCGGTTTTCACCCGACCACGAAACATAGGCCGGGGCTTTGCTGTTGCCGAAACGCCGGTAAGAGTCTTCGGTTGGATTTAAGAAAACCGTCATGTCGCAGGATTTTTCCAAAACGCCCGCGATCATGGGGCAAAGGTTATCGGAACCATCCTCCGCTTTTACAGACATATTGATATGAAAACCGTTGCCGGGTTTATCGGCCAGCGGTTTGGGGCTGAAATCGGCATAAAGGCCGTTGCGGTAGGCTACCGTTTTTACAACGGTTTGGAATGTCATCGCGTTATCGGCGGCTGTCAGCGCATCGGAATAACGGAAATCGATTTCGTTTTGCCCGGGGCCTTCTTCGTGGTGGGAACTTTCCGGCCGGATGCCCATCTGTTCCAGCGTCAGGCAAATTTCGCGCCGGATATTTTCTCCTTTATCCTCGGGGGCAATATCCATATACCCCGCACGGTCATAGGGAATGCGGGTCGGGTCTCCGTTTTCGTCGAGCTTAAACAGATAAAATTCCTGCTCCGAACCAAACGAGAAAGAATACCCGGCTTTTTTCGCCTCCGCTACGGCTCGTTTAAGCAGACTGCGCGTATCTTGAACAAACGGCCTGCCGTCCGGATAGGAAATGCAGGTAAACATACGGACAACTTTGCCGTGCTCGGGCCGCCAGGGCAGCTGCATCAGGGTTTCGGCATCCGGATGCAGCAGCAGGTCGGAATGAGTTTCGTCGCCAAAGCCCGTTACGGCGGAAGCGTCGATGGCGATGCCGTATTCAAACGCGCGGGGCAGTTCCCCGGGCATGATGGAAATGTTTTTTTGCTTGCCGAATACATCGCAGAATGCCAGGCGGATGAATTTCACATCTTCCTCCAAAACATACTGCATAACTTCCTGTTTGGAATATTTCATAAGCCATCTCGCTTTCCGTATTTCAGTTGGTTACATACATTTGTTTATAGGGATTTTTGCTGTTGGGGGTAATCACCGTGAAAGGTGAAGTCAGAATCTCCCGGGCATTGCCACCAAAGTAGGCGCAATATTCATTTACATAGGTTTCGAGTTCATGCATCTCGTCATCCGTTGGGGGTCGGGAAGTGACCTGCCCGGGGAAACGAATGGTTTCACAGCTGCCGCGCAGAAACATTTTTCCGCCGTGCATACCGGTACAGGGGAAGTTCCCCACGATCTTTTTGCCGTCTGCATACAGCCCCAAAACAACGATTACGCCGCCGGCTTGGTATTCGCCCAAAAAACTGCCGGCTGTGCCGCCGATCACCATCACGGGGATTTTCTCCCGATACGCTTTCATGTGAATACCGGCGCGGTAGCCCGCGTTGCCTTTTACATAGATTCGGCCACCGCGCATGGCGTAACCTGCCGCATCTCCGATGTTGCCGTGGATAATAATGCGCCCATCGTTCATCGTGTCGCCTACGGCGTCTTGGGCGTTGGCCTTTACGGTGATTTGTGCGCCGTTGAGATACGCTCCCAAAGCATTGCCGGGAACGCCTTCAATCGTAATTTGGTGTTCTGCCATGCCCGTTCCGATAAAACGCTGGCCGCAGCAACCCGTAAGCAGGCAGTCTTCGCCGCAGCGGCGTAATTGCTGGTTTAATTCCCGGTATTCCAAACCGGCTGCATCGATTTGCATCATAAGTATACCACACCTATCGTTGAGTCGTTCAAATTTTTTCGTAGAATCTTATTCGCCCGCGTGGGAAATTCCCAGAATCTCAAGCTCTTTTTCTGTCAGTCCGATGCCGCGCAGCATCAACCGGTTGCCGCGAAGGGCTTCGATGGAATTGATGCCCATGCCGCCCATTAGCTCTTTGATTTCATGCTGCCACGCCGCCATCAGGTTAACCAGACGCTGACTGCCTACGTCGGGGTTGAGACGTTTGACGAGTTCCGGCCGCTGGGTGGCAATTCCCCAGTTGCACTTGCCGCTTTGACAGGTGCGGCACAAATGACAGCCCAGCGCCAGCAGAGCGGCGGTTGCCACATAACACGCATCCGCGCCCAGCGCGATGGTCTTAACCACGTCGGAAGCGCTGCGGATGCTGCCGCCCACAACCAGCGACACATTGTTGCGGATCCCTTCTTCGCGCAGACGCTGGTCAACGGCTGCTAAAGCAAGCTCAATTGGGATACCCACGTTGTCGCGGATCCGGGTGGGAGCCGCGCCCGTTCCGCCGCGGAAGCCGTCGATGGCGATGATATCTGCGCCGCTGCGGGCAATGCCGCTGGCGATCGCCGCAATATTGTGAACGGCGGCTACTTTTACGATGACGGGCTTTTTATATTCGGTGGCTTCTTTCAGCGAAAAAACAAGCTGGCGAAGATCTTCGATCGAATAAATGTCGTGATGCGGCGCGGGGGAGATGGCGTCGCTGCCTTCGGGGATCATGCGTGTACGCGAAACATCGCCTACGATTTTTGTGCCGGGCAGGTGTCCGCCGATACCCGGCTTGGCGCCTTGGCCCATCTTGATTTCGATCGCCGCGCCGGCGTTTAGGTATGTTTCATGTACGCCGAAGCGGCCGGAAGCCACTTGAACGATGGTGTTTTTTCCGTAGCAATAGAAGTCTTCGTGCAGGCCGCCTTCACCGGTGTTATAAAGAATACCGAGTTCGGTTGCCGCGCGCGCCAGACTTTCGTGCGCGTTATAGCTGATGGAGCCGTAGCTCATGGCCGAGAACATCAGCGGCATGGAAAGTTCGATCTGCGGGGGCAGCTCACAGCGCAGGGTGCCGTCGGGATTGCGTTCGATTTTCCCGGGCTTTTTCCCCAGAAAAACACGGGTTTCCATCGGCTCGCGAAGCGGATCGATGGAGGGGTTGGTTACCTGGGAAGCGTTGATTAAAATGCGGTCCCAATATACGGGGAACGGCTTGGGATTGCCCATGGAAGAAAGCAGTACGCCGCCACTGCCGGCTTGTTTATAGATTTCTTTGATCGTATCGTTCTGCCAGTTGGCATTTTCGCGGAACGTGCAATCGCTTTTCACGATTTTCAGCGCATGTGTCGGGCACATCGCCACACAGCGTTGGCAGTTGACGCATTTCGATTCATCAGCCAGCATCACCCCGTGTTCGGCGTCAAAAGTATGTACCTCGTTGGCACATTGTCGTTCGCATACGCGGCAGAGGGTGCAGCGGCTCTCATTTCGGATCACTTCAAATTCAGGATAGATAAAATCGATTCCCATCAGAATGCACCGTCCTTTACAGTTACAATGACCGGTTCGCCGCCGGCAGGCGCCCAAATGTTTTTAGCATCCGGTTCCATCATACGGATTGCAGCTTCTTCGCTGGCAATCAATACTTCGTCGTCCTTTTCGCCCACGACCATGGAACGCAGCTTCAAGCGATCGTTGAGCGCCATCAGTCCGCCGTTAAAGCCCAGTACAATCGAGAAAGGACCTGTAATCAGCAGGCTGGGGAACAGGGTGCGCAGATAGAGGTGCTTCTGTTTATCGATTTCATCGGTTTTGTGTTCGATGGTATCCCAGAACGGTGCGGCAATGACGCTGGCCGCTTCTCCCAGGGTGAGCTTTTGAACACGAACCAGATAATCCATAATATAAGTGATAACTTCCGTGTCGGTTTGCAAGGTACATTTGTAACCGAACATTTCAATAAAGCGACGGTTGGCGTCGTAAGAAGAGATTTCTCCGTTATGTACGATCGAATAGTCGAGCAAAGTAAACGGATGCGCGCCGCCCCACCATCCGGGGGTGTTGGTGGGGTAACGGCCGTGCGCCGTCCAGGAATAACCTTCGTATTCTTCCAATTTATAAAATACACCTACGTCTTCGGGAAAACCGACTGCTTTAAATGTGCCCATGTTTTTTCCGCTGGAAAATACATAAGCACCTGGCAGATCGGTGTTGATTTTCATGACACTGCGGGCCACAAACTCTTTTTCGTCCAGCTGCATCGAAGCCAACGCGGATTGAAAAGGCGCCACAAAATAACGCCAGATAATCGGCTCATCGGTAATGGCGGGGATTTTCCGGGTAGGAATGATTTCGGAATGAACGATTTCAAATCGCTCTTTCAGGAACTGTTCGCATTTTTTCCGTGTGTCGCGGCAATCAAAAAACAGATGCAGCGCGTAAAAATCCTTATATTCTGGATAAATGCCGTAAGCGGCAAAACCGCCGCCCAACCCGTTGGAGCGGTCGTGCATAGGCTGCATGGCGCGGATAATTTTTTCGCCGGACATTTTGCGGCCTTCTTTGGAAATGACGGCAGCAATGGCACAGCCGGAGGGGATGCGTACTTGGCCTTCAATTTTCATATCCGATTCGTTCCTTTCGGAGAAAATATAAAAAAGAAAGGCGTCCTTCTCCCGATGGGCATAACCTGCCCGGAAAAATGAACGCCTTTGCTCATTTGCAAGTATTATAGTATAATCTCGTCATTTTGTCAAGTTTAAAAGATGTAATTTTATAAATCTGACTTTATTTTGCAAGTTTTTAAAATAAAAATTCAAAAACAGGGTTGACAAATGGAAATTTAAGGTGTATGATACAAAGCGTAAAAGGCAAAGGCGTCTTGGAAGGATTCTCCCCGTCCAATGGCGCTTTTTTATGATTCCCCATCCCTCATTCCAAATCAAACAAAGGCAAAGGCGTCTTTGTGTGTAACAAACACACCCACGACGCTTTTGCCTTTTTATTTTTTCAGCCAAGAGGAGGCCGTTTTATGGAAACTGTATCTGCGTATTTTGGAAGCCTGGTTTTTGATGACAGAGTGATGAAAGCCAGCCTGTCTGCCGATGTGTATCGTTCGCTTAAAAAGACGATTGACGAAGGCGCCAAACTCGATATCGGTGTGGCCAATGCTGTGGCGGATGCCATGAAAGATTGGGCGGTAGAACATGGGGCCACCCATTATACCCATTGGTTCCAACCGCTTACCGGTATTACCGCAGAAAAACACGACAGCTTTATTTCTCCTTCGCCCGACGGCGGCGTGATTATGGAATTCTCCGGCAAAGAGCTGATCAAAGGCGAACCGGATGCTTCTTCGTTCCCGTCCGGCGGCCTGCGCGCCACGTTTGAAGCCAGAGGCTATACGGCGTGGGACCCGACCTCTTATGCTTTTATTAAAGGAAAAACGCTGTGCATCCCCACCGCTTTCTGTTCTTATGGCGGTGAGGCGCTCGATAAAAAGACGCCGTTGCTCCGTTCCATGGAAGCGCTCAACAAGCAAGCTTTGCGTATCCTGCGCTTGTTCGGCAATGAAGATGTGAAATGCGTACGCACTTCCGTGGGTCCGGAACAAGAATATTTCCTGATCCCCAAAGAAATGTACGACCAGCGTCCGGATCTGCGCTTTACGGGACGCACGCTCTTTGGTGCGAAGTCGCCCAAAGGGCAGGAAATGGATGACCACTATTTCGGCGTGATCAAGCCCCGGGTTGCGGCTTATATGGAAGATCTCAACCGTGAACTCTGGAAGCTTGGAATCCTGGCCAAAACCGAACATAATGAAGTTGCCCCTGCCCAGCATGAACTTGCCCCGATTTACAGCACCACCAACATCGCCACCGACCATAACCAACTGACGATGGAAATGATGCAAAAAATCGCTTCCCGTCATGATCTGGTGTGCCTGCTGCATGAAAAGCCGTTTGCAGGCGTGAATGGCAGCGGCAAGCACAACAACTGGTCTATGGCGACCGATACGGGTGTCAACCTGCTTTCTCCCGGCGAAACGCCGTATGAAAATGCTCAGTTTTTGCTGTTCCTGTGCGCTGTTATCAAGGCTGTGGATGATTATCAGGATCTGCTGCGTCTTTCTGTTGCAACGGCAGGCAACGACCATCGCTTGGGCGCCAACGAAGCTCCGCCGGCCGTTGTTTCGATTTTCCTGGGCGATGAGCTGAATGCCGTGCTCGAAGCAATCGAAAACAACACACCTTATAACGGGACGCAAAAAACGCAGATGAAGCTCGGCGTAGATGTCCTGCCGAAATTCAATCGCGATACCACCGACCGCAACCGCACTTCTCCGTTCGCGTTTACAGGCAACAAGTTTGAATTCCGTATGCTGGGCTCTTCCAACAGCATTGCCTGCGCCAATATCATGCTGAACAGTGCCGTGGCCGAAAGCCTGAAAATTTATGCCGATCGTCTGGAAGGCGCCGAAGATTTCGAAACCGCGCTGCATGAAATGATCCGCAAGACGATTCACGATCATAAGAGAATCATCTTCAACGGCAACGGATATAACGATAGTTGGATTGAAGAAGCCACCCAAAAGCGCGGTTTGCTTAACTACCGCACCACGCCGGATTGCATGCCGCATTTGCTGGATGAAAAGAATGTGAAAATGCTCACCGCTCAGGGTGTTTATTCCAAGGCAGAACTGGAATCCAGATGTGAAATCATGCTGGAAAACTACTGCAAGACGGTTCTGATCGAAGCCAATACGATGATCGATATGGCTCAAACGCAAATCGCTCCCGCTGTAGAAGCTTATACGGCCGAACTGGCAAGATCCGCAGCTTCCAAAAAGGCGCTGGTGCCCTCTCTGGCCTGTGCTTTTGAGAGCGAACGGGTAGAGAAGCTTTCTTCGCTCGTCGATGCAATTGCTGAGCAGACACAAAAATTGACTGATGCTGTTTCGGATGTCTATCAGGCGGAAAATACACTCGCTCAAGCGGAACTGATCCGCGACTGTGTGCTTCCGCAAATGGACGCGCTGCGTGCCCCGTGTGATGAGGCCGAAACCCTTACGGCTAAAAAGTATTGGCCGTTCCCGACTTATGGAGACCTGCTTTTCGGCGTAAGATAAGTTGGGAGAAAGCCAAAAAGTAAATTATAAGATTGCGATAACCTCACGTCGCTTATAGGCGGCACGGTTCAAATAAAATGAACCGTGCTGCCTTTGGCGCGTTTTATCATTAAAATTGTTTGGAGGATCACCATGAGTATCAGAGAAGAATGTGGCGTTTTCGGCGTATGGAGCGAACAACCGGCCAAGCTTGCAGATATGTGTTATTACGGCCTGTATGCTCTTCAGCATCGCGGACAGGAAAGCTGCGGAATCATCGTCAATAACGACGGCCTTTTCTATTCCCATAAAGATTTGGGATTGGTAGGAGAGGTGTTTACGCCCAGCGAGCTTTCCGCTTTTCCGGATGGCTGTATGGCGGTGGCGCACGTACGTTACGGAACCACGGGCGCAACAAACCGCAACAATTGCCAGCCTATTGAAGTGAACCATCAAAAAGGACGCATGGCTTTGGCTCATAACGGGAATCTCAGCAATGCGGCGCAGCTGCGAAGCGAGCTGGAACTTTCGGGCGCGATTTTCCACACCACCAGCGATACGGAAACGATTGCTTATATTATTACCCGCAAGCGGCTGCGTACGCCCTCCATTGAAGAAGCGCTTAGTCAGGCCATGAATACGCTCGACGGCGCGTATTCGCTTGTGCTGATGTCGCCGCAAAAACTGATCTGTGCGCGTGATCCGTATGGATTCCGTCCGCTTTGTTACGGCAAAACACCGGACGGGCTGTATGTGGTGGCTTCCGAAAGCTGTGCGCTGGCCGCTGTCGGCGCCGAATGGGTTCGCGATGTAGAGCCGGGAGAGATTTTGATTTTTTCGAAAAACGGCGTTGTGTCCAGAAAAGAACATTGCCGCACGCAGAAGAAAAAGCTCTGTATTTTTGAATATATCTATTTTGCTCGTCCGGATTCGGTGATCGATGGGGTTTCCGTGCATGCTGCGCGAATCCAAGCCGGAGAAATTCTGGCCGAGACGCATCCCGCTGATGCCGATATTGTGATCGGTGTGCCGGATTCCGGTTTGGATGCCGCCTTGGGATTCAGCCGTGCATCCGGTATCCCTTACGGTATCGGGCTGATTAAAAATAAATATATCGGCCGCACGTTTATTTCCCCTGGCCAGGAAAGCCGGCTGGATCAGGTGAAAATCAAACTCAGCGCCATTCAGACGAGTGTACGCGGCAAGCGTGTGGTGCTGATCGACGATTCCATTGTGCGCGGAACAACCAGCGGGCGGATTGTCCGTCTTCTGCGCGAAGCCGGGGCAAAAGAAGTTCATATGCGCATCTCTTCGCCGCCGTTTCTGCATCCGTGTTATTATGGAACGGATATCGATTCCCGCGAGCATCTGATCGCCTGCAAACACAGCGTAGAAGAAATTGCGCAGATCATCGGCGCCGATACATTGGGCTATCTGCCGGTTGAGCGGCTGTGTGATCTGATTGGCAGCAACGATTTTTGCAGCGCCTGTTTTGATGGTTCCTATCCTACGGCCATTCCTGCGGATACCCGCAAAGACCGGTTCGAACAGCCGCTGTCTGCCGTTAAAAAGTAAGCGAACAGTAAATAAAAAAGAAACCGGACGGCAATTGCCGTCCGGTTTTTGCATATTCTTTTAGGGGTTGGTTCGGGTTTTCAGCGCGCTTTTGAATGCCGCCCATACTTCGGGGTCTCTAATTCCCAAAGATTCGGACATTTCGCCGTTTTGGATCATACGGTTTAAGGTTTCTTCCGAAATCCAGCGTACATCGCAGGTTTCTCCCGGCTGAAGACGAACGTCTTTCAAATCCACGTCTTTTACCAGAAGATACTCCTCGCCGAGGAAAAACGGTTTGCAGGTTTTGGCAAATAGCGTCAGCTCCGAGGGCTGAACCCGGATGCCCGTTTCTTCCTCCAGTTCGCGCACCATGGCTTGTAAACCGGTTTCACCGGCACGCGCATGCCCGGCAGGATTTTCCCAGCGGTTGGGCATATAGCGCTTTTCCGGCGCGCGTTTGGTGATCAGCAATTCGTTTCGGCTGTTCACGATCCAGACGCCGGTTACCAGCAAAAATTCGCCGTCTTCAAGCGGCTGGGAACGTTCGTGTACGCGTCCGGTTTTTTCCCGATTTTCATTGTAAATATCGCAAAGTTCCATGTAAAGTTCCTCGAGCGCCGTTAAAACAGTTCCGTGGGCGCTGTTCCGGCCGAAAGACCCGTCTGCTTCAAGGCCGCTTCCAGAATCTGCGCGGTTATGTGGGATGCGGGCGCCATCTCGGCCGCAAGCTGTAAGCCGTTTCCTTTTGCAAAGCTGTGGCAGATTGCCGACAGTTCCGGTTCCAGTCGAACGCCGGATACCACCGGAGCGTACGTTTCCCGTTCGCCGCTGCGCAGTTCAAGAGAAACGGTGTTGGGTTCGTTGGGCGGGCAGGAACAGAGAATACAGCCGTTTTCGCCTTCAATCTGGAATCCTGCCGGTGCAGCGCAGTCTTTTGCGGCCGTGCAGATGCACTGAAAGCCCGGATAAGAGAGCACCAGTACGCCCGATGTATCCACGTTCCGCGTGATGTTGGGAAAATACGATACACCATCGGGCGCGCCAAACCAGCCGGCGGCCAGCTGAATGTTATATACGTTCAGATCGAGCAGTGCGCCGCCGCCGAGATCGGGGTTAAAGGCGGGGGCAATATCCCCATCCAGAAAACGTTCGTATCGGCTGGAAAACTGGGAATAATTCATCTGAACAATCCGCACCGGCCCGATTTTGGGCAGCCATTCCTGCACTTTTTCAAACATCGGGTGGAAGCGGTTGGTAATCATTTCAAACAGGCACAGAGTTTTGCTCTGCGCGAGCGAAAATAAATCTTGCCATTCATCCCCGGAAGCCGTGGCCGGTTTTTCCAGCAGAACATGTTTGCCGCTTTCCAGCGCGCGGCGGGTATAAAACCCGTGCAGGCTGTTGGGCAGCGCAATGTAAACGGCTTCAACATGGGGGTCTTTCAGCAGTTCGGCGGCGTGGGTGTATTGAACCGGAATACCAAACTGCTGGGCAATCGCCTTACGCTGCCGCTTGTTTCGGGCGGCCAGGGCGACGATTTCCGCCTGCGGCACAAGAGCGGCCGCAGACAGAAAATCAGGTATAATTTTTCCGGAACCGATCAGACCGATTCGCATAGATGCCACCCGAAATCAGCCCTGAACGGAAGCGGCCAGCGCATCGGCCAGCGCATCGAGCGCTTCAACCTGAGCGGGTTTCACAGCCGATTTCACGGAAACAGTTGGCTCGATGCGAGTGATGTTTTTCATGGTGTCGAGCACGGCATGGATCTGTTTTCCGGCCATGGCAGCCCAGGTGCCGTTTTCCAATACGGCTACGGTACGGTTCTGCAGGTTGTGCAGCTTCAGTTCGGTGAGGGCAAATTCCATGGGGGTGTAGATACCGCCGTTGTAGGTGGCGGAAGCCAGTACCCAGTGGCTCAGGCGGAAGGCTTCGGAAACGATCACGGAGCTGTGCGTGGAGGAAACATCGTACATGGCGATGTTCTTTACGCCGCGCTCAGAGAGCTTGTGAGCCAGCAGTTCGGCCGCTTCTTCCGTATTGCCGTAGATGGAGCCAAAAGCAATGAGCACGCCTTTTTCTTCGGGCGTATAGGTGCTCCAGTGCTGATATTTATCGAGGATATAACCCAGGTTTTCGCGCCAGACAAAGCCGTGCAGCGGGCAGATCATGGAAATTTCCAGACCGGCGGCTTTTTTCAGCAGAGCCTGTACCTGCGGGCCGTATTTGCCAACGATATTGGTGAAATAGCGGCGGAATTCATCGATGTGGTCACGCTCGATATTCACTTCATCGGCGAACAGGTTGCCGTCAATGGCACCGAAGGTACCGAAAGCGTCGGCAGAGAACAGAACCTTGTCCGTCGTATCATAGGTGACCATCGCTTCGGGCCAGTGAACCATCGGAGCCATGACAAACGTAAGCGTGTGGCGGCCGGTCGAAAGCGTATCGCCTTCTTTAATCACATCCGTACGGCCGGTTACATCAAAATCAAAGAACTGCTGCAGCATCGCCACCGTTTTGGCGTTGCAGACAAGGCGGGTTTCCGGATAGCGGCGCACAATTTCTTCCACACAGGCGCAGTGGTCGGGTTCCATGTGGTTGATAACCAGATAATCGAGCGGGCGGCCGGCCAGTGTGGCTTCCACGTTCTGCATAAAGCGTCGGCTGACAGAAGCGTCGACTGTGTCGAGCAGCACGGTTTTTTCGTCCATCAATAAGTAAGCGTTATAAGAAACGCCGCGGGGAATGGGGTATACGTTTTCAAACAGAGCCAGACGACGGTCGCTGGCGCCTACCCAATACAGATCTTCCGTGATTTTTCTTGTGCAATGCATAATAACTTCCTTTCCCGATTCTGCCCGGCAGAACCGTACCCTTTTATTGATAACCGAACCTTTAAGCCAGCGTGTCCAGTTCCAGGAGCATTTTGGCGGGGTTATCGGTTGATTTTACATTTTCATAAATGCCGCGCAGAATTCCGTTTTCATCGATAATAAAACTGGAACGTACTACGCCCATGCTGACCTTGCCGCACATCTTTTTCTCTTTCCAAACGCCGTAGGCTTCAATCGCCGTGCGTTCCGGGTCGCTCAAGAGGGTAAAGGGCAGGTCCAGCTTTTGAATGAACCGCTGGTGAGAAGCGACGGAATCCTTGCTGATGCCCACCACGCAGGCGCCTTTTTCACCAAACTGTTCGATAAGCTGTGCATAACCGGCAGCCTGCTTGCTGCATCCGGCGGTATTGTCTTTGGGATAAAAATAGAGGATCAGTTTTTTCCCGGCAAAGTCTTTCAGCGTGCGGGTTTCTCCGTTCTGGTCGGCCAGAGCAAAATCCGGCGCCGGCATTCCAACTGTCAGCAAATCCGATCATCCTTTCTGTTTTATAGGTTACCTATTTTTAAACAACGCCTATAGTATAGCACATTTTGCGGCAAAAATCTTCGTCTTTTCCATTTTTCTGCCCACAAAAAAAGAAAAAGTTTTTGTTTGTATTTCTAGTCTTGACAAATTTATATGGATATGGTATAAATTAAAATGTAAGATTATGATCTGAATATAAGTCCGTATAATGGGCGGACGTTTCTACAGGCTGCCGACAGCCGGCTATTCCGATCCTGCGGGATTGTATTACCGGTTGACGGTTTTTTTATGCCTAAAATAAAAACAGAAAGATTGCAGCAGGAGGTATTGATATGCAGAACAAACAGACCGATTTGGTCATCATCGGAGCCGGCCCGGCCGGTATTTTTACGGCGTTGGAACTGCTGAGAAAAGGTTCCCGCCGGTCTATGATTATTGTTGAAAAAGGGTTGCCGGTTGAAAAACGGCACTGCCCTAAGGCGCAGACCGGACGGTGTATGAACTGCCCGTCGTGCGCCATCACCACAGGTTTTTCAGGCGCGGGTGCTTTTTCCGACGGCAAACTTTCGCTTTCCTATGAAGTGGGCGGCGATCTGCCGCAGCTGATCGGTGAAGATCTGGCACAGGAAACGATCAACTATACCGACGAAATTTATCTTTCGTTCGGCGCCGATCCGCACGTGGAAGGCGTATCTGATCCCACGGCGGTGAAAGAAATCCGCCGCAAAGCGATTCAGGCGGGTCTCAAGCTGGTCGATTGTCCGATCCGCCATTTGGGAACCGAAAAAGCGCAGGAAATTTATCATGCCATCGAACGGCATCTGATCGAAAACGGCGTGGAGATTCTTTTTTCCACAGAATGCGAAAACCTGATTCTCGACGGCGAACGCTGCTGCGGCGTGCATGTGCGCGACAAAAACGGGGAGTACGATATTTTTGCCAACCACACCATTGCCGCCACCGGACGGCGCGGCGCCGACTGGTTGGAAAAAATCTGCGCCGAGCATGGCATTGCCCATGAGCCGGGAACGGTAGACATCGGTGTGCGCGTGGAAGTGCGCAACGAGATTATGGAGCGCGTGAACAACGTGCTGTATGAATCCAAATTGGTGGGCTATCCCAAGCCGTTCAAAAATAAAGTGCGCACGTTCTGCCAGAATCCGGGCGGTTTTGTCAGCCAGGAAAATTACGATAACGATTTGGCGGTTGTCAACGGTCATTCTTATAAGGAGCTGAAATCCGACAACACGAACCTGGCTATTTTGTGCTCGCATAATTTCAGCGAACCGTTTAATCAGCCGATCGCCTATGCGCAGAAGGTTGGGGAACTGACCAACATGCTGGGTGATGGCCATATCCTGGTGCAGCGCTTCGGCGATATTCTCGACGGTAAGCGTACCTGGCAGGATGAGCTGAAGCGCTCTAACCTGCGCCCGTCTCTGCCGGACGCCGTGGCCGGCGATATCACGGCCGCCATGCCGTACCGTGCGATGATCAATATCATCAACTTTATCCAGGCGGTCGATACGGTTGTGCCCGGCTTTGCCAGCGAAGAAACGCTGCTGTATTCGCCGGAACTCAAGTTCTACAGCAACCGTGTGAAAATGGATGCACATTTCAAAACCAATATCGAAAACTTCCATTGCCTGGGCGACTCGTCCGGCTGGACGCGCGGCCTGATGATGGCGTCTGTGATGGGCGTTTTGATGGGACGCGAACTGGCTGCATCCGAAGAAAAATAAATTGAAAGGGCTTCCGCTAAAAGCGGAAGCCCTTTTTATTACTTTTTATAGTGGTTTTTCACGGTTTGGTAAGCAATTTTCGGGCGGCGGTATTCATCGACAACACCCTTGTTGTTGTGTCCGCGTGCGCGGGTGGAGAACCAGTTGTTTTCTTCGCATACGCGGCAGTCGGCAAACATCCAAATGAACGTGCCGGTGATTTCCGGATGATTCATATAAACGCTCAGGCATTCGTCCAGTACGTCGCTTTGGCGCTCTTCGCTCCATTTTACGTGGCCGGGATCGCGGTAGCCGTATACGGCCGCTGCGCCAAATTCGCTGACGATCAGCGGTTTGCCTGCGCCGCCGTCCCGGCGAATCCATTCAATCTCGCGTTCGCATGCTTCGGCAATGGGGGCGTCGGTGTACCAGCCGGAGTAAATGTTGAACGATACCACATCCGGCAGATCAAGACACAAATCTTTGAAATGCTGGCAGGTGGCCGTCGTGGTGGGGCGGGTGGTATCCAGCGATTTGATCTGCTCAAACTGCTTTTTGTACATCACGCGGCCTTCCGGCGTATCGCTGGCGCATTCATTCAAGATGCCCCAGATCACAATGGCGGGATGATTGTAGTGGTTTTCGATCATCTCGCGGATGCAGTCTTCGCACTGGCGCTCAAAATTGGGGTTCTGCATGTGATGCAGTTTCAAACCGCGGGCGTGGTTTTCTTCCCAAACGAGGAAGCCGCGTTCGTCGCACAAGTCGAGGAAACGCTCGTCGTTGGGGTAGTGACAGGTTCTTACCGCATTGGCGCCCATATCGGCCATCAGATCCAGATCCTGCGCCATCAGCTGTACCGGAACGGCACAGCCCACAGCGGCGTAATCTTCATGCCGGTTGAATCCCTTCAGGAATACCGGATTCCCGTTGACACACAGGCGGCCGCCTTGCCACGATACGGTGCGGAAGCCTACGCGCTCGATCAGGTCATCCGTTTCCGTTTCGCCGCGGCGCAGAATCGCGCGCAGAAAATACAGATTCGGCGCGTCCGGGCTCCAGGCGTTTACATCCGGAAAATCGGCTTCGGCGCAAACGATTGTTTCTCCACCTGCGGGAATGGTTTCATGCGGGAAACGGAGGGTAATGCCCGCCAGTTCAGCCTGTGCATCCAGTTCAGCTGCCGCTGCGCCAATATTGCGTACGGTCAGCTCCACCGTAGCTTTCCAGCCGGAACCGGTCTGCTCGGGCGTAAAATGTACGCGCTCGATGAACAAATCGTCGATCTCTTCCAGTGCGGCCGGGCGGGTGATGCCGCCGTAGGTATAGTAGTCGTTCGGAATATGCAGGGCGGAAGCTTCGCTGAAGCGATTGTCCACTTTCACGGTCAGCTCGTGCTCGCCGGCTTTTACGCCGGGAATTTCGGCGGTGAACGGCGTGAAAGCGTTGTAGTGATGCGCCACTTTCTGCCCGTCAAAATACACGTCCGCCGTGTGGCTGACGCCTTTGAATACCAGGCGAACGGCGGTATCTTTTGTGACGCGCACCGTGCGGGCAAACGTACCCGTGCCGCGATAAGTCAGCAGATCGGGGTGCTGTTCCCAACAGCCGGGAACCGGCAGAGAATAGGTTTTCCCGCTGCCGTTATCGGGGGTAAACGACCACATGCCGTCCAGTTCTTTAACGGAACGGACGCTGTGTCGGTCAAATAGACGAATCATCAAAAACTCCTCCTTAAAATAGACTCCACTGCTCCGATTATAGCACCGTACCACGTGGTGTGCAACAAAAAAAGACCGGCGAAAACCGGTCTTTTTGTCTTATTAGAATTATACGCCTACGTTGCCGCTGTTCATACCGGCTTGTTTGCCTTCGAGCGGAAGCCAGTTCAGGAATTTGAGCACATAGTTGTCCCAAAAATCCCATTCGTGTGCGCCGGGGCCGACTTCAAAGACGTGATCGACGCCTTTCTGCGTAAGAAATTCCGAGAAAGCACGGTTATCCGCCAGCAGGGAATCATGATCGCCGCAGGCCATGTAAAGCGCAGGCAATTCTTTTCCTTTTTGCAGGAGCGTATCAACCAGCACAAAGGGGTTCAGCTCGCTTTGGGCGGCTTTGGCCAGATCCGGGCCGAAGCAGCTTTTCAGATAGGCGGGCGTAGAGGCAAAAAACGGGGAATCGGGATCGGCATCCACCATTTTTTCGTTGACCACCAGTGCGGCGGACAAGGCGCCGACAGCGCCAAAGGTTTCGTTGAATTTGAACCCGTTATACAGCGCGCCGTAACCGCCCATCGAAAGACCGGCGATGTAGGTATCTCCCCGTTTATGAGAAAGCGGGAACGTTTTGCGGGTAAATGAAATGAGTTCGCTGCCGATGAATTCACTGTACAAGCTGCAATTCCATGGCTGATCCACATAAAAGGAATTTTCGCCTGCCGGCATCACAACCACCAGATCGCGTTCCTCGGCCCAGCGCTGAATACGCGTGCCGTATAGCCAGTCTCCCGCACTGCCCAATATGCCGTGCAGCAAATACAGTGTTTTATAGGGTTTGCCTTCTTCGCGGCACTTCATGCCGGGAAAATAGCGCTTATCCGTGGGGATAATCACTTTGATCGGGACGGTGCGCTTGAGCGTCGTTGCCATAAAAGATACATCCAAAACAGCCATGGTATTTCCTCCTGTCTCTATTTTTGTTTGATTGGTTTATTTGAGCAGTTCAAGAAGAAGCTTTTCGGCAGCCTGTGCATCGGCGCGGCCTTTTGCGGCGCGCATCACGCCGCCGACGAGCGCTTTAACGGCTTTTTCCTTGCCGGCGCGAACATCGTCCGCCGCTTTGGGATTGGCCGCAATCGAATCTTCGCAAAGCTTGCGCAGAGCGGCTTCATCCAGCCCGCCCATATCATCTTCGCTGATGAAATCTCCGGCAGGGCGTCCGGTGTCGAGCATTTTTTCAAACGCCGATTTAACCAGATTCATGCGGATTTTCCCGGCCTCCAGCCATTCCAGCAGCTCGCGCAGCTGGGCGGGCGTGGGCAGAATATCAAAAGCTTCTTTGGCTTCTTCCGTGGTCAGCCGGCGGAAAACCTGCCCCAAAATCACATTGGCCGCCGGTTTGGCGTTAAATCCGCCTTCGATCACGGCTTCAAAGTAATCGGCTACTTTTTTGTACTTGACGAGCAGGGAAGCATCCTTTTCGGGCAGTCCCAGTTCGTTTACATAGCGCGCCTGCCGGTCGATCGGAGATTCGGGCAGGGTAGCGCGCAGCGCTTCCACTTCCTCGGGCGTGACATGGATCGTTACCAGATCCGGCTCGCGGAAATAGCGGTAGTCGTGCGCATCTTCCTTGCTGCGCATGCTTTCCGTGATGTCTTCGTCGGGATTGTAGCGCAAAGTTTCCTGCACCACGCTGCCGCCGCCTTCGATCACATCGATCTGGCGTTCCATTTCATACTCCATGGCGCGTTCCATGAAGGTGAAAGAGTTCATGTTTTTGATTTCGGTACGCGTGCCCAGCTTTTCGCTGCCTTTCGGGCGAACGGAAATGTTTACATCGCAGCGCAGGGAACCTTCCTGCATCTTGCAGTCGGAAACGCCGATGTGGCGCATAATCAGCTGCAATTTTTCCACATATTCGCGCGCTTCGTCGATGCTGCGGATATCGGGTTCCGTTATGATTTCGATCAATGGAACGCCGCCGCGATTGTAATCGATATAAGTGTTGCCGCGTTCGTGGATCAGCTTGCCTGCGTCTTCTTCGATATGAATGCGCAGGATCCGCACTTTCCGGCCGTTGGAAAGCGGGATATAACCGTTTTGGCAGAGCGGCATGTAATACTGTGAAATCTGGTACGCTTTGGGCAGATCGGGATAGCTGTAGTTTTTGCGGTCCATTTTGGAAATTTCGGCAATTTCGCAGTTGGTAGCCAGGCCGGCGCGGATGGCGTAATCCACCACGCTGCGGTTCAGGCAGGGAAGCGTCCCCGGAAGACCGATGCATACAGGGCAGCAATGGGTATTGGGTTCGCCGCCAAAAGCCGTAGTGCAGCCGCAGAAAATCTTCGTTTTGGTGGAAAGCTCTACGTGCGTTTCCAGGCCGCAGACGAGTTCATATTCTTTCATGCCCGGGCACCTCCTTCAAACTGAACACCAAACGGCGCGGGACGGTACATATCCGCCGCCTGTTCATAGGCATAGGCCGCATTGAGCAGTTTCGCTTCCGCAAACGGCGCGCCGATGAGCTGTAAGCCGATGGGCAGATTCTGGCTGTCGAAACCGCAGGGCAGAGAGATGCCCGGCAGACCGGCGATGTTGACCGGAACCGTACAAATATCGGTGAGGTAGGTTTCTACCGGATCCTGTCCCGTAAAATTGAGTGGGAAGCTTGTCATGGGAACGGTGGGCGCCAGCAGAATATCGTAAGAGGCAAAAGCTGCGCGCATTTCTTCCACGATTTTGCCGCGCAGGTTTTGTGCTTTCTTGTAGTAGGCGTCGTAATAGCCGGAGCTGAGTACATACGTGCCCAGCAGGATGCGGCGCTTAACTTCTTTGCCGAAGCCTTCGCTGCGGGTTTTGCAGACCATTTCATGGATACTTTCATAGGAAGAGCTTGTCTTATAGCCGTAGCGGATGCCATCATAACGGCCGAGGTTCGAGCTGGCTTCCGCGCACGCGAGAATATAATAAACCGGCAGAGCATAGCGCAGGGAGGGCAGGCTGAATTCTTCGATTTGGGCGCCCAGCGCGCGATACGTTTCCATGGCTTTTTCCATTGCTGTGCGCACGTCGCCCTTGATGCCTTCAAAATATTCCTTGGCTACGCCGATACGCAGGCCACGGATATCCCGTTTTAAGCCGGGCAGGGTGGCTTCTTTTGCGCCGGAACAGGTGGAATCGCGTTCGTCGCGGCCGCTGATGGCGTCGAACACCGCGGCGGCGTCTTCCACTGTAAACGTCAGCGGGCCGATCTGATCCAGCGAGGAAGCATAGGCGATCAGGCCATAGCGCGAAACGGCGCCGTAGGTGGGTTTCAGGCCGACAATGCCGCAGAAGCTGGCCGGCTGGCGGATGGAACCGCCCGTATCGGAACCGAGGCCAAACGCGGCCAGATGTCCCGCAACGGCCGAAGCCGCGCCGCCGGAACTGCCGCCGGCCACATGGCCAAGACTGTGCGGATTCTTGGAGCCGCCGAACACAGAAGTTTCGCTGGAAGAGCCCATCGCGAATTCATCCATGTTCGTTTTGCCCAGCAGAACGCTGCCCTGTGCCTGTAAGGCTTCCCAAACGGCGGCGTCGTAAATGGGACGGTAGCCCTGGAGCATCCGAGAAGAGCAGGTGGTTTCAATCCCTTTGGTGGAGATGTTGTCTTTAAGCGTCATGGGGATGCCGTCGAGCAGGCCGAGGCTTTCGCCGCGGGCCAGCCGTTCATCCGTGGCGCGTGCGGCGGCCAGCGCGGTGTCAGGTGTCAGCGTAACATACGCATTCAGCGCCGCGTTGTCGCGCTGTGCGGCTTCGAGATAGAGGTTTGTCAGTTCCACGCAGGAAAGCTCTTTTTCAACAAGTTTCTGATGCAAAGTTGAAATCATCGTGCCGCACCTCGCTTTCTCACCACAAAGCAGCCGTCGGCGGTGCTTTCGGCGTTTTTCAGAATTTCTTCCTGCGGCAGAGAGGGGAGAACCTCGTCTGCGCGGAAGACGTTTTCCAGTCCGTTGATTGTATCAAAGCCGGTGTCGCCCACGTCGGCGCTGTTGATCGTATCGGCAAACGCGATGATCTTTTCCATCTGACGGGCGAGCGGCTCAATTTCTTCTTCGCTGATTTCCAGTTTGGCCAGCAGGGCAAGCTGGCGGATTTCTTCGGGTGTAACCATGTTGTGCCTGCCTTTCTTACTTGCGGATGCGGATATGCACTTCACGCAGCTGCTGTTCGGTGACTTCCGCCGGAGAACCGAGCATCAGGTCCTGTGCGCTGCTGTTCATCGGGAAGGCGATGACTTCGCGGATGTTTTCTTCGCCGGTCATCAGCATCAGCATGCGGTCGACACCCGGAGCCATACCGGCGTGCGGCGGGGCGCCGTACTGGAAAGCACTGTACAGGGCGCCGAATTTTTCTTTGACTTCTTCTTCGCCGTAACCCGCAATTTCAAAGGCGCGGATCATGGTTTCGGTATCGTGGTTACGAACAGCGCCGGAGGAAAGCTCCACGCCGTTGCAGACGATATCATATTGATAAGCGAGGATTTCGTCGGGATTCTTGGTATTCAAAGCCTCCAGGCCGCCCTGCGGCATAGAGAACGGGTTGTGCGTAAAGGCATAAGCGCCGGTTTCTTCGTCGATTTCGTACATCGGGAAGTCGACCACGAAGCACAGTTTAAATTCGTCTTCGTTGATGAGTCCCAGACGGCGGGCCACTTCCATGCGGATCTGTCCGGCCAGACGCGGCGCGTTTTTGGCGTCGTCGCCGATGAAATACAGTACGTCGCCCGGCTTGAGTCCGGCGCGGCGGATGATTTCGGCGCGCTGTTCGTCGGAGAGGAATTTATCGATCGGTCCGTTGAGAGACATGTCGTCCATGACTTTCACGTAGCCCAGGCCCTTCATGCCGATCGAAATGGCGTAGTCGAACATCTTTTCAAAGAAGCCTTTCGACTGCGAAGCCATGCCCGGCACATTGATGGCGCGTACCGTCTTTTTCAGGAACGGCTTGAAGCCGGTTTCCACAAACAGATCGGAAAGATCGATGATTTCGAGCGGGTTGCGCAGGTCGGGCTTATCCGTACCGTATTTGAGCATCGATTCCGCATAGGGAATGCGCACAAACGGCGGTTTGCTGACTTTTTTGTCGGTGAATTTGGAAAAGGCTTCATACAGTACTTCTTCGGCTACAGCAAACACATCTTCCTGCGTGGCAAAAGCCATCTCGAAATCGAGCTGGTAGAATTCACCCGGCGAACGGTCGGCTCTGGCATCTTCGTCACGGAAGCAGGGAGCAATCTGGAAATATTTATCGAAGCCGGAGGTCATCAACAGCTGTTTGAAAATCTGCGGAGCTTGGGGCAGGGCGTAGAACTTGCCGTGGTGTTTGCGGCTGGGGATCAGATAGTCGCGCGCGCCTTCCGGAGAAGAAACGGAGAGGATCGGCGTCTGGATTTCCATAAAGCCCATGTCTTCCATCTTGCGGCGCAAGAAAGAGATCACCTGCGAGCGCAGCACAAGGTTTTTGTGAACCTTGGGGTTGCGCAGGTCGAGGTAACGGTACATCAGGCGCAGTTCTCCCTTGGTTTCGGTGGAAGTGGTTACGTCAAACGGCAGGTTGTGTTTGCACTTGCCCAGAACCGTCAGTTCGCTGGCGGCAATTTCAACCGTGCCGGTAGAAATCTTGGGGTTGACCGTGCTCTCGTCCCGCAGCTCTACCGTGCCGGCACAGGTCACGGTACACTGACGGGTGATATCCCGCAGCATACGGTCATCATGGATCACGATCTGCACAACGCCGTAGTGATCACGAATATCGAGGAACAGGATGCCGCCGTGGTCACGGATATTTTCAACCCACCCCGCAACGCGTACGTTCTGCCCGATATTATTTTCCGAAAGCTCTCCGCAGGTATGGGTGTGGTAACGGTTTTCGTGTGTCATCATCGTGTCTTCCTTTCTATAAAGTAAAGTAAAATCAGTCCCCGCCAAAAGGTCGGGTTATTAACCTACACTATACCATAAATGAACGGTAAAATACAACTTTTTTTCGTGTTAAATCGGTAAAATATTTTACGCCGGCGTATAAAAAAGCCACGCACAATCGGAATATGTGCATGGCTTTTATGAATTATACCCAAACGGCAAAAGGATTGGTCATCCTGCATAATATTCGGTTAATATACATCTCCGTCGGGATCGAGAAAAACGGGCGGAAAGTCCCGCAGCAGACGTTCATAGCAGGCGCAGGTTTGCTGATGGTCGTTTACCATACCGCAGGCCTGTAAATGGGAATAGACCGTGACCGGTCCTAAAAACGAGAATCCCCGCCGCTTGAGGTCCTGTGAGATGGCGGCGGAAAGCCGATTGGAAACCGGCAGCTTTCCTGTTTCGTGCCCGCGGTAGGCAACGGGTTTCCCGTTTGTATAGCTCCATAAGTAAGAGGAAAACGAACCGTAAGCTTCACGTACCGTGAGAAATGCCCGGGCATTGCGGATAACGGCTTCGATTTTGCGGCGGGAACGCAGCATACCGGGCGTTTCCAGAATCCGCTGGATCTCAGTTTCTCCGTAAGCGGCGACGCGTTCGAAATCGAAATCCTCAAAGCAATCGCGGAAGATTTCCCGCTTTTGCAGCATCATGTTCCAATTGAGCCCGCATTGCAGTACTTCCAGCATTAAAAATTCAAACTGTTTTCTGTCGTCGAATACGGGAACGCCCCATTCTTCGTCGTGATAGCGGGTCAGGCGTTCATTTTGCAGACACCAGCCGCAGCGTGTGGGTTCCATTCGGATTCCCTCCTCGCACTCAGCTCAAAAACAAATGATCGATCAGAATGCGCGCACCGATGAAGATCAGCACACAGCCGCCCACGATCTCTGCTTTTCCGGCAAAAAGCTCGCCGAATTTGCGCCCGATAAACACACCGGCAAAGCTGAGAACCAAGGTGATGACGCCGATCATGCCCACGCTGATGAGCATCAGCGGGACGGTGGAAGCGCCCACGGCACCGGGCAGGATAATGCCGGTCGCCAGCGCATCGATGCTGGTTGCAATGCCTAGAGTCAGCAGCTTTTTAAGGTCAACGTGGCTGCTGGCTTCCTCTTCTTCGCCGCTCATGGCTTCGCGGATCATCTGGATACCGATCCAGCCGAGCAGTAAAAAAGCCACCCAGTGGTCGATTTGTCCGATGACGGATTCACCAACTTTACCGATGGCCCAGCCGATAAACGGCATCATTCCCTGAAAAAAGCCGAAACATACGCCAAAGCGAAGGGCGTCTTTCAGACATTGTGAAGCTTTCTTTTCTCTTAAAGAAGTGCCCTGCGTAACGCTTACGGCAAAGGCGTCCATGGCAAGCCCTCCGGCAATACCGACGAGAGAGATGTAATCCATATTCCAACCGCTCCTGAAAAAAGTATAGTAAATTTTATTTTAAGGCGAAAGAAAATAAAAGTCAATGAAATCTGTGTATAAAAATAGAATTTTTCATCGAAACAAAAATGAATGGCCTATGAAGAATATGCAAAAGATTTTCAAAAGCCTTGCGGATTTTCTGTTTTTATTGTATTCTATTCATGAAAAATCCCGTGTATACAGCGGTTTTGAAACCAAACGGAACAGACGGAGGTGTATCATGGCAGCCGAGTATATTCTTGCAGTGGATCAGGGAACAACAAGTTCCCGGGCTGTGGTTTTCGATAAAGCCGGACGCGTTTGCGGCATGGGGCAAAAAGAATTTGAACAGATTTATCCCCAGCCGGGCTGGGTGGAACATAACCCCATGGAAATTCTGGAAACGGAGATTTTCGCTATGCGGCGCGCTGTGCGCGAAGCCGGGCTTTCCAGCACGGATATTGCGGCGATCGGCATCACCAACCAGCGCGAAACAACGATCGCCTGGGACGCGCGTACCGGACGCCCGGTTTATAATGCCATTGTGTGGCAGTGCCGCCGCACGGCGGAAGTATGTGAACAGCTGGCCGATACGGAACAGGCTAAAATGATCCATCAGGCGACCGGTTTGGTGATCGACCCGTATTTTGCGGGCACCAAAATGCAGTGGATTCTCGAAAACGTGCCCGAAGCCGCCGAGCTGGCGGAACAGGGCCATCTGCGCTTCGGAACCGTGGATACCTGGCTGATCTGGCATTTTACGGGCGGCAAACGCTATGTAACTGATGTATCCAACGCATCGCGCACGATGCTTTTTAATATTCATACGCTGCAATGGGACGAAGAATTGCTGGCACTTTTCGGTATCCCGCGTACGGCGCTGCCCGAATTTTGCCCGTCGAGCGGCATTCTGGGTCAAACAGATACCGGTATTCTGGGCCATGCGGTGCCCATCGCGGGTATCGCCGGGGATCAGCACGCCGCGTTGTTCGGGCAGTGCTGCTTCACGCCGGGTATGGCGAAGAATACGTATGGCACAGGCTGTTTTGTGCTGATGAACACAGGGGAAAAGCCGGTGCTTTCCGAAGACGGGCTGCTGACGACGGTCGCCTGGCAGGTGCGCGGCAAAACGACGTATGCGCTCGAAGGAAGCGCGTTCAATGCGGGTTCCGCCATCAACTGGCTGCGCGACGGACTCAAGATTATCGAAGAACCCGCCGAAGCCGACCGTATGGCGCTTTCTGTACCGGATAGTGGCGGCGTGACGTTTGTACCGGCGTTTACGGGGCTTGGCGCGCCGTATTGGGATATGTACGCCCGCGGCTCGATTTTGGGTATCACCCGCGGCACAACGGATGCCCATATCTGCCGCGCGGTGCTCGATAGTATCGCGCTGGAAAACTGCGATCTGTTCTACGCGATGGAAAAAGCTTCGGGAACGGCTATCCGCGAGCTGCGCGTCGACGGCGGCGTAAGCCGCAGCGCACCGGTGATGCAGTATCAGGCCGATCTGCTCGGCTGCCGCGTGCTGCGTCCGAAGTGCTTGGAAACCACCGCCATGGGAGCCGCTATGCTGGCCGGTCTGGCTGTAGGTCTGTGGGCGGATGAAGCCGCGCTGGGCGAATTGTGGCATCCTTCTACGATGTTTGATCCCGATCCGGCTTTTACTAATCGCGAACACGACCTTGCGCGCTGGCACCAGGCCGTAGAAAGAAGTCGCGGCTGGGCGAAAGAAACGGAATTTTAAAAGCTTAGTGGCAGCAGGAGTGACAACATGATTCAAACCGTTACGGTCGAAGAAGCGGTTCGTTTTGCAAGTGATTTTACCGGCGACAGGATGTATGCCGATCCCATGCTGCAAAGTGCCGAACAGCTTGAAAAGAACCTGCTTCACGCCATCGCCGATCCGCAACACTACTGTGTGTTTGGCATCTACGATGAACAGATGCTTTTAGGACTGTTTTCTTTTCTGGTTGTAAAGGAAGAATCCTATCTTGAAATGCTGGTGGGGCTTTCCCGTTTGGAAGAGGCATATAGCGAAATGATGGATTATCTGAAAAGCCGTTTTCCTGGTTTTTCGGTGGACTTTGTTTATAATCCAGCCAATCGCCTGATAGAAAATTGCCTGCGTATTAGCGGCGCTTCCTTTGAACCGGAACAATGCAAGCTGATTTTGAAAAAGCCATCTGCTTTTTCTTCCGAACTTTCGGTTGTTCCGTATTCCGAAATCTATAGAGCCGGCTATCTGGCGATTCATGACGATGTCGGACGGTATTGGATAGCGGAAAAGGTGCTTGCGGTGCCGGATCGTTTTCATGTTTTCCTCGCTTTGGATGGCTCGCATGTTGTGGGTTATATCGATGTTACTTGTTGTTTTGAGGAAAATGAACCGTACGATCTATTCGTCTGCGAGGCCTACAGACGGCGTGGATATGCACGTGCTCTACTGGCCAAGGCGATTGAAGCCAACGGGGAAAAGAAGCTGTCGGTTCTGGTTGATCGAGATGACGCCGCGGCTTTAGGTGTTTATGCTTCCATGGGCTTTGAAGAAGATCCGTCTGCTCGAAGCCGGACGGCACATTTGAAACTATAGCCGTGTTATGTTTTTGCAAAAAGGCCATAAAAAGGACAGGCTTTCGAAAAAAAAGCCTGTCCTTTTTTGTATGAAGAAAGAGTATGTGTTTTTAAGCGCAAAACAGTTTTGTTGCGCATCAATTCATCTGATTTTAAGTATTTTCCGCTCGGATGGTAACTTCTAAATGATAGTCTCCGCCTGCTACCCGGAATTTTTCCGGCATGGCGGTGCTCCAGGCCATGTCTCCTCCGATCGGCCCATGGGCGGCGTCGATGTGTACAACCGTTTCATCGCGCCGTACCAATTCGTGGTCATGACCGGCGGACTGGTAGTCGGCGATGCGGCTGTGGTGGGCGTCAAAATGGAAGGGGCACTGCGAAGCTATGGAAACCTGACAGCCCGATTGATCTTTCAGACGAACCCAACGCGTGTCCTCATGTCCGCCGTTTTCCGATGGAGGAATAAACGCAAAATGTTCGTCGCTGACGTTGGTTTGATACACCCCAAGCGGCGCGGAGAGGATGCGGTCGGAATAGCTTTCGTTCTGTCCGCGGCCGAAATAAGAGAGTTTTTCCATTTCGCCCGGCAAGATGCATTCCACACCTACCCGGGGAACCGCCCGATAGGAGCGGTCAAGATGGAAGTCTGCGCACAGATCCAGCTCTCCGTTGCCTTTTAAAATATAGGCGAGTTTGCCGTGGATATCGGGCAGGGAGGAATCGTTCTGAACAAAGGAAACTTCTACTCGCACCTGGTTTTCGCCGACGAGAACCTGCGGCTTTTTCCAGATAAACGTTTGCTTTCTGATTTTTTCGTATTCCGCATACCAGCCCCAGCCTTCCAAAGCATCCAAGCCGGTATAAGGACGGTCAAAGCACGGCGAGATTTCCCGCAGCAAGACTTTGCCTGACTGAGTGAAGCCGACCAGCTTTCCGGTATCCAGATCGATTTTCAGCTGAGCATGGTTTGCAGACAGCGAAAGCACGGAGCCTTCCGTCTTCTGCTCAGGCGCAGCATAAATCGGCGATTCCGTCTGCGGCAGAGCCGGGCCGTTTTCCAGTTCAAACTGAAACAGTCCGATTTCCGCATCGGCTTTGTTATAAAAAGTTTGGGCACGGCGCTTAACAGAAAACTCAATGGTGTAGATACATCCCGGGCGCTTTTTATGAGGAATTTCATAAGTGAATTCTTGCTGTTCTCCGGCTTTGAGATCGGGAAGAGAAAGCTCCTCCTCACAAATGATTTCTCCGTTTTCGCGCAGGATGGCCGTACACGAAAATGCCGACAGAGGCAGCTCTGCATTTTGATTTTCCAGCAAAAACCGGTTCCAAGGCTGGGTGGTTTGCCAGGCGGACCACTGCACCGGGCGCGAAATGCGTACAGGCGCATAGCCGGCCTTTACTTCGTAAGCGACGGGTTTCCAGGTAAGATCCGGCAGTACGATTCCGTTGCAGGTCATAAATCGGGGGCAATCGCCGTCGCGGTCAAAGCCTTCCACAAACGGTTCGTCAAAGTCGCCGCCGTAGCCATAAAACGCATGACCGTTTTCATCTTTGGTGATGAGCGCTTTATCCTGCCAATCCCAGATAAATCCTCCCTGGAATCGGGGATAGCGCTGCATCAGTTCGACAAAACGATCCATTCCACCACCGGAATTTCGGATCTGATACAGATATTCCACAAGAATGATGGGGCGATCATCTTCGCAATCGGCCAGCATTTTTAAAATACTGTCGTAGGTAGCGTACATATTGCCCCGGATGTCCGAAATGTTTTTCCCCGGCTGTCCCGCTTCATACTGGCACAGACGGGTGGGATCGTATTCCTTGATAAAGCCGTACATGGCCGCGTGATTGGCTCCGGTTCCGCTTTCATTTCCCAGCGACCAGGAAAAAATGCTGACGTGGTTTTTCAGCTGTTCCACCATGCGGGAAGCGCGCTCGATAAATGCGGTTGCCCATTGGGGAGAATGGGTCAAGGCGCCCATTACGCCATGAGTTTCCAGGTTGCATTCGCATACCAGCAGCAGGACGTATTCATCGCAAAGTTCATACCATAAGGGACTGTCGGGGTAATGGCAAGTGCGGACCGCGTTGATGTTCATCCGCTTCATTTCGGTAATCTCTTTGACCATCCATTCTCTGGATACGGTTCTGCCTGTTTGACAGCAAAAATCGTGGCGGTTCACGCCGCGCACCAACAGCCGCCGGCCGTTTAAGTACACGACTCCTTTGTGAATCTCAATGCGTTTAAAGCCAAACCGAGAGGATTCGATATCCAATACATTAGTGCAGCGGCACTCGCCGTTCTTCTGGGCGTGGTAGCGGATGTTCCAGATGGGCTGGTAGTATGCCCTGTAAACTTCCTCGCTGACCTCGATAGGCGACAGTGCTTGCTCGATGTTTATACTGTGTCTTTCTTTGGTCACCGACAGATTGACCGCTTCTTTGAAACCGAAGAAAAGGTCGCTGCGTTGGTCAGGAAGCTCATAACAGAAAAAGAATATGTGGAGTTCCTGATCGGACGGGACGGCGAGTTTGACCAGATTGTGGCATCGACAGTCAGACGGGCAAAGCATAACATCCGGGACGACAATTGCGAACTCATCTGGGTGCTGGCATACCCGAAAGCCGAATATGTAAATAACGCAGACTCCTTTGACGAATACTACGACAGCGTTGAGATCTGTGACGAAGCCGCTCGGAGCCATCCAAAGGCCGCAATACAAATCCGAAACCGGAGCATGGTGGACCGGTCAGATCTGGTGGTGTGCTATGTTGAGCATGAAACCGGTGGTGCATTTCAGACAAAGACCTACGCTGAGAAAACCGGCAAGGATGTAATCAACCTCCCCGCCGATTGAACCTTTTAATTATTCCACACTTTTTAATTATTCCTCCAGCAGCTGTTTTTGAGGGGTAAGTTTCAAAGGCTACAGAACCGGCCAGCAACAATCGAATAAACAGAAAAAGGGCTTCCGAAGCTCTGCTGTAAAACACAGCGGAACCTCGAAAGCCCTTTATTTCAAGCCTTTTTCAGCACTTATGTGCCGGAGAAGGCTTTTTCTGTTTGTATCA